>JBIKVI010000343.1:0-4608 GCA_044356935.1 Silvanigrellaceae bacterium | reverse complement strand
CATGGTGATGGCCGGCAAGCATTTCATGGGGAAAACGCCCTTCCACCACGTGTATTTCACGGGTCTTGTGCGCGACAAGCAGGGCCGCAAGATGAGCAAGTCGCTTGGCAACTTCCCAGACACCTTCAAAATAATCGAGAAGTACGGAACCGACGCGCTGCGTTTCTCGCTCATCAACCAGCTCGTAACCGGCGGCGACATCAAGTGGGATGAAGCGAGTTGCGACATCGGCAAGACGTTCGCCAATAAATTGTGGAACGCCTCGCGTTACCTTGTCATGGCGTCCGAGGCCGTGGGCGTGGATCCGTCCCGGGTGAGCGTCGATGAGCTCCAGTGGAACCAGTCCGATCCGGCCCTGGCCTGGATCCTCACGGAGTACAAACAGACCCTGCGTCGTTCCTTCAAGGCCATCGACGAGTACGAATTCGCCGAGTACTCCAAGGCCTCCTACGAGTTCGTGTGGATGCGTCTGTGCGACTGGTTCGTTGAGCTCATCAAGCCGCGCATCCAGGGCGAGGCGGCCAGCACTCCCGAGGCAAGGGCCACGGTCACGGTGGCGTTGCAGGTGCTCGAGGGTTCCTTGCGTTTGCTCCATCCGCTGATGCCTTACGTCACCGAGGAAATCTGGCAGCGCATGGGACGCGGAACGCGCGACGGGCGGACCATTGGCCTCGAGCGGCTCGTCGAGCCGCCCGCAGCCAGCACGTCCGACGAGGCCGCCCTCGCCGAGATGGACGTCGTGCGTTCGGTCATCACCGGTGTGCGCCGTATCCGTGGTGATTTTTCCATACACCCAGGGGAGACGCTGCAGGTCATCGTCGACGCGCCCGAAATCCGCCTTGCCCGATTCGTCACCGTCCTCGAGGCGCTCTCGAAGGTGAAGGTGAACTTCGCGTCGCAAAAACCGAGCCGTGCGATTTCGTTGGCCGCGGGCGAACTCAAGTACTTCGTGATTTTGCCGGATACGGTGGACGTCGACGGAAAACGTGCGGAAATGGCCAAGAGGCTCGAGAGGATCCACGCCAACATCCGCAACGTCGAAGGCAAGCTCGGCAGCGAATCGTTCACCCAAGGCGCTCCCGCGCACGTAGTGGAGGGTGCGCGGGCTCAATTGGCGCAGAATCTGCTCGATAAGGGCTTGCTCGAGGAGACATTGGCCGCCCTCGGGTAAGGAGGGTTTACGCGCGGCGCCGGGGGTCTTGGACGGGGTGGTTCCCGCCCCCCATCACTCCTTCACCTTCAGAAGACGCACTGAGTGGCGCCGGCAGGCTTCGCCTTGGACGCCTTGAGCTCCACGTCGACGGCATCGAAGACGGGCTCCTTGAGGGCCTTTCGTTGCGCAGCCGGATCTGCCGGCAGTTCCTGGGGAGTCAGCGCGACGACACCCATGTGCAGTCCTGTTCCCTTGTAGCGACCCGTGACGTCGAAGGCGTGTTTGGGATGGGCTATCTCGGCGAGGCAACGCGCATTGTATTTGAACCAGCCGTTAGGCTGCAGGGGTAGCGCTCAACGTAGGTCGAAATGTCAGCGCGGGACTTCTCGATGGCGCTAACGATGGCCTCTTTCGTGAGCCCCGTCCGGGCCATGAGGACGAACGAGAATTCGTCTCCGCCGTGACGTATGGCGCAGAGCTGGCCATCCTCTACTCCCCCCGTGTGAAGGATGGCGTCGAGGTTGTCGTGCAGGGTCCGCGCGTAGAATCGGTAAACCGTATTCGCTTCTTCGTAAGTCAGCGCCGCGTTGAGGCCCCCGAGGTTGTGGACATCGGCTTCGACATAAAAGGCGCCCGCGCCGGACTTCGCGGCTTCGAGTCCCACGGCAATGCTTGGGACCTGCTCGATCGCAGTTGCGAATCCGGTCACGGGATCGGTGAGTCCCTTTACTTCAAGCATCTTCTGGAAGAGCTCCGAGGCCTTGACTCGGTCGACACCCCGCTCTTCGGCGAACGCCAGGAACTCCTGGGGCACCATGCGGTCGCTGCATTGGAAGCGAGGCTCTTTCGAAGCGACGCGAGCCGTGTCGAGGGATTTCGACGCGCCCGAGGCGTCAGGCCATGGTTTGCGGCAAGCACCTGTGGCGGCGAGGACGAGACCTAGACTCAGACCGAGACAGGAAGTCGCCGCGGCCCATGACCTTCCGAAGACGCAGCGGGAAAATTTAAGCATGACAGTTTCCTCGGCCGAACGTGCACATATTGGCCTCGGAGCGATTCTACGTTTTGGTCGCCTGAAAGATTCTAACGGGCGTCAAGGATTCGCCTTGCGTGCTCCTGCGCACGTTGGACTGGTGGGCCCGCCGTCCGCGGAGCGGGACTCCCATTCGACGGGCGTGAACGTGTGCAAGCTCATGGCCTTGATGAGAGCGATTTCTTCGGCCAGGAGGCCCTGAACGAGGCGGTGCCGCTTGAGCGTGGGAAGTCCCTCGAAGCGCTCGCTTACGATGACGACCTTGAAATGGGTCTCGCTGCCGCGGGCCACTGCGTGCATATGGCTTTCGTTGACCACCTCGCGCGTTCCTTCGAGGAAGTCGCTCGCGAGCTTGGCTACTATACGTTCCTGGATCGTCGTCATGCCTTGTTCCTCCTGTCGCCGATGATTCGTGCCGGCGATCCGCCGACAATAGCCCATTCGGGCACGTCGCGCGTCACCACGGCCCCCATGCCGACTACCGCGTGGTCGCCGATGGTGACGCCGTCGGTGATGCAGGCGTTGGCCCCAATCCACACGTCGCGCCCTATGCGCACGCCGCGCGACGTGACGGGTTGTTCCCTCACAGTGCGTGAGGGGCGTATGCCATGGTCGAACGCGTAGATGGCCGCGCCCGTTGCGATGCGGGTGTCCTCGCCGACCTCCACGCCGGCGGAGCCTCCATCGATGGAGGTGCGGGCGTTGACGCTGACACGCGCGCCCAGTCGGACTGGACCATGCACGAAGGCCTGTGCGGCGATGGCGCACCCATCGCCCACGACGACGGGGCGTCCTGGCTCGCCGAAGACGTTAGCCTCCGGCGACACGAAACACCCTTCCCCCAAGGTAACAGTTTCAAGCGCGAGCAGCGCGGCTTGGACTTCCGTCTGCCAGGCTTCCGCCCATGTGCGGTGGCGTTCCTTGAGCGAGAAATACAACCATGGCATCCACGAGAGGCGTTTCTTGTGTTGTTCGCGGTAGCGCTCCAAGGCTTGGTCCGTCATCGTGTTCTTGAATGCGCGAAAGTGGGAAAGCGAAGGCGCGCGAGCAACTTGGCTTGAGCATTGAAGTGTTCGAACCAAACCGCATCCTCGAGCACCGTGACGCGCGCGAACGTGAGTCCGCGATCGTAGAGGTAGGCGCTGCGGTTGAGGCGCTTGAAGGCGCGCAGGACGCCCACGGGATTGTTACCTATCCCTGAATTGGTGAGCTCGTGTCCGCCATGGGGAAAGACGCCATCGAGCGCGGTGACCTCCGTAAGGTGCACGTCGCCCGAAAGGAACGTCACAGGCACCTCCAGGGTATCGCGGAGCAGGGCCGTGAACTCCGAAAATTCGTGGCAGTGCCTGCGGTAAGATTCCTTGAAGGGATTAGGGGCGAAGAACTGGCTCCCACCTGCGACAACGAGGCGCGAGTAGTCCCGCATCTCGACGACGTCTTGGAACCAACGGAACTGTTCGTCGCCAAGGTAGGCTCCACCGGTGCGGGTGATCCAAGGGGTGGGATCGCGCCAGGTGCGGTCGTCGAGGAACACCAGGCGCGTTCCACCGATTTTGAGGGTGAAATGTATGCCCGTGCCTTCGCGCTCCGGTCCCTGTACGTCGCGCGGAAAGTGGGAAAGGAAAGCGGCGCGGGAGAGGGCCTTGTTGGGGAACTTGCCCGTCGAATCGTTGGGTCCGTAGTCGTGGTCGTCCCAAATGGCGAGGATGGGTTTGGAGGCGCCGAGCGCGGCGAAGGCCTTGAGGGCCCTATTCTCGGCCCATCGCGCCAGCATGCCATCGCGCGTGTTCCAGTCCTGCGGTCGGAAGTAGGTGGAGTCGCCGAGGAGGAAACAGAAGTCCGCAGGCACGAGCGCCATGGCGTTGAGCACGGCAACGCGTTCAGCGATGCCCGGATTGATGCAGGAGCCGAACAGGAACGAGAAACCTTCGGCTTCGGCGACTGAGCCAACGGCGGCACGTGGCAGAGACAGCGTTACGAGCGGACCACGCGCGTCAGGAATGGCGGCGGATTCGACGAAGAAACGCACGACGGGCAATCCGTGCGCGTCGAGCGCTCCTCGCGAGCGTGCGAGTTCCACGAGCTCAGGATGACGTTCCTGAGGGGATGGCAGGAGGATGAGACCCGCTTCGGCGGGCTCGAGGCCCTCGCGCGCCAGCCCAGCCGCAGCGAGGAGGTCGCCACTCGCGGTGTCGGCCGCGGTAAGCCGGAGGGCGTGCGCGCCGCTTCGAGTGAGCATCCATAGGGCGAGGCGTCCGTCTTCGAGCAGCGTCCATTGCGGCGATGCCTGCAAGAGAGGGTGTTCGAAGAGATCGGATTGCCGCGTCGCCGCACCCGCATGGGAAGAACTCGCGAATGCTGACCCTATGGCAAGCGCACCGAGGCCGACGATCGCGTCGCGCCGTGACGTGTTCGTTCCTTG
>JBIKVI010000342.1:0-4632 GCA_044356935.1 Silvanigrellaceae bacterium | reverse complement strand
AAAGATTCCCTTGGAAACTGCCGGGGATACGATGGGGCTAGGTGACGCCAACAGGGCCAGTTTTAGGAAGGCATCCATGGTTTGCCATGCGAATCGGATCGTAGTCGGAGGAGAGCTCCTTCGATACCAGCCCAAACAACGTATACCGTAACGCGCGTCCTCCCAGGAGATTCGCATGCCCTCGTCGCAGCTTGCGGGCACTGGATCCGCACAGTGCGAACCGGATTCCCTCGCCCTCAATCAGCGCGTGAACCTCGTCTAGCAATGCAGGAACTTTTTGGATTTCATCGATGACCACGAATGGCCTATCGCCGCGTTCGATACCCTCGAACCGCGCTCTGAGTTCCTGTGCGAGCGAGCCAGGGGCACGCGTGTATCGAATGAACTCCGCGCTCAGCAAGAGGTCGATTCGAAAGGCGGTCGGAAAGCGCTGTTTTAGGAGGGTTGACTTGCCGCATTGCCGGGGCCCCCACAGAAAAAAACTGTTGTCTATTTGGCTATTTAAATTGACTTCGCGGTCGTACAAACAGAACCTCCACTTCAGAATTTCATGTTATTCTGAAGTGGAGGTCCAGGAAATACAAGGAAAAGGCTGTGGCCGCGCGATTTGCAGCCCATGCAACTCTCCATGACTGTCGACGAGCAGCTTTCGGGCTTGCCCTGCGCCCAAGAAGCGGTCAACGACTCTCGGGTCGAAACGCGAACGCCAGCCTCTCCTTGAGTTCCCTCGGCAATGCGGGGAGTGCTGAACGAGGAATGAGGAAGGTCGAGAGGTTGAAGAAGTCATCGAAAACCTTTGACCTTTCTACCGTCGACTTCAAGTACGAATAGCCCAAGCTGCCACCGGTTCCCACCTTCACCCCGATCATGCGGTGCACCATAATGGCGTGCTGGGCTCGCCAGGTTTGCAGGAGTTCGTCGATGTCGACCAACAGCGTGAGCAGGCGGAACGGCAAGTGGAGAATAGGCTCGTCGCGGTAGAGGTGGATGAAGAGTGCCGCGTGCGTCGCGCGCAGAGAAAGGCGCCGGTGGCCGTCCTTGACCAGGGTGGCATGGACTTCTTCGTCGAAGAGCGCCTCAAAGCTACGGGCGGTTTTTTCGATTTCCGCCAACTGCCCTTGCTTGCTCTCGGTTGGCAGGCTCGGATGCGCTTCGATGGTGTCGCGATCGGCGGTTAGTCGGCTCGTGACGGCTCCGCGGTAACTCATCCAAAAACTGTAACCTTCCACGTCGAGGAAGGGTGTACGCTCGAGCCAGCGCTCCACGAGATCGAAGAGCGAAGGCTCACCTGAGAGCGAACGGAGCTCGGCGAGTTCGGGTGCCGATATGGCCGCAGCGTAGGGGCTTGCGGGGCAGCCAAACCTTTCGCCTCCGCGTAGGCCAAGAGTGAGTTCCACTTTGCGAAACTGGACGCTCTGGAAGCCGCTCGCCGACGTCAGGAGATCGCGGAACTCAAGGAAGTCTAGGGGCGTCATGGTTTCAAGGACGCGGATGTGGTCCACCAGCAGCTTCTGGATTTCCTTGACCCGCTCCAGGCGCGCTACGCAGGTCCCCATGTTCTTTTCGTCGACGGTGACCTCGGAAAAAGCGCGAACCACCGAGCCAAGCTCGTGGAGCATCTGCTTGAACCAGAGTTCGTGGGCCTGATGCACGATGATGAAGAGCATCTCGTCATGCGCCGGGTTCTGGCTCTCCTGGCTCTTGGGAGCCTGCAAGGAGAGGAGCCCGTCGATTTTCAAGTAGTCGGAATAAGTGACCTGCCGTGAAGCCATGGAAAGACCTTTCGGATTCACGGCCGACGCTCACGCCGACTCGGTGTATCAGTACGTCTTGGCGAACAAAAAAAGAGGGCGAGTCACCTCGCCCTCATCGTTACTCGCCTTCCTTGATCTTCTCGACCTTGATGAACTCGAGCTCCACCGGAGTCGGTCGCCCGAATACGGAGATAAGCAATCGCAGCTTCATCTTGTCTGCCTTCACCTCGTCGACGTCGCCAACGAAGTTGGTGAACGGACCGTCGATGACGCGGACCTTTTCGCCCTTTTCGAACGAGGCCTTAGGCCGCGCGGCGACCTCCTTGGCGATATGCGCGGCGCGATTCACGACGCGGTCGACTTCCTCATCGGAAACCGGTGGCGGCATTTTGGTGTGCGATGCGCCGATGAAGTTCGAGATTTTCGGTGTGTCTTTCACGCAATGGAAGGCTGGGTCGGTCATCTCCATTTGGATGAGGATGTAGCCCGGCATCATCTTCTGCTCGACGAACTTCTTTTTGCCCTTCTCGTCGATCTTCTCGACCTGCTGCGAGGGGATCACGATTTGCCCGAAGGACTCCGCCAAGCCCATCTTCTTGATGCGCTCTTCAAGCGTGGACTTCGCCTTCTTCTCCATACCCGATTGGGTAATGATGGCGTACCACTTGAAGCGTTCGTTCTTGGGCGGAGTGGCCTGCTCGGCCGTGGAGATTTCCTTGTTTTCCATGGACCCTTACCTGTAGCCGGCGTTCAGGCGGCGGTGTTGAGGACGAGATTCACGAGCTTCAGGAAGACGAAGTCCGCGCAGAAAAGGAAGATGGACGCGACGATAACCAGGATGCACACGATGATGGTGGCGCGCTGGGTTTCCTTGAGCTCGGCCCAAGAGACGCGCGTGAGCTCGCCTCCCGAGTCGACGACGTAGTCCTTGAGTTTCTGCCAGGCGAGAAGGCCCACGACGACCACCAGGGCGAGTGCCGTGGCTATGCCGTTGTTCCAGGTGGTGAAATTCGGGTTGAGCACGCTGAAGCCCGAGGTCGACTGGGGAACGTAGTGCGTGGCGACGAATAAGCCGAGACCGTGGAAAACGTACCAGACGTAGGCCGCGAAAACGACGTAGAAGGCGAGCGCGTAACGGTGCGCGATTGAATTTTCCTGCATGGGCCACCCTCGGGACGCGTGCGTGATGATCAGGCGTGCAAGCCTGTTTTCGGCATGACAAGAATACAATGACTGTCGGTGGTAGCACGAGCGAAGCGCTTCACACAAGCAGCAGGTGGCTCAACATCCGCGCGCGCGCGTCGGCTCCTATGCTTGTCGCATGCCGGTAACTCGGGAGTCGAGGGTGTCCCGCGGTGTTCACGCGCAGAATGGTCACGCGGTCGGGGTTCACTCCTCGAGCCGCGAGGTCCAATACGGCCAGGAGTTGGAGGTCCGGATGGATTTTCCCCTCAAGCGCATCGGAACGCCGGCGCATGCACTGGTCGTAAAGCGACTCGAGGTTTGCTCGTTCAGAAGGAGCAACACGAGGGGCTACGCGCTGCGCGAAGTGCGTTCGCAGTGCCGACTCCACTTCGGTTCCGCACTCGTAGGTCGAACCGAAGACCGCAGGCGAAATGACAATCTCCAGGTGGTTGAGCGTCACAGTCGGGGTAACGTCCCGCCGTGCGAGACCATCGACGATCCGGTCGAGGGCGTCGTGCAGGATCCCCCCCGTGAACCCCCGCCAACCGGCATGCACCAGGGCAGCTCCCACGTGCGGCCCACTGCGAGCCACCATGGCTACGGCAAGGCAATCGGCAGTGGAAATTGCGAGGGGGGGGAGGCTCTTGGCTGAGGTGGCATCGCCCACGAAAAAGAGTCCATCGGCTGCGGGAGGGTTCCAACTTCGGCCGGGCGGGAGACCTGGCTTCGGCGATGCGTCCGCGAGCACAATTCCGTGATGGGCTTTGACCCTTAAGGCGTCAGGGAGCGAGCTCTCCAGCGTCAAGATGTATCGAGCGCCGCCTGAGGGCAGCGCCAGATCCACAACCGTCGCATCCGTCGCATCCGTCGCATCCGTCGCATCCGTCGCAACCTTAGACCCCAGCGAGAGGCCCGCCAAGGCATTGGAGGATTCCACCAGCGGAACGAAACGGTTGAGGAAGTCGGGGGGCGCGTCGACCCCCAGCACGGGAGCTCTCTCGAGGGTGCCGGGGGGTTCGACTAGGAAACGCAACGCCATTGCAGATCCTCCATGCGGAGGATGTTACTCGGCCTGTGCCGCCGCAGGAAGGATGGCTGTGGGAAGGCTTGCGAGCAGAACGCCCGCGGCCACGCCCACGTTGAGAGAGTCCACCGTGGTGGTCCCGCCGGGAATCCGAACGACGAAGTCGCAGTTGCGCGCGACCTCCTGGCGCATGCCCTTGCCTTCGTTGCCCAGAACGAGAACATAAGCGCGGTCAGCCGGCACAGCGGACGGGGCGACCGCAGCGTCGGAAAGCGCGCTTCCAACGATCCAAGCGCCTGCCTCTTTGAGTTGTGCGAGGGCGCGGTTGAGGTTCACGACGGGAGTCAATTTAAGGTGGAACGCTCCGCCCGCAGAGGCTTTGACCACGGTCGATGTGACCGCAGCCTGACGGTCCTCGCCGAACACGGCGAAGCGTGCGCCGAAGAATGCGGCGGAACGGAGGATTGAGCCGAAGTTGCGGGGATCTTGGACTTGGTCGAGGACGACGCCCAAGCATCCTTTGGCTCCCGCCGCCGCCAATGCGGCAACCTCCTTGCAGACTTCGTAGATAGACGCCGTGGGGAACTCGGGGATGGCCAAGCAGATGCGCTGGTGGTTGAGTCCCTCCTCGTCACCGAGGGGCCATGTTTCGTCTTCATGTCCTTTGCA
>JBIKVI010000341.1:0-4643 GCA_044356935.1 Silvanigrellaceae bacterium | reverse complement strand
TGCGCGCGTCGGGCGCACGCGTTCGCCCTTCTCGACACGAGATAAGGGCAACCACCCCGAGCGGTCGTAGGTGAGGTCGACGCTCCCCTCGGTGACCGTTCCCTGGCGGAAATCCTCGCGCTGTGTGCGCGCGCTTTGGGGGAGTCCGTTGCGATCGATGCGCACGTCGGCGCGATCTATGGCTGTCTTCTCGCCCTTGTCGTACAAGTGGATCTCCTGCTTCAGTCGCCAACCGTTATCGGCACCGCGCGTGAATCGGCGCGTGACCTTAGCGCTCCATGTGGTCGTGCGTTCTATGACGCGCGCTGTTTCGAAGTAGCAATCCACACGCCGGGCATCGATGGTGTTGCACCACTTCTCCACCGTCACTTGCCGTGCGCCGGCGTCGGCGCTGCCCGTGGTCCAGTATGTGAACGATGTTGCGTTCTCGATGTGGCTGCTCGCCGCGGAGGGTCCCCAAGAGGGCGTCAAGGGGCCCGCAAGATCGTCGACGGGATGAAGGTCGACAGGGCCGGTGTGCGAGGTTTTGAAGAGGCATGCGTCGTCGGGGACCCCGGGAAGGCAACCGCCCCGGGTGAGGAATCCGTCGTTAGCCTCGCGCAGAGGTGACTCGCGAGGGGCGAGCCCTTCGAAGGAGAAAATGTCGCGACGCGCCCTTGAGCCCAACACGCTCTCCCCCGACTTTTCCACCGCGACGGTGCCGTTGCGCCAATCGACGGAAAGCACGCCCGTGAGTCCTCCTTCCTCGAAGTGGAACTTCGTAAGACGTCCCGCGGCGTCGAAAGCAGCCTTGCGAAGGCGCGTTGTGCGTCCATCTATAGTTACGCGCTCTCGCACGAGGCGGCCAGACGCGTCAGCGACCCGTTCGCGCACCATGACGCGCGCGTCGGGTCCTGTGCGTGTTTCTTTAACGAGGGTATCGCCGGCATACTCTCGCTCAATGCGTGTTTCGCCGGCTGCATCGAGGAGACGCCCCGAGCCCACGAGTCCCTGGCCTAGGTAGGCATGGGTCAGGTCTTCCAGCACGCTCGCGCTTCCCTTGGAATCGTATGCCACGCGCAAGCGCGCCACGAGTCCCTCGGGTTCGTTCGCGCCGATTCCGTAACGGGTAAACACCCTCGTGGCGTTCTCGCGCGCGACGAGCCGTAGAGTACCATCGCGGCCGGGCTCCCAGCGCGCGTGCCTCAGCTTGACGAGGTCGTGGCACACCTCCGGCGCGGCGGGCAGACAGACGTGGCCGCGAGCCAACGCGCCGTTCGAAGTGATAAAACCAAGATAAGGAAACACGAAAAGGATGGCCTGGTGGATGCTACGCGGACTCATGGTTTCGACCTCCGTTGTGCGGATGGGTGCGGTGGACCAATGGTTGCGCGTCGAACGTGGATCAGTTTTCGGGATCGCGCGAGTCATTCTCGAAGAAGATGTGCTCGAGCTCGGAGGGCCAAGGGCAGAGCTTGCCCGATTCCCGGCTCACGCAACGAAACGTCATTTCCGCCGTCGCGGCGAGCTTGCCGGCCTCCAGTCGGGTCATTTCCGCCTTCACCAGGCAGCCGTTCTCTTGCCAGGACGATACCCAAGATCGGATTTAGAGCTCCTCGTCCGCGAACACGGAACGGATGAACTCGAGCGTTAGCGAGCGCGTCACGATGAACACGGGCAACGCGGTGATCCGCTTGAAGTCGAGCTCTATGAATTCGCGCATTCCGTGGAAACGATTGTTCAGGAAATGAGTGAGGTAGGGCACGGTGTTCATGTGCCCATAAGGGTCGAGTTCGAGGAACGTACAGCGGTGGCGGGTCACGAAGACCTTAGGCGTGCGCATGGGGGAGTCCTTTTGCGGAAGGGGCCTGAGCGGAACTCTAAGCAATAGTGCTCCGATTGTCCCGGGGTTGACCGCGCTCAGGCTCCGACCTCCCGCTCACGCAGGACCCGACACGGGCACGGAGCTGGTGATGCGTTGTCCCTGGTCCTCGCGTCCGATAGCCACACTCCGATACGTTGAGGCGCAGAGAGCATCCGATGGAGGGTGGTTAAGGAGGAAACGTGGAAACGAAACGGTCGAGTCTTGTGCTCGGAGTCGCGGGATTAATCGCCCTAGGAGGCCTGGGGCACCTGGGGGGCTACTGGTTCCTCGAAAGGGCTCAGGCTGATTGGAACGAGGATCTCCGCGCGGCCTTGGCCGAACTCGGGCGTCCGGGAATTGAGCGTGCGCGTGCGGCGCGGGCGGCTCAAGAGGTGGCCATGGCCGCAGCGCCCAAGGTCGTCGACGGGGTAAAGACTTACGGTGAGGTCTGCGCGGCCTGCCATCAGGCTGACGGAGCGGGAATTCCAGGGGCGTTCCCTCCCCTGGCGGCAAGCGACTGGGTAGCGAAGGAGCCGCGGGTGCTCGTGCGCATCGTTCTGGGAGGGCTGCAGGGGCCTATCTCGGTTAACGGAACACCCTACAACAGCGCGATGCCGGGATTCGCGCAACTCTCCGACGAGGAGGTAGCAGCAGTCCTGACCCACGTTCGCACCAGTTTCGGAAATTCCGCCGGGCCCATCGACGCCGCCGCAGTGAAGGCCGAGCGCGGCGCCGGGGCCGCCAATCCGAGAGGCTGGACGGCGGAGTCGGTGCTGGCTCCTTGAGTGTCATGCGTGCGTCGCGTCAGTCGGTCCCGTAATGCCCCACCCAATAATGCCGGTACGCAGAGGCTGTCGCGTAAAAATGACCTGATCCTTGCGAACGCATCGATGGATTGAGGAGATTGGCGCGGTGGCCTGGACTCGCGAGCCAGGCGCGCACCACAGCCCACGCGTCCGTTTGGCCGGCGGCGATGTTCTCGGCCACTCCCGCCCAACGGGAATACCCCCAGCCGAAGATGCGCGTGGCGAAATCCCAGCCTTCGGGGGTCCAGTGACTGAAGTAGTTGCGTGTGGCCATATCGCGCGCGTGCGTGGCCGAAGCCTTGAGGAGGCTGTCGTCGACGCGCAGGGGCCCGAGGCCGTGGTCGCGCCTCGCGGCGTTGGTGGCATCCACGAGATCCCACGTGGAGTCCGCGCGGGAAAGCGCGGGTGCAGTGCATAGGGCGATGGTCGAGCACGTGACGGCCGTGCGCGCCAACGCGCGCGCGGAACAACGATGGGGCATGGCTTCCTCCCGTGGTAGGCCTGCCCTATTGTCGTATTAACGTTACAGCGGCGTCCTCATCGGGAGGGATTCTTGACGGGGATTCGCGCGAACGACTTCGCTACCGCGTCGTGTTTTTCGCGATCCTCCTTAGACAGGTTAGCGAGTACGCGCTGGCGCATACGTGCATAGCGCTCGCCGGCTCCAGCGGGCATATTTGTTACTTTGTCTGCGCCGATGGAGGCCTTCATGCGCGCGGCGCGCTCCTCCGACATGGGGTGCGTGCTCAGAAGGGCGAGCGAGCCGCGCAAGGCGTCGGGCAGCTCTCCCGTGCGGCCCTCTTCAAGTCGCTGCAAACCGGCGAAGAAGCGAGGCATGCCCTCGGAAGGGTAACGGGCGTCGCGCAGAAGCGAGAGTCCGAGGTCGTCGGCCTCGCGTTCCTGATCGCGCGAGAACTTCAAAAGGCCGAGGCCCACCGCCTGCTCCAAGGCAAGTGCGGCCAAGCCTCCCACGTCGCCCAAGAACAGCGAGAGTCCCACCGATGCGCCGGCACGTGTTACTAAGCCCTTGACGCCATGACGTGCGACAACGTGTCCGACCTCGTGGCCAAGGACACCGACGAACTCCTCGCCCGTGCGTGAGAGCGCGATAAGCCCCGTGTGCACGGCGATGGTTCCGCCCGGCAGAGCGAACGCGTTAGGCTCCGCTGCAAGCACGATGTGGAAGTTCCAGTTCGCTTCCACTCCACGCGATTGGGCAGCGCGTGTGAGGGGTTCTGCGAGCGCCGCGAGCTCCGCCTTTGCTGCCGCATCCTCGACGAGGCGCGAGCGCGCCGAAATGGCACGCCACGTTGTTTGGTCGAGCTCGTGGACGATGGGAGCGGGTACGCGTTCCGACACCGCGTCGAGCACCGCGTCCTTGGCGGAAGCAAGCCGATCGCAGCCCCCTGCCAGAAAGAGGCTAGCAGCGGCGATGAAGCCCAAGAGGGCTCTTCGCGGGCTGTGGCCAAGAGTACGGACGCCCGTGCCGTTTGAGGAACTGAAATTCGATGAAGGCATTTTGGGAACTCCGAGTTCGAGACAGGCCCGCGTGGGTGGATTCTTGTTGTGATGTCCTCGCGCTGATTTGTCAGAAAAAGAGTCATCCTGACGTACAAGTGAAAAAATGGCCTGTTTCGCGAGGTGGCAATGGAGACTCTGGCGTTCAGTATCCGCATCTTCAGTATCATGTTGGTATTCGTGCATGTTTACACATGGACGCACCACATCTTTGACTACCTTCCAAGAGCGCTCAATAACATGGCTAATTGGTTTGCCTATGCCATTGCCTGCAACATTGGATTGTTCTTCATCACGTTTCCCCAAGCAAGGAAGTGGCCGCTCCTTGCAACATTCGCTTACCTTCCGACGTTTCTCACGAGCGCATTCATTCCACCGAAGTGGTACAATCAGTTCCTGCTAAACGTCTCTATCGCAGGCCTCAGGCCCCCTTCAAAAATGACCTGATCCCTTCGTCACAGTCGTGTTTCGGCGGG
>JBIKVI010000082.1:0-16089 GCA_044356935.1 Silvanigrellaceae bacterium | reverse complement strand
ATCTCATCACTTTGCCCAAACAGCCGCTTCGGATCCGATTCATGGACGACGCTGAGAGCAAGGCACGCCCTGTGCCACAGCTGCTTCCGCCGCCCATCGTCGGAAACACCGGGCAACGTCCGGAGTTCGTCGTACCAACGTCCAGCTCGGGAAAACTTCCGTTCGACGATTTTTCCTACCGCGCCGCGATTCCCGGGCTCTTGGCCCACGAGGGCCGGCCCGGACATGACCTTCAGTTCAGCGCAATGCTCGACAACGGTGTGTCGCTCATCCGCGCGCGCTACGCCTTCAACTCCGCGAACGTCGAAGGATGGGGACTTTATGCCGAAGATGTCGCAGCCGGAGCCTACAACGATGAGGAACGCCTGGCTTTCCTGCAGATGAGGCTTTGGCGCATCGCGCGTGCCTTCCTGGATCCGCAGCTCCAGGCTGGCGTGGTCGATGTCAAGGGGGTGGTCAAATTCTACACAAAGCGCCTTGGTATCTCGAAGGCTATGGCGGAGCTTGATGCGCGACGCTTCGCGTTCGACAATCCCGGACAAGCCACGTCCTACTACTACGGCTACTTAAAAATCGTGGGTATGAAAGAACGGGCGCGATCGAAACTCAAAGCCTCATTCACTGAGAAGTGTTTCAACGACGCGGTGGTTTCTTACGGAATGATGCCCCTGGACACCCTGGCGAAACGACTCGACGCCGAACTGCACTGTTCTTGAGAGCGACTGATTCTGAGAGCGGCAGTCCGGCATCAGCTTCAGAAGCAATCGAGGGTCTGCGCCAAGCGTCCGTGCGCCGCGTCCCCTCCGTGCAATAGCCCGCCGCGCGATCCGTCGGGAGTCGACCCGCGGACAATCGCTTCTTGTAACCACCTGATTTCAGCTAGTTAAGTGGCGTGCAGCAAGATCTGGAACTCTTGCTGACTTTTGTTAGCTTCCTACCACTTAACCCGTTGGGATAACTCGGGAAAAGTGGCAGGCCGGCAGGGACTCGAACCCAGGACCTGCTGATTTGGAATCAGCTGCTCTACCAACTGAGCTACCGACCTACAAGGCGCGGTGGTACCAACTCCAGGGGGGCTGGTCAAGATTGGCTGCCCCGGAATCTTCCGTACATGAGAAGGAGACCCCGCATGTTCGTGTTCAAAATTGAGGGCGCTGGCGAGCCGTTTTACGCCACCCGCGCATCGGCTGGCTTCGACATCACCGCTGCCGAGGACGTGGTCATTCCCCCGGGGGAATGGCGCGTCGTTGCCACTGGGCTTCGCATCATAGAGAGTGCGGCGCTCGCCCGAACCGTGCTCGGGGGCGTGGAGGTCGACGTCCTTCCCGAGCTGCAAATCCGGCCGCGCAGTGGACTGGCGGCGAAGTTCGGGATCACTGTTCTCAACACGCCTTCCACCATCGATGCGGACTACCGCGGAGAGATCAAAATTCCCCTCATCAACCATTCGAAACAGCCGTTTGAGGTTCGAATGGGCGATCGCGTGGCACAGGGGGTGTGCGCGCTGGTGTTCCATGCGCCGAACATTCCGGTTCGTGACGTGGAGCGGGGAGAGGGAGGATTTGGCTCAACAGGTGGCAAAACTGGTTTGACTTAGTAGCCAACTTCGGGCACGATTGGCCGACGGCCGAGCCTGCTATGTTGTAAAATCGGCCGTGTACGCGTCAAACTTTCTTGAGTTCCAAAGGAGTCTGTTCGTTATGGGCGATGGTAGTTCTGCCACGTCGCGGTCCAATCAGGACCCCTTCCTGGGCAGTCGTGTGGTGAACTCCGGTCTACAAGACCCGGAGAATCAGGCCCGGGCCCCCGCCCGCTGCGTCCTGTACACCCGCGCTCTGCGCAAGGGGGTGGATCGCGACATCGGTGCACTTGGTCTTCTTCCCGTTTGTCGGTCCCTCGAGGACCTTCTTGTGCTCCTCGAGAAGGATGACGTCGACGCGCTCGTGTTCGACGAGTCTATCCCCGAACAGGAACGTCAACATGTTGTCGGCTGGGCGCGCATCTTCAAGCCCACGCTGGTTTGCGAGCCGAAGGCCGTTTTTGCGCGGCGCACCGGTGGACACGTCGCATAACCGACGCCCCTGCACGTTCTGCCCGAACGTTTTTTCCCTGTGGCGGGAGAATGGAGGGAGGAGCCGGGCATGCAGTCCGCTCCTCCCAGGAGCGGCCCTCCCGCGATGGCATCTTTCGACCTCGCCGATCTCTTCTCGTTCGGCTCGGACGTCCACATCGGCATTGATGTGGGCGCGTCTGCGGTCAAGATCGTCGCTCTCAAGGGAAATCGGGGAAAGTCGCCGAAGGTCGTGGGCGTCGCCTACGAAGAGACTCCCGTTGGCGCGGTCATCGACGGGCAGCTGAGCGATACCCGCTCGATGGCGGACATCATCCGGGGCGGATTGGAACGGGCTGGCATCCGCTACAAAAAACAGAACGTGAACATTGGGCTGCGTGGTCTCAATGTGGTCTACAAAAGGCTCGTCCTGCCTTTCCAAAGGCCTGAGGAGATGGCGCAGCAGGTCTTGCTCGAGGCCCAGCAGCAGGTCGACAGCGACCTTGCCGAATGGGTCATCGACTACCAGGTCATCGGAACTCCCGATTCGCAAGGGCAGAGCGCGGTCATGCTCGTGGCCGCCAAGCGAGCCGCGGTGGAGGAGTACGACAACCTCGTAAAGCTCGTGGGGTGCGAGCCTGCGGTCTTTGACTGCGACGTCTTTGCCATCGAGAACTCTCATGAGCACTCCCGGGGAAATACCTCCGAGACGGTCATGTGCCTCGATATCGGCAAGGATTCCACCAAGGTGAATATCCTGCAAGACGGCGCGCCCGTCTTGGTTCGGTCCATCTCACTAGGTGGGCAGCACCTTACCGAATGCATTCAGCGCATTTCGGCCATCGACCTCGAGCAAGCCGAAACCATGAAGGTGTCGGCGAGTTCCTCGGGCGATCTCATGAGCGGCGAATACGCGCAAGCGGTGCAGACGCACGTCGATGAGGTGTGCGAGGAACTCAAGCGCACGCTGGAGTTCTTCGCCAACGCGCAAACCGATCTCAAAATCGACACCATCGATCGGGTCGTGCTCTCCGGCGGGGGCGCATCGACGGCGCCGCTGGCCAACGGGGTGGGCAAGTTCTTGAGGTGTGAAGTCGGTTACGCCGACCCGTTCTCCAAGCTCGCCGTACCGGGTAAGTTCAAGGATCTGACCGCGCAGTTCCCGCATGTCTTCAGCGTGGCCGTGGGGCTCGCCCTGCGCGCCGTGGGGGACAAGCCCTCATGATCCGTATCAACGTCGCGCCCGAGATAAAATACAAATCGAATTCAGCCGAACTCCTTCGCGTCGCGCTCGTCGTGCTCGTGGTGTGCGTGATCGGGTATTACGTTCCCACTTACTACGCGGGTCTGAAGACGGCCGAGACGAGCGAACTGAGCGCGCGCATCGAGGAGAAGAAGGGACAGCTCGAGAAACTCAAGGTTGACGTCGACAAGGTCAAGGCTCTGCAGCAGCGCCTCGGGGAGGTCAAAAGCCGAGCCGAACGGATCCGTTCGCTTTCGCGCGGGAGGAAACAGCCTGTGCTCCTCCTCGATACACTCCAAACCCAACACCTCGAACGCATGTGGTTCACGAGCATGAGTCTTGAGGGAAACGAGGCGCGGCTCCAGGGCTTCGCACTCGACCACGTGGTCATCGCCGAATACGTTCGCAGGCTCAAGGTGAACGTCGGAGGAAACTCCGAAGCCGAGGCTGGCGACTTGAAGGAATTCGTACCCCCGTTCATGCGCGATGGCGAGGCGTCGGCCAAGGACGCTGTCGGGGATTCCGAGAGCGTCATGCCGATCAAGGTCAGCGACATTCGCATCAACGGATCGAAGGCAGACAAACGCGAGAACGTCCTCGTCCAGAGTTTCGACGTGAAATTCCAAACCAACATGCGCTGAGGGAGGTCGTACGGTGGAGAAATACATAGAGCATTACCGGAAGCTCACCCCTCAGCTGAAAATTCTCATTCTCATCGTCCTCTGCGCGTTGTCAGCGGCCTACAGTTGGTATGAGAGCGTTGAGCCGGCCTTCGCGGCCCACCAAATGGTGGTGGAAGAGATGGCCCAGCTCGACGGTGAGGTCGAGAGCCTCAACAAGGCGGGGCAGAACATCGTAGCCGTGGAGTCGGAGCTGCGGAAGGCGGACGAGGAGATCGCACTCCTGCTCGACCTCCTTCCTAGCGACCCCGAGATCGACCGCGTCCTGAACTATTTCGCTACCGCGTCTAAAGAAACGGGCGTGGAATTGCAGGAATTCGTCCCCGAGGATGCCGCAAAGAAGAAGGAAGTGGATGCGGCCGCGGCGCAGGCCACGCCACCGGTGGCTCCAAAGCCGCCTGAAAAAGCGCCCGTAGTCCCGCCCCCGCCGACGGCGGCCGACGAGGTCACGCGCACTCTCGTAACGGTGAAGCTCACGGGTTCGTTTTCGCAAATCACCGCATTCCTCGATCGCGTCCTCGGATTGCCGAGAGTCCTCCGCGTTGCGAGCTTCAATTACAACGCTCCGGAAGGCTCGGACGCGCCCAAGGAACCCGGATCAAGCGTTGGAGGTAACGAGGGAGGAACGGAGGCCGCCGGAGGGCCACGACTGAGCGCGAATGTCGTCTTTGAGGCCTTCTCGCAGAAGGGGTTGGTCGAACCGGCGCAAAGCCAGGTGCCCGCGCCACCCGCAGGCGCACCGCCAGCCGGCACGCTTCCTCCCCCGGAGCTTTCCAGTGTTCCCAACGCGGCCGGCATCGGAGCCCCCGCTTCCGAGGACCCTTCGCTCTCGGCGAAACCCCTTCCCTTGGAGGCGCCTGGTGAATAACGGAACGAGACAAAGCCATCCGCTAGTTTCCGCCGTGGAGGCGTTCAAAGTCGTCGTCCTCGTGGGGGCCGCTTCCGCGGCGTGTTTTGCCTGGACGCTGGTTCCTTCCGTCGCCTGGGCACAGGAGTACCGATACAATTCCATGAACAAAGTGGATCCCTTCCAACCGGTCACATTGCGCAAGACGAGCGTGCGAGGCTTGAGCCGACTCCAGGACTTTGAAGTGGATCAACTCGAGCTCGTAGGCACCGTGATGGGGGCGGAGATCACCGCGCTCATCCTTACGCCCGATCCACGCGAGGGCGTTCTCGCCAAGATCGGCGACCGCGCGGGCACGAAGGGGGGACGCATCATCGCCATCTCGCGAGACAAGGTCGTCGTCCGCGAACCGTCGCAAGGCTTGCTCGTTCCCGGTCGCACGCGGGGCTTTTCGGACGTCGTTATGACGTTGGCGACCCGGAACTCCGCGGCCGGTTCGACACGCGCCGTGCCATCCGACAAGGAAGGCGCATTAGGGTTCCCAGGCATAAGCAAAGGCGCTCCCTCACCGGGAGCTATGCCGGGATCCGCTCCGCCTTCCGGCACGCCGTCGTTCGGTCCGCCTCCAGGAACTCCCTACGCGCGGCCGCCAAGCAATTTCTGAATGCGGCAATATTCGTCCGAGCCTTCTTCCGCGCGCGCGGGATGATGGGAACGCGCGTCGGACGACCACCTGCCGTTTGCCGCGCGCAGTTCACGAGGAGCGCGCATGACCCACGAACCCATCCGGCCCATCGCCCCATCCCATCGCGCGCGTCTTGACGCGCGGGGTAGGCTCGTCGCGGCGCGGAGAGGCGGAGGCTGCCGCGGCTTCGCGTTTGCGATCTTGGGCTGCCTGCTTCTCGACGTCTCTCCGCCCAACGCCCACTTCGCCTCAGCGCAGGACCCGGCCGGGGCGTCTTCGAGCGAGGCCTTCTCCGCCATGAACGCCCAGGCCCTTGACGTGCTCGGGGCGGGCGTCGACACGGCTCAGGTGAAGTCGCTCAAGGATCCCGTGAGCCTCGAGTACCGTAACGCACCGCTTGTCGACGTGCTTCGTTCCCTCGCCGACTCCGCGCGCATCAACCTCGCGCTCTCGACGCAAGTGGCGTCGCAAAAGGACTTGGTCACCATCCGCCTTTCGGGCATCACCTACGAAGTGGCCCTCAAGACCATCCTCGATCTCTACAAGCTCGGCGCCATCGTGGAGAACGGGATCCTCCGCATCGACACGCAGGCGAACCTCAGCAAGGAACGCCAGGATAAAATTATTTCGAAAATAGAAATATGGCAGACGGAACCCACACGGACCCTGATTTTCCAGGTCAATTACGGCAAGGCGGGGGATCTCTCCGGCATCCTCGACAAGATGATGGACGTGTACAAGAAAGGCGATCCGCGCTTTACGGTGAATTTCGACGCGCGGACGAACAAGGTCATGGTGCAAGGCGTGTCCGACGCGCTGATCCGCGCCAAATCGTTGCTCGAGGGCCTCGACAAGCGCAAGCAGCAAGTCCTCGTCGAGGCCCGGATCGTGGAGGCATCAAGCGAGCTCTCGCGAACGCTCTCGGTCACGTGGGGGACGCGTTTCGGCATCGACGCCCAACGTGGGCTCTCGTCCGGGCTCGTGTTCCCCAATAGCGTCGTGGGCAATATCGGTGGCGCCGGCTCGCTCGGTGGGAACGCGCCAGCGCCGGGGCAGGGTGCTAGCGCCTCGCAGCTCGGCTCCATGGGCTTCACGCTCGGCAGCATCAACGGCATGGTGAACATCGACGGCATCCTGCGCGCGTACGAAACCGAGAGCCTCGCCAACATCATCGCCTCGCCGCGCATCGTGGTGGAGGACCAGGAAACGGCCACCATCGACGAGCGAGGATCGGTAAAACGAAACGTGCTCATCGGCAGTGAGTCGTCGTCACGGGACACGACCTCCCGCCTCGCCCTAAGCGTGAAGCCGCAGATTACCAGCGACAACATGCTCGAACTCGAGCTCGAGGTTCAACGCCTGACTCCCAACAACGCGCCCACCGACCCCGTTCAGGGAAGCACGGAACGCACGGTGAAGACCAAACTGATGGTGGAGAACGGCGACACAGCCGTCATCGGCGGACTCTATCAGACGCAGAAATTCAAGGGCCAAGGGCGCATCCCTTTCCTCGGCCGCCTCCCGATCATCGGATTCCTCTTCCGCACTAACGATTCGATGATGGCGCGATCCGAGCTCATGGTCCTCATTACGCCGCGCATCTTGCCGCAGAGCAAGCGGCCGAGCGATTCGCTCTCGTTCGATGCCAGTTCGGGCGGAGGCTTGCCCAACTCCCTTTTGGGTGCTCCCTCGGTGGAGGCGGGTGCCGCCATAGGGAATGGAGTGGCGGACCCCATGGCCAACGGTTCATCGGGGTCCAATACCTTCAATGCGGCCAATACGGCCAACGCCGTGAACAACGCCAATCAGTCCGATGCGTTCAATGACACCAATGCGAATGCCAACACGAACACCAATGGCAATGGCATTGGCAATGGCACGAACGACACGGTTCCCGTGCCGGTTCCCGACAACGCCAATCCGGTGGGTGAGATAGAAACGTTCGGCAACGATGCCGGCCCGCTCGACGAGGAGGGAGGAAATGGCTTCTGAATCCACTCAGGCCACGACGGTCCTCGGAGGAGCATCCCTACGCCGTGCGCGCGTCGCATCGTTGGCTTGCGCATCGGCGCTCCTTTGCGGTGGATGCGGAAGCGCGGCGACCGACGAACTGGGCCGTTGTAAGGCCGTGGACGACGCCAAGTTCGTTGCAGCGAGCACAGACATCGACGGGAAAGAATGGACCTTCGAGCTGGGGGTCGAGTCGGTCGATGTTCGCTGCAACAGTGCCTCAGAGGCAGGCTCAATCACTATCACGGGAGTCATCCGTGATAGCCTTCGCGCCGCAAAGGCGGGACTTGTGGTGCGTCCGAACCTCTCGGGCGAGAGCAAATCACTCTCGGTGAACAAAGCCGCCTCGGACACCAACACCGACGCTTGCGGGGTGGCGAGTTTCACCCTGAACTGGTCGTGCCCGTCGACGAATAAAGAGCTCGCCGGTTCGTTCCAAGCGTCGAGCGGCCCCCTCTTCAGCAAGCCCGTGAAAGTCACTATTGCCAACGTCGTGGTCGCTAATGCGCAAAGCAGTGCGGGTGGCGCCGGTGCGGGTGGCGCCGGTGCGGGTGGCGCCGGTGCGGGTGGCGCCGGTGCGGGTGGCGCCGGTGCGGGTGGCGCCGGTGCGGGTGCCGCCGGTGCGGGTGCCGCGAAGTAACGGAATTCCAAGACGAGGACATGATGGCGGCGTTCGACAAGGCCCTGTGGAAGGAACTCCACGCCCTCACGGGGCAGGAAAAGGATCTCATCAAGCGCTTTGAGAGCGACCCCACCGGGCCTGCCTTCGTTTCGGTGGCGGATATCCTGCGCAAGCGCGCCTACCTCGACGAGGCCATCGTGGTGCTCGAGGAAGGTCTCAGGAAGTTCCCGCAATTCCACTCCGCGCGCGCCGCTCTCGCTCGTGACTACTTCCATAAAGGGCTCATGCACGAGGCGTTGCGCGAGCTCGATTCGGTGCTCGCCCGCAGCCCTGATAATCTCATGGCGCAGCGGCTGCGAGTGAGACTCGCTCTCGTGTTCGACGAACCGAGCGAGGCCCAGAGCCGGTTGGGGCTCCTCAGACAGCTATCGCCAGACGACGAGTTCACGCGCGGCGTGCGCGATGCCATGGCCCGCGAAGGTTGGTTCGACGCGCGCGAGCGTTACCTCGCCGAACTTGAGCGCCAGGGCGTGCGCGGTTTCTGGAACGCCTCCACCGCGACGCGACCTGTTCCATCCCTGTCCTCTTCTGCGACTTCGAACGCGACCTACGGGACGAACCCGACGAACCCGACGAACGCGACGAACCCGACTGGGCCACGTTCTGAGGGAACGACGTCGTCGCACCCTTCGAGCGCGGACACCTGGCGATTGCCTGTGGCAGGTGGTGGGGCATCGTTCACCGAGTCCGACGCCATGGCCGCGCGCGCGGGAACGGCCGATCCGTTCTCTGAGTTCGACGCCGGACGTCTCCCTGAAGCGTTCTCTTCTGGCGGCAGTCTCGCCAACGTCCGCGGCGACGCCGATCGATACATGCTCCTTCGGGGCTTCAAGATGGTGGGCGGATCGCCCGGTGCCGTGGCCGAAACGCTGCGAGGTGCTGAAGGTGGCGAGGCGACCTCCGCGCTCGAGAGCACGACCCTGGCCGGCATCTACGAATCGCAAGGACTTCCCCTCAAGGCGCTCGCTATTTACGAGAAGATCCTCAAGGATCGTCCAAACGACGAGGAACTATTCGCTCGCGCCGAGTCGGCGCGGCGCGCCTCACGCTCGCAGCTGGCTGGCCGCGCGGGGGCCGCGCGTCTGGAGGCAGGTGACGCCACGAGGGAGGAGAAGATCCGCAAGCTCGAGCGCCTCCTCATGCGCCTGGAAACGCTGCCATGAGTCGGGTGCTTTTGGTTAACGGTCCCAATCTCGGCCTTCTCGGCAAGCGCCAGCCGAGCATTTATGGGCACGCTTCGCTCTCCGACGTGGAAAAAACTCTGCGCGCGAGGCTCGCCCTCGTGCGCCCAGCGCAGGGGCAACCCCCGGTGTCTCTGGACGCCTTCCAACACGACGTCGAAGGCGAACTTGTCGCCCATCTCGGCCGCGCCTTCCTCGCGCACGATTCGGGAGCCGCACGCGCTCTCGGGCTCATCTTCAACCCCGGGGCCTATACTCACACGAGCATCGCGCTGCGCGACGCCTGCGAAATGCTTGGCCAGGCGGGAATCCCGCTTGTGGAAGTGCACCTTTCCAACGTCTTCGCGCGCGAGTCCTTTCGGCACCATTCGTTCCTCTCGCCCGTGGCGAAGGGCGTCATCGCGGGGCTGGGAGTCCAGGGGTACGCGCTTGCCCTGGAAGCGCTGCTCGCACACAATGGGCTCGCCTGAAGGGCCACCGCGATTCGCGAGAAAGGGAGCCTTGGCATGGAGGCTCGACGACCCTTGCTGGCAAACGCGTCCCGCGAAACACTCGTTCCCTTGGATCCCCTCAATTTCGTGCCTTTCACGCGCACGCCCTGGGGCGGCTCGCGCATCGCCGAACTCAAGGCGAGCGGGCTCGGTTTGCCGCGGGATTCATTGCCGGCGCACGTGGGTGAGAGCTGGGAGGCGTCCACGGATCCGCTTTATCCTTCGCGCGTTGCCTCGCGTGGGGGAGCCACGCTGCCCGAGGTTCTCGCGCGCGAAGGCGACGCGCTCTTGGGTGCCGCTACGATTGGCCGCTACGGAAACCATTGCCCTCTGCTCCTCAAGTGGCTGCACGCCGCAGATGTTCTCTCCGTTCAGCTGCATCCGCGCAACGGGCATCCCCAGCTTCGGATTGACGAGTGTGGCAAGCCCGAGAGCTGGCTTGTGCTCGAGGCAGAGCCGGGGGGTTACCTTTATCTGGGTTTGCGCGAAGGCGTGAGCCCCGAAGCGTGCCGTGCCGCCCTCATGGAAGGGCGCCCTGCCGACGTCCTGCATCGGCACGAGCCTCGGGCGGGCGAGATCATTTCCGTGCCTCCGGGCCTTGTGCATGCAGTCGGACCAGGCCTCCTTCTCGCCGAACCTCAGTATGTGCTTCCCGGCAAGTCGGGAAAAACCTGGCGACTGTCCGATTGGGGACGCCTTTACGACGCCGCCGGCCGCGTGAGCCCCTCGGGCGCGGCGCGGGAGCTCCACCTCGAAGAGGCTTTCGACGCTATCGGCTGGGACCTCCCTCGGGAGTCGAGAGCCGTGGCGGCGCTGTGTCACTCCAGCGCCCTCACCCCCCGATTCCTCGGGGACAAGCACAATCCCTTCGCCACCCATGTGTTCACGAGCCCGGGTATGCACGTGTACGAGCCTCTGATCGCGGGCGCGTTCTCATTGGCCACCTGTTACGCCGGCATCGCGACCTTCGGAACGGTCGTGCTCCGGGCGGGGGAAACCGGTGTCGTTCCCGCGCGTGCGGACAGGGTCGCGTTCTCCTTGACCCCGGACGACCAAGTTCGCTGCGGACTGGCGTTTTTCGGCCTCAACTCGGTGCTGGCCGAAGCCATGGGATGCTGAACATCGGCGCCACCTCGCCGCCGCGCGGGACCCGCCTTCCCAACGCGCAAGCGGGGCGCTACGATCGGCTACCTGGATTCCCAACGTAACGCGGGCGGCGTCCGCGGGAGGCTGGCATGGCGTTCCTCAACGAGTACACGGGCGAGATCAATCTGAAGGCGCTCATCGTGGGCGCCGCCGCTTCGGGGAAGACCACCAACCTTCGCAGCGCCTACAAACAGACGTGTCCCGACCTCGCGTCCCGGGTGTTCGACCTCCACGGGCTGCCCGATGACGCGAGCGGGTTCGACTTCCTGCCGCTGTCGCTCGGGGTGGCGCGCGGTCGACCCGCGAGGCTGCACCTGTACACCCTCCCCTCGCACGACTTCTTCAAGACGCTCAACCAGGCGTTGTTCCTCGGCGTCGATGGTGTCATATTCATCGTCGATAGTCGGTCCCATGCCCTGCCCGAGAACGAGCGCCAGTTCGAACGCATCGGTGCGTGGTGCCAAGTGCTGGGGCGCCGCCTGGAAGACGTTCCCTTGGTGTTTCAGTTCAATCACCGTGACGCCCCCGACGCCTTGTCCATCAGGGCCTTGCGCTCGCGTTATGCACGCGACGGAGCAGTGGGGGTGGAGGCGGTGGCTGTGCAGGATGTTGGAGTGCTTGAAACCATCGACGCCGCTGCGGACGCCATACTCGCCACCATGGAGGGCCCGGCGGCGGGGCGGCCGCGCGCGTCGGCCATCGAATACAGGACTCCGTGATCGACAATCTCTCTACCCGGTTCCTCCGTCTCGTCGACGCCTGTGGTGGGCTGCGCGTGAGCCGCGCCCAGTCCGCCGCCTGCCTCGTGATCGTGGGTGCCCTGTTTTGCTTTCTTTGGATCGAGAGGTTGCCGCTTTTCGAGTGGGACGAGGCTCGCCACGCGGTCAACGCCTGGGAGATGCTCCATTCCCGCGATTGGTTTAACTACACGTTCGGGGGCGTGCCCGATCGCTGGAACGCCAAACCGCAGCTGCTCGTGTGGCTTATCGTCGCGGGCTACGAGGTGATTGGCCCAAGGGAACTCGCCGTGCGGTGGCCGAGCGCCGTGGCGGCCTTCGGGCTCGGTCTCATCGGCTACCGAATGCTTCGCCTCTTCTTCACCCGGGAACTCGCTCTCGTGGGGGCGCTCGCCTTCTTCACCATGCGTGGACTCGTGGGCTACCACGCGGGGCGTACAGGCGACATGGACGCCCTCTTCGTGTTCTTCCTCACGGCTTCGGCTTACCTCGCGCTCGTGTGCCACCGTCGCGAGGGAGGGCGGGCCTTAGCTTACGCGGCTGCTGGTGGGTTGGCATTGGGTGGCGCTTTTCTCGCCAAGGGATTCGCTGTGGGCTTGGCCGTTCCTTGTTTCGCAGTGTTGTTCGCCCGGCGGAGTTGGTGCGAGGCCGCCACTGGCACCGCACCACGCGTCATGGCGTGTGTCCGCGACATTCTCTCACGGCCGACACATTGGATCTTCGCGTTGGCCGCCGCTGTGTTCCCCGGCGCGTGGATGGCCTCGCAGGCGGCTTTCGGACACGTCCACCCTGATGTCGCCTTCGCGGGGCGGAGTCAAATCGGAACCATGATCGCCTACGACGTGCTGGCGCGCGTGCGCGGAGGCGTGGAGGGTCGTGAGGCCGCCTACGATCCTTGGTACCTTTTGAGGCAACTCGACGTCCTCGCGAGCCCATGGGGTTACCTTTTGATCGTCGCCTTGGCGTGCGCGCTGGTTTGGAAGCTTCTCCGTCGAAACCTCGCGCGTTCCGACGCACTCGCGATCGCGGCGTGCTTCCTTTTGCCCATGGGAGCACTCCTGATGCTCATGCGCCACAAGCTCCCCTGGTACGCCGCGCCGCTGTTGCCCTTCGTGGCCCTGGCCGTCGTGGCTTTTCTGAGCGCGCTGCATCAGTGGCGCCCACGGACGGCCACTCTCCTCATCGTCGCAGTGTCTTGCCTTGCGCTGGCGCGGCAGGTTCGTAACATCTCGCGCAGCGGAGACGAGCACGCGCGCGTCTTCTTCAACGCGCACGCGGAAACCTTGCGTTCCGCTGGGGGAGTCGTCGCCGAGGACCCCCTCACCCAGGATGAGATGGCCTATCTGTCGTGGGTGCGATCGGATGCGCGCTTCCTTCACCAGGGCGGACCAGACGCCGCAGCGCAGAGGCGTTCCCTCGTCGTTGTTTGCGCCAACGATGCACTCTGCGCGGTGCGGCGCGCGCTAAAGTAGCCCCGCTACGAGCGCGCACCATGCGTCGCCGCGGATTTTTTCGGGGGGCTCCACGTGGAGCGCCTCGCCTCCCTCAGGATGAGGGCGGAACGCCAAGCGACCTTCCTCCACACCGCGGCGCACGCGGGCGTCGCAGCGCATCTTTTCCACCGCATCGAGGGATGTGTGGTGCGAGAGCCATGAGAGCGGCAGGCCCACGGGCGTGCGGAGGAACGTGAACACGCCTTCGTCGACGTACTGGGCGTGCGTGCGCGGTTCTTCAGGCCGCGGTGCGAGCAGCGCGGCGGAGGAGGAGGGATCCTCGAAGGGGAGGTCGTCGTCGCCCGGCGCACGCGAACGTGGAACGTCTCCGATGCGGTAACGCCGCCCAAAGGGTAGGTCCGAGGAAGGCGGCGTGAGGCCGTGCGCTCCCGTGCCCAAGCCCAGGTAGGGAAGTCCGTACCAATAGATGTTGTTGTGCCGAGCCTCATCGACGCCGAAATTGGAGGTTTCCAATTGCCGCAGGCCCGCGGCTTGGCACGCGTCCATGAGTTCGGCGTACTCGCGTGCCGCGGCGTCGTCGTCGGCGCGGGCGGGTTCACGACCGAACGCCGTGCGCTCCTCAATGGTGAGCGCGTAGGCGGAGATGCCCGTAGCGCCCGCGGCCACCAGTTCTCCGACTTCATCGCTAAGGGAACGCGAACGCACGCCCGGACGCAGGCCGTAAATGAGATCGACCTGGACTCGCCCGATACCCGCGGTGCGCGCGGCCTCCAAGGAGGTGAGCACATCGCGGGGGGAGTGCTTGCGACCAAGGAACGCCAACGCCCCCGCATCGAGGCTCTGTGCGCCCAACGTGACGCGATCGACGCCCAATCGCGCGTATCCCTCGAATCTTCGTTCGCGGTTCACATAAGGATTCGTTTCCACTGTGAACTCTTCGAGCCGGAAGTGCGTGCGCGCCTCTTCGACCAGCGCCTCGTAACGTGACGCGTCGAAGAGGCCTGGCGTTCCGCCTCCAAAGTAGAGCGTAGCCCAGGGTCGCGCATCGAGCGCCTTGTTCACACTACGTGCGTCGCTTGCCCGGTCGTCGGTGAGCGCGCCCCGTTCCATGCGGGCGAGCATGCGGGCAGCCGCCTTCGCCCACGACGCAGCGCCCGGAGCCAGGTCTTCCAAGCGCGCGCGCGCGTCCACGAGGAGGGCTTCGACCCCGCGCGAAGTGAATCGGCTCGTCTTGGTAAAGTCGCAGTAGGGACACACATGGGGGCAAAAGGGAACGTGCAGGTAGATGCCCACGCGCGATTTCTGCGGGGGCAAGGGGTGAAGGTCGGGCAAGGGAACCCCGCCATGCGCATCGAGGCTGTTCCGGAGGTCGTTCACGCGCCCACCCATCGGCGCGAGCCCGCCGCGCGCCAGAGCGCGAAGACGGTCTCGAGCGCTTGGTAGGTGTGCATGGGTTCGAGGGCGGCGAAATTGAGTCGCATGCCCGGGCTCGGACGTTCGCCCGGCAAGAAAAGCGAGCCCGGCGCAATGGAAACCCCTTTCTCAAGCGCCACGGCTTCGACGTCAGTGGGGAGGGGGCCCTCGGGAAATTCGAACCAAAGAAACAGGCCTCCTTCCGGCGTGGTCCAGCGAGAGCCTTGGGGGGCAAGCTTGCGCAGCATGGCGGTCAAGGTGTCGCGCCGCGAACGGTAGAGATCCTTGACGCGGGCAAGGTGCTTGCGCAGGTGGCCCCGGACCATGAACTCGCACAGGAGCGCCTGGTCGAGGCTCGACGAGGAAACATCAAGGATGGTCTTTTTGTGCACCATGCGCGAGATGAGCGCGGTGTTTGCGCAGGCGTATCCGAGCCGAAGCCCCGGTGCGAGCGCTTTGGAGAAGCTGCCCAGGTAGACCGTGCGGTGGAGTGCGTCGAGCGATGCGATGGGAGGCAGGACGAGTTCCCCGAAATGCAGTCCGCTAAAGACGTCGAGCTCCAGCACTGTCGCGCCGGTTTCGGTAGCTAGACGCACCACTTCCAGACGCTGGTGGGGTGAAAGGGTCCCTCCCAGGGGATTATGGAAATTGGGCGAGACGATGATGGCCTTGGGCCTTTCGCGCTTGATGCCTCGTTCCTTCTCCTCGTCGATGCGGAAGCCCTCGAAGTCGCGGGGCATCTCCACAACGCGCAGTCGACGCTGCGCGAGCAGCGGAAACAGAAGACTGAACGCGGGAACCTCAACAGCCACGGCGTCGCCTGGCTCCGTCAAGACGTCGAGGGCGAGGTTGAGGGCCTGCATGGCTCCCGTGGTGATGATGACCTGCTCGCCGCTCGATGCCGGTATGCCGCGCAGTTCCAGCTCGGCCGCGATGCGCTCTCGCAATTCCGCGTTTCCCTGTGGATGCTCGTATGCCAGGTTCACCTTTTCGGAGTCGAGCAGCACGTGCCGCGCCACGCTGCGCAGTTCGTCGAGCAGGCCGCGTTCGGCGGGGACATGGCTCGAGCCCAGCGCCACAAGGCTCGATGGGGAATGCCACGTCGACATAAGGATGCGTGGCATGCGCGCGAGAGGACCCCCGTGCCCCGAGGCTGGAGTCGAGGGGTGCAAGAGTCGTGTTTCGGCGGCGCCCGCTCCCGAAGTGGACGCCTTGTCGAGGCTGCGGGTGGAGGCCGCCGTGGGACGCCAGCTTACGAAAAATCCGCTTCCCGGCCGAGAGGCTGCCAGGCCCGAGTCCACGAGCCGTTCGTAGGCTCCGATGACCGAGATCTTATTCACCCCTAGGTGCGTGGCGAGGTCGCGGATGCTCGGCAAGCGAGTTCCGAAGAGAAGGCCCCCGGTGCGGATGGCGTCGGTGTAGTGGTCGAAGATCTGCTGTGTCAGTGGGCTGTCGGCTGAGCGGTCAACC
>JBIKVI010000081.1:0-16090 GCA_044356935.1 Silvanigrellaceae bacterium | reverse complement strand
CCATGCCATCGGCGCCAAGGGGCATGCCACCGTCCAGGGTGCGAGCGCTTGCGCGGCGCTCCTGAGTTTGCCTCCAGGGGCCCTAGGCGCCGGCTCCGCAGGCGATGCCGCGGTGCGGCTCTCGCCTGCTCTCAAGGCGGCCGTGGGAACTCATGGGGAGGAGTTTCTCACGGGTTTCTTGCACCGGGGCGTGTCCCTGAAAGTGGCCTTTGGCGCGCGCGAGGGCGCCGACGGGAAACCCAGCGCGACACTGCACGCGTTCGTGAGCAGGGTGGATTTCTCGCCAGAGAGCTTCGCCGCAGCCCAGTCTCTCAATGAGGCAATGGTGCTCGCGCGTGGGCTCGTCAACATGCCCGCCAACGTGCTCAACCCCGAGAGCTATGAGATCCTCGTTCGCGAGGTTCTCAAACGCGAAACCCAACGGGAAGGGAACTCCGGCCAGCTCGCCGTGGAGGCCTTCGGTGTCGACGCCCTGGTGGAAAAACGTTGCGGACTTGTTTTGGCCGTCGGCAAGGGGAGCGACATCGCGCCGCGCATCCTGAAGCTGACCTACACGCCGAGCCCTTCGGCGCCTGGGTCTCGACACGTGACTCTCGTGGGCAAGGGCATCACCTTTGACACGGGTGGGCTTGATATCAAGGCCTCGAACTTCATGCGCAACATGAAAAAGGACATGGGGGGCTCCGCCGCGGCCCTAGGCGCCTTCCTGGCGCTCGCGAGGCGCAAAGTCCCGGCACGCGTCACATGCTACCTCGCATTGGCGGAGAACATGGTTTCCGGCCGAGCCATGCGGCCTGGCGACGTCTACACCGCGCGCAACGGTCTCACCGTGGAAATCGACAACACCGACGCCGAGGGTCGCCTCGTCCTCGCCGACGCGTTGTGCCTCGCCGCCGAAGAGTCGCCCGACTGGATTATCGATCTCGCCACGCTCACAGGTGCCGCTCGCACCGCGCTCGGCGGTGGAGTCGATGCGCTGTTCTCAAACGACAAGGCTCGTGAGGACCTCATCTTCCGCACGGGCCTCGAGCTAGGCGATCCGGTGTGGCCTCTGCCGTTGGTCGACGACTACGAGCCCCTCCTCGATTCCGGAGTCGCCGACGTCGTCAACAGCGCAAGTTCGCCTCAGGGCGGAGCCATCACCGCGGGACTCTTTTTGCGCAAGTTCGTGGGCCAGGTCCCTTGGTCACACGTTGACACCTACATGTGGACCGATAGGGCTGGAGAGCTGTTCGCCGAGCCTGGCGCAACGGCGAAGTGCGTGCGCCTCGTGGAGGCGGCGGTCCGCTCGTTCGCCCAAGGCTGACGCAGGCTCGGCTGTGATCCTCTCGTCTGCCCCACGAGTAGACGGGTTTTTGGCGCGCCCGCCGTTGTCCCCCGTCGGACGCGCCCCTATGCTGACGTTGTTCATTGAACTGCACGCGACTGCCCGCCCCCTTCCGGTTGCGAGGAGCCCCTGACATGGCGGAAACCCCCGAAAACATGGAAGAGGCTGTCCTCATGGTGAGCTCGCGCCTGCGCGAGTGGATCCATGAGGTGAACAACGCCCTGTTCATTACCAAGGGCTTCCTCGAGGAGATCTCGGGAGAGGTCGAGGAGAAGAACTACCTGCAGGACTCCTTCGACCACGAAAACTTCATCGACATGCTGCAGACCGTTGGGCGCAGCGTCGAACGCATCGATCAGAACCTCCAGAAGCTGCGGCGCTTCGCCAAGGAGGAGATCTTCGATGGCACGGGTGTGACACGGCCGTCGTAACGTCGGCTCCCCACGGGAGGTGGGCTGCTCGAGATTGGCACCTAGGGCAAAAAGTTTAAGCTGTCGTCCCGTTCGGTGGCCGACAGCTCCGTCGTCCCTCTGAGGAGGGAAAGTGATAGGTCTTTTTGGAAGAAAACTGCTAAGGCTGGAGATCAAAAGGTGGGATGAAACGGATGGGGCGGGCGAAGCTCATATCCGAACGAAATGAACCCCGGGGAAGCCTTTTTGTCGTGGATTCCTGCCCCTATCGCTATCACGAAAGAGTACGCGCTCGCAAGACGCTAATCCAATTTGGTGTTCACATCTGTCTTAGCCAGATGGCCAAATCAAGCCGATTTTTTTGAACGACGCGTCCTTTTCCAATACGCACTCCGGTTTTGAATACATCGTGGAATACAGCGGCCGAGTAACGGAACACAACGGAACAGGAGTGGATACGCGGACACCCTGTGAGTGAATTGACCTAGCGTCAGGGAAGCGCCCAGGTCGTAGCCCCCACCGACACCTCGCGTGAACTTCGCAGAATCACTGCAGTCACAGTGTCATCTCCCACCTCGACGACACGAGCGGTGGCGACTTTGACACGGTCAAGCACCCCCTCGTCGTCGTCGAAGGCCGCAATCCCCCCCGCAGGCATGAAAATGTCGAGCTCCTCGCCTAAGGTCACCGGCCCCGCCTTCTCCAGGAAGACGGCTTGGGCTTCCCCTGACAGGCTGGCGTAGTCATCAAGGACGCCCAACACACGCGCCTTCAAGGAGGACTTGCGAGTGTCGGTGGCTGGGTTGACCTGAACGTAAAGGTTGCGGAAAGGGACCACGAGATCTCCAGCCGCCGCACCCGAAGGGCCCGTCTCTACAAGCAACGACACCACGCCCGAAGCGTTCAGGTGCACGACACCCACGGTGGAGGTGTACGTGTAGAGGGGCAGACCGCTGCGCTCGCCCTCGGGGTCGGCGATGTCGTCGACGCGCCGCAGCGTGAGGAAGCGTTCGCCCGCCTTGGGTGGACTGTCGAAGTCCGCGTAGGCCACGGTTCCCACGATGGCCGTTGTGTGTGAGGCGCCGACATCGCGTATCTCTCCCACACTATCGATTTCAGCGAGGGTCATGAACCCAGGAAGCCGAAAGGCGTAGGCCGTGGAGGCTTGGAAGTCGCCCACTAAAAGCACGTTGGGGTCCTTGGGCAGGGAGTCTGGATCGAGAATAGCGCCATCGGGGCCTTCCGCTCGCCACTGCGCAGCCATGGCATTGCCGGAGACCAGCGTGGCCGATTGGAGTTCCTTGGGATCGATGGTGACTTCAACGTCGCGCACCGCGAGGGCAGGGGCGCTCTCGCCATCGCTGGGATAAAAGACAAGCACCATTCCAGGGTAGATGAGGTTCGGATTCTTGACCTGGTCGGCGTTGATTTGCCAAAGCTTGGGCCACCAGAAGGGGTCGTCGAGCAGCTGGTCGGAAATGTCCCACAAGGTATCGCCTGGCTGAACGGTGTATTCCTCGGGGCCTGCCCCAAGAGCCAGTGTCTTGAGCTTCGAGGAAAGCTCCCGCGCCTTTGCCATGTCCTCCTCACTCATGCCGCCAGGGCCTCCGGCGGAGGACGGCGTCGCGGGCTGGCTGGCGTTGGGATCAGGCGTATCCACCATGGGGTCGGTGGTCGCGGGAAAGGCGGCATTCCCGTTTGTTTGGGCATTGCCATTCTTGCCATTCTGGACGCTATTGCCGCCCAACGATGGGGCTGCCGCGTCCATTTCGGAGGCATCGATCCCTTGCGCATCAGACCCATCGAGGGGCACACCCGCGGCGGCGCGCGCCTGCCGCCGTGCCTCCTCTTCGCGAGCAAGGTCTTCTGCCGGGGGAGCGACGTTCTCCGGACGAAACTGAGCATTCGCGTCATTGGGTGCCGAACCAACGGGCATCGCATCGACAGGAGCATTCGCGGGAGCGATGACGGGAGAGTCGATCGGAGCATCGAACTGCGTATCTGCCGAAGAATTTTCTGGAGCATTGGGATCGGTGGAACCCGCGTCCGCATTGAGAGGCATGACAGGAGCCGCGGCATTGGGCACACCGCCTGCGCCGAGGTCGTTCGCGAGGGTGCCTTCGGCAGCTCCAGGCTGGTTTTCCTGAGGGATGGAATCAGGAACTGGAGAGGTGCCCTCGTTGGTTGCTGGAGTGGCTCCGGCGCCGGGGCTGCTAGAGGTCGAGCCATTGGCGCCAACGGGGCTATTGACCCCTGCCGCACCTGCCGCGCTCGGGCTCCGAGTGCCGAACTCGTCGTCTGCGTTATCGCCAAGCGAGAAGTCGTCGCCCGGCTCCGCTGCGTCGTCGGCAAAGCCATCATCGGGAGCGATGCCGGCTCCGGGCGACGCAGTGGAGCCCCCAGCCTGCGATGTTGATGAAGCACCCTCAGCGTTGGCGCTCGGCTCGCTGCTGAGGTTGTCGTTCGCTAATGGGTTGCCCTCATTATTGCCCTCAACGAGAATATTGCCGTCGACATTGCCCTCCGCAGTTGCCGCCGGCTCGATGAACTCGGAGTCGTCGATGGAATTCTGCGCGATGGCCACAGGACTCGCCGCGGCCATGGCCACGGCGAGGGCACCGCCTAAGGCACGACAACACAGGGGCCATGCGACACCGAAAGTGCGAGGTCTTGATGGGAACACGGGACCGCGCATCACAGAGCCTCACGCATACGGGCGAGAGCCGCCCGCGCTTCTTGTCCGTGAACGCTTTCGGGATGTGATGCCAACACCTCACGATAGAGCCCCAATGCCTTCTGCCGCGCACCGAGCTTTTCTTGCGCTCGGGCCTCCAAGAGCTTCGCATCGACAAAGCGCGCGCTCGTCGGAAAGCGTGTGTAAACCTGCCTGACCGCGGGAAGGGCGTTGTGCGGCTCGCCTAGCTTCAACCAGCCATCGGCGAGGAGCACCAGGCTGCGGCCACCATCGTCGAACTGAGGGAATCGAGTCTGCACATCCGTGAGGAGCAGCACCGCTTCGCCGTAACGCGAAAGACGCATGCGCTCCTCGGCTTGGTCGGTCATCCGCGCTGGGCTGGCGTCCTCGGCGAGGGCAGTTTCGGCGATGGTGTCGTCGTCGGAGTCTTGGCCTGCGGGAACGGGCAACGGAGCGACCTGCGACGCCTTCTCTCGCTCCTCCACGCGGGCCGCCGCTCCCTCGTCGAAGTCGAGAGCCAGTCCGCTGCGACGGCGCCTGGCGTCTATTTCTCCGCGTTTGCGCAATGTGAAGAACTGCGTCCGGATGTCTTGCACATCGTGCTGGAAGCGGGTGAAGTCTTGCCTCGTCAACGAGGCCTTGCGCTCGAGCTCACCGAGACGCGATTCGAGGGCACCAAAGCGCGCTTCGAGCGCAGCAACGGCCTTGGCGTTTGGTGCACCTTCCTCGGAGTCCTCGGTGGCATCGCTCCCCCCAAGTCCCAACGTCGTGCACGAAAAAAGCCCCATGCACAGGATCAAGACGGGCACGTGTCGCCCGAGGCAGGAAACATGGGCTTGCGGCATACGTTGGACCCCTTCTTTCGCGGACACGAGGACCGCTCGGGGAAAGGGTAGTCATTTCGAGCGGGGTTGAGTGGGGAGGAAATTGCATCCCCCGTCTGAACCCCTTTGAAGTGGTCTGCTTCATTGCGCCTGGAGACCGATTTCCGCTAGGAATGATGATGCTTTGTCGATGCGACGCGTATGGAGCTTTCCTCAGGGCAATTTCTTCCTGTCACCACGAAGACTTTGGCTCCGTCAGGCGCACTCAAGTAGACCAGTTCCAACGAGGTCCGACCTTTGGCAGGGGACGCCATGAAAAAACCAATGATCCTCGGTACCGGCCTGACTCGCGGCATCGGTCGCGCGCTTGCGCGGGTCCTCGCGGACCACGTCGATATCCTTTCGCTCCAACGGAGCGATGAGCCGCCCGTTCCAGGGGTTCGCGTGCTGCGTTGGGATCTTGCAGCCCCCTTCGACGAAGCGCGAGAGGGGGCTCTGATGGATGCCCTGGCAGGGCGACCTGTGTGGGGCTTCCTTCACTGTGCGGGTGTGCTCGGGCCCGTGGGACCCGCAAGGCGCGGCGAGGCCGCGGCACACGCGCGTGCCTTTGAGGAGGCTTTTCGAATCAATGTGACGTCGGCTGTGGAGGTCCTCGAGTTGCTGATCGGTGCGCGCGCGTTCGCGCCTCGTCCACCGGACCAACGGCCACCCTTCATTTTGCATCTTTCGTCCGGGGCTGCGCTGAACCCGTACCAGGGATGGGAAGCTTACTGCGCCTCGAAGGCGGCACTTCGCATGATGTTCCGCGCATGGGCGGAGCGCTTCGGAGCGAGGGAGCTCGTTGTGGCCAGCGTCGCTCCCGGGACGGTGCTTACGGACATGATGAAGGATGTGCTGTCGGCTTCCCCCGACGCTTTCCCGGCGGTGGGGAAGTTTCACGCGCTGCGCGATGAAGGCAAGCTCGTGCCGCCTGAGGAACCCGCCGCGCGCATCGCTGACATCCTCTTGGGCGAGGAGAGGGACTTTATAAACCTGCACGGCAAGTTCTTCGACGTCCGCAAAGGATTCGTGGCAGGAGCTTGAGCTGCCCGTTTCAGGCGAAAGTTCCCGGCGCTTTCAGGATTCGCGCGTGAGGAGTTCGGCGAGGGTACGGGTCAGTGAATTCGCGGCGGCCCTCGCGGTTACGCCTGCGGCGGCGCCCGCGCTCGCATGCATGAGCAAGCGGTCCATGGCTTGGCGCGCTTTGGCGGTGGCGTTCGCTGCGCGTTCGCGGGCTCCCTCGATACCTAGCACGGAGACGCTCGTGAGCTTTCCCGCGGCTGCGTCTTTGCCGGCTGTTTTCCCAAGGGAGGCGCTCGAGCGCGTCGCGTCGAGCACGTCGTCGACGAGCTGGAACGCCAGACCGGTAAACTCACCTGCTTCTCGCGCATGCCGACGCGCGTCCTCGAGCGCGGCCTCGAAGTCGTCGTAAGCAAGTTCACCGCGCCGCGTATACATCCCGTGGATGGCGCCGCACTCCAGTGCCGCGCCGAGTAGACGCCCTGTCTTGAGAAGATGAATTTGCTCGACGAGTGCGAAGGTGTGGGCGTGGTGCGCTTGGGGTTCGTTCGCGCAGCCCTGGTTGCGCGGCCGCGTGTCGGGTGTTGCGCTCACATCGAGCCATTGTCCACCGACCATGCCATAGGGGCCCGCCGCGAGAGCCAATGCTTCCGTCACGTCGGCGGCCTCTTCACGCGACGCGAGGGTTTCGTTCCAGGGAGCCGCGCGTCCGCGCGAGCCGATGAGCGCGAAGGCGTGGGTGAGGAGGCCGTCGCCAACGAGGAGGGCCTTGGCCTCTCCGTAGAGGACGTGGGAGGTTGGTTGCCCCCGTCGCAGGGAGTCGTCGTCCATGCACGGAAGATCGTCGTGCACGAGCGAGTACGTGTGCACGAGTTCGAGGGCGCACGCCGTAGGCCGCGCGCGCCGGAGCCCGTCCTCGCCACCGAGCGCGGCTGCGCACAAAAGCGTCAACACGGGGCGGACGCGCTTGCCTCCCGCCATGGTGGGATGCGCGAGTGCCGCGAGGCAGCCGTCAAGGTTTTCTTCGTGGGACGACCACAAGCTGGCGAGATCTGCTTCCACCAGGCGCACAAGCGCTTCCATCGTCGGCATCGACTCCCCCCTCCCCTTGATTTCGAGCACCCTAGAACATTCTGCGGCTGCCTTCAAAAAGGCGCCTCTCAGGCCACTCAAAACCCGAAGAGTTCACTCTTCGACGTGCAGTGCGCTCGCCCCTTGCCCCCGTGGAGACAGCACCACGCGCGCGGCGAGGCGCTCAGCGAGCCCAGGCACATGCGAAATGAGGCCCACCTGGCGACCGTCGGCCTGCAGGGCATCGAGCATGCCGAGCGTTGTTTCCAGCGTGGCCGCGTCGAGGGTGCCAAAACCTTCGTCGATGAAGAGTGTCCCCAAAAAAACATGTCGCGCCGAGAGCTGGCAGAGCCCAAGAGCGAGGGCGAGCGAAACCAGGAAGGTCTCCCCGCCGGAGAGGGTTGCTACGCCGCGTGGCTCGTCGTCCATCCATGCGTCGCACACGAGGATATCCATTTCGCCCCCTCCCGCTCGCTGGAGGCGGTAACGGGGACAGAGCCGCTCGAGTGTTTCGTTGGTGGCTTCAAGCAGGAACTCCAGCGTGATGCTTTGGGCCTTGCGTCGAAACAATGCCCCGTCGGACGATCCGATGACTTCCGAGAGTGCGTCCCAACGCGCTGCGCGCGCGCGGGCGCGTCCCAAAGACGAGGCCAACGCGGCGAGCCTCTCCTCTGTCCGAACAAAGGCTTCGAGCCGCGCCTTTAGTCGTCCCTCCTCGGCGGCCAGGCGCGTAACTTCGGCCTGTGCTTGCGCGAACAGTGCTTCGAGCGTCGCGAGCGCGTGGGGCGCCCGCGCAGGGGCGGGGAGTGCATTTGCGAGTTCCGCGCAACGTGCATCCAATTGCTCAAGAGCTCTCTCGCGTTCCTTGCGGGCTCCCTCGACGCGCGCCAGGGTCGCATCGGCCTGCGCGGCCATCCGCCGGGCCGCCTCGGCGTCTTGCCGGGTGCGGGTGAGCGCGGCTTCGGCCTCGCGTCCGAGATCGTCAAGGGGACGCGTGAATCCCAGGGCGTCGCGTTCCTCACGCAAGGCGGAGACCCGCGCCGTGCGTGTTTCTTTATCGGCGCGTGTGGTGGCCAAGGCGCCAAGGAGTTCCGCTGCGCGGTGTTCGAGCGCGCGCGCCCGCGCGGAGGCATGTTTCGCCTGCGCGTGCAGGAGTTCGCCCAGCGCCGACTCGTCGTCCCGCAAGGCCGTTTTTTGCGCCACGAACGTGGCGCGCATCTGCGCGAGAGCGCGCAGGCGCGGCAGCAGTTCGCGGGCGCTTGCCGCTAGCGCGCGCGCTGCATGGGCCACATTTGCGAGGGCCTCGAGGGTTCCATGCTGCTCGGCCAACCAGGCATCGAACCCGGGTGCGTTCGACGGGAAACCCTCGCACTTGGAGGCTTCGAGAAAGTTCTGGGCGTCGTGCCTCAGGGCTCGGGCGTTTGGGCTTTCGAAGTTCTCCGCGCTGGGCAGGCGTAGGCGAGCGCGCGCGCCTTCCTGCGCGGCGCGTTCCGCTCGCGCATTCGCTTCATCGGCCGCGCGAAGGAGATCGTGGGTGCGCGCGGCGGAGGAGCTCACGATGCGTTCCCGCCCGCCGACTTGCGCCGCCGCCTCCGCACGTTCCGTGGCCAAACGTGACGTAAGGGATGCGTTTGAAGAATCCGACGTTTGCGTTTCCATGGCGGGATGGTCGAGGGAACCGCACAGGGGGCAAGGCTCACCAGGTACGAGGAGTCCCCGCCGAGCGCGGAGGTCGTCGTGCTGAACGGAGAGGGTCCAGTCGGCTTCAGCGCGGGCGAGTGTGGCACGCGCGAGCACGAGCGCCGCTTCGCCCGCCATGCGGTCTGCCTCCGTTCTCACGGCCTCGTTCCGATGGCGATGAGCCATGGCCATGGCCTCATGGGCACGCGCATGAGCTTCGCGCACGGATTCCGCCACCGAAGCCAGTGACTCGAGCGCGTCGCGTTCTCGTTCGAGTCCCTGGGCGCGTGCGTCGGGGTCTTGGAGATCTTCTTGCGCCGCGCCCGCGCGGATGGCCGATTCCTTCTCTTCATTGCCTCGTCGACGCGTCGCTTCCAAGGCATCGCGTGCGCGCTCGCGTTTGCGGACCTGAGCGATGACGGGATCCAGCAAGGGGTGCGCGAGGTGGGTCGATGTGAGTTGCGCCGCCGCGCGCGCGGAAACGACATCGGCTCGCGAGGTGTCGTGGCCTTCGGGGATGGCGTTCGTCTCAACCGAATCCGTTGCAGCCGACTCCTCCAGAAGATTGGCCACCGCTTCCATGAGCGCTCTCTCGTCGACCACAGAGGCCAGCTCGCGTTCGAGGCGTGCTCCTTCGGCATCCGCCCGTGCGAGTGCGGCTCGTTCCTCTTGCGCGCGCGCATCGAGTTCGTGAGCCACACGCAACCTCGATGCCAAGAGCGCGTGCTCCTGTTCACCCTTTTCCAAGGCATGGGCGCGCTCTTGGGCTGCGGTATGGGCGGGCACGCGATTCTCGAGGGCTTGCGCATGCTCGAGAGCCATGGTGGCGAGAGACTCACGAGCAAGGGTGCGGTCGGACTCTGCCGCTGCATGGGTGCGCGCGGCGGACAAAAGTGCGTCGGCTTCGCGCCGCCGCGTTTCGGCGAGGGTGCGTTGGGCGTCGAACGCGGCGACGCGCTCTTCGAGGTGAGCCCGGGTCAAGGCCAAAGGAACACTCGGCGGGAGGGGGGCGGGGCCTTCGTTCCCAACGTTGTCCCTTGCTTCAACAGCGGCCTCGGCTTCGGCCTCGGCTTCGGCCTTGCGCTCCGGCGAGATGCCTTGCGCTTCCTCGTCGTCGAGGGTCGCAAGAGAGGACTCGAGTGCGGAGACCTCGCGTTCGATGGTGGAAACCTCGGAGCGCGCCTCTCGCGATTGGCGGAATGCTGCCCGGGAAATTTCGCCGAAGAGCTCCGTGCCGGTGAGCAGCTCGAGCAGCTGCGCCTTCTCGTTGGCGGGGCTCCTGAGGAACTGCGCGAATTCCCCTTGGGCGAGCAACACGGAGCGGCAGAACTGCTCGTAGCCTAGGCCTAGCGCCTTGACGATGGCCTCCTGGGTCTCCTTTTTGCTCGCCCCCGTGAGCACTTGGCCGGTATCGAGATCCTCGAAGGCGAGAGTCGGCGCGCCGAGCTTCCCGTCGACCTTTTGGTAGGCGCGTTTGACGTTCCACGTGGCGCGGTAACGTCGGCCCGGGCCTGCCTCGAAGTCGACTTGGGCGAGGGCGCTATTGGCTCCCCTGCGCATGCAGTTGCGCGGGTCCGACTCTGAGAGGCCGTCACGCGCTGCGCCTACGACCAATCGCGAGCGGGAGCGCGCCTCGAGGCGGGGGACCCGGTCGAAGAGCGCGAGGCACATGGCGTCGAGGATCGTCGACTTGCCCGCGCCGGTGGGGCCGGTGATGGCAAAAACGCCCGCGGAAGCCAGGGCTCCCGAGGCGAAATCGATTTCGAATTCGGGCAGCGAGGCGATGTTGCGTCCTCGGATACGGAGGATCCTCACGAGCGCTCCCCCTCAGTTAAAGCCGCGTCTGTTCCTGGCCACCGTTGAGGTGATCCCGCCCTCGCTTCGCCGTTGGTCGAAGGAGTCGCCCCGGCCTGTGCGAGCTCGACGCACTCAAGGAAGGAACGTCGAATCTCGTCGTCCGGAACGGCGCCGAACTCGGCGACGTAACAACGCTCGAAGATCTCCAGGGCGGAGAAATCGTGCAGCGATGTCTTCGCGGGGGGAGCGTGCGCGGGGAGTTTCGCCTGGGCCCCGGCCTCGGTTAGGGCTTCGGTTTGGGCCTCGGTTAGGGCCTCGGTGTCGTTTTCGGCCTTGGCTGCCGCGGTGCCTCCCGAAGCGGTCTCGGTGTTCGCTCGCGTTGTGACGTACTGAACGAGGAGCGCGCCACGCTGCGAAAGCCGTGCTTCCAAGTCGGCGCGCAGCCCGGGGCGCGGCCCCGCGAGCGCCACGCGCACCTCCACGAAAGGCGGCAATTCGCCGGGCTCAACGATTAACGCATCGCAGGCGGCGAGGGTTTCCTCTGGCGTGGCTGGCACCTCTGGGATGCGCAGAAGCCGGCGCGCGCGCGGGAGTCGCAAGGGCACAACCGACGTCGCTCCGTTGGCGGACACGTCGACGCGCACCACTTGGTGGGGATAGTGCGCCTCGGTGAACGAGAGCGGTAGGGGCGAACCGCAATAGCGCACGCGCCCGCCGGAGAGGCCTTGGGCGCGGTGCAAATGCCCAAGAGCAAAGTAACAGCACCCCGCCGCGATGGCTTCGATGGGCAGGGCCTCGAGGTTGCCGCGCTGGATTTTCCTCTCGGAGAGCTCGGAGAGAAGTCCACCCTCCGCGTAAAGGTGACCAGTAAGGACCAGCGGGGCATGGGGGTGCCTCGCGCGCGCAGCGACGCTCAAGCGTTCGTAAAGGAACGCGATCCATTCCTGCAAGGGGCGCGTCCCGTCGACGCCGTACTCGCCTGGCGCGTCGGAGGGGCGCAGGAAGGGCACGAGGCCTAGGCACACCTCGACGCCGGAGGCGCCCTTCACGAGCCGCAGATGGGTCTCCGGACAAAGGACCTTCGGGATGCGGCACATCGGTGAGGTCGCGGACACGAGGGGCTCCAAGGGCTCCAAGGACCCCGGATGAGTGAGCGCGTCGTTGATTCGGGAGACTCCCAGGTCCTTGCCACCCTCATTGTCTGCACCCCGCTCTGCCGGCATGTGTGCAACGAACGTCGCGCGCTCGTGGACTTCGACGCCTACGTGCGCCATGAGTCCTCGCGGAGCGCCTAAGCGCGCTGCGGAGTCGTGGTTCCCGGCGATGACGTTCACGCGGACGTGTGGCGCCTCTCGTGCAAGCCGCGCGAGGAACGCGTACCAGGTCTCCTCGGCCTCGGCGGGAGGGTTGATGGTATCGAAGATGTCGCCGCACACCAGCAACACGTCGGGGCTTTCGCTCACGCAAAAGCGGACCAGCGCCTCGAGAAATGCGCGGTGCTCGAGGGTGCGTGAATGGCCGAAAAAGGTCTGACCCAAATGCCAATCGGATGTGTGGAGGAGCCTCATAGGACCCCACGCTACCGGCAAGGCAAGGGGATCTCAAGGCGTGGGATCACCGCGGGCCGACGACGTACCCCAGAGGTGGTCCCGCATCGAGGGTGTAGCCCGCCGCCGGAGCGGTCGCGGCAGACGGAGCCACCGACTTCAGCATGCCGTTGTTCCACACATGCAGAGGCTGCAGCCCTGCTTTAGCGCCCGCGATGATCAGGAAGGACTCGCGTCCTCCCTTCCCGAGTTCGCACTCGAACGACAACGCCGAAAATTGGGCCGCCGTCGGGTTCACGTGGAAGGTGTCGGTGCGTGTCATGTCGCCCGGCGCGCGATGGCACACGACGAGGCGCGCTGGCGTGCTACCCACCGAAGCGAGGTCCGCTGCAGCCGACTCGGGGAACACGACCCCAGCGACGCCCTTGTAAACGTAACCGGATCCGCCCAAGGCAAGGTCGGGGCAATGATCACTGCCCGGGCGCGTCGCGCATGATTGGTCGGCCACCGCGGAATGGATCTGGCGACCGCTTGAAGCGTGTTCCCAGCGGTAGAGTTGGAGGGCCTTGATGCATTTGTTCCCGAAGAAGACTCCGCCATTGCAAACTGGCCTCGACTCCGCACCCACGTTGGACGGACCAACGACGCCGAGCGAGGTCGTGGGTTGCGATGTCACGGGGATGCTCTGAGGCTGTGAGACGACCTGCGGAACGGACACGCCCGACACGGTCTGGGGAATTGTGGGCCCCGATGCGGTACCGGGGCCATCTGAATCGAATCCGCCATCCACGTCCACCGTTCGGATGTCCGCGCCGCTAGACTCTGGCGCGGATTCCATGGGGCCTATGGGTGCGGGTTCCTCGGTAGGTGCAGGCGTGGGCTGTGCCTTGCCCGCGAAGTTGTTTTTACTTCCACATGCGGAGACCACGAGCGTGAGTCCAAAGGCGAGCCCCACGAGACCGCGCCCAGTCGCTCCCCTCCCGTTTGCCCCGCGGTGAACCGCCCCATTGTGTAAGTCCATGTCGCGATCCCCTCGTGCCTGCCGTCAGTTCGTGGTGGGAGCTGGACCCGCGGGAGGCGCGGGCGGTGGTTGCGCAGGTGCTTGAGGAGCGCTCGTTTGCGAGGGGCAATTGAGTTTGGCGCCGGCGCTCTTGAGATCGCCGCCGTCACACCGCGCTTGAACCTTGGCGGCGCTCCCGCTGGGGGAAGATGGGGTGGTGCTTCCGGAGTTGGAGGGAGGTGCGCCCGGTTCGGTTCCCACTCCACCGACGTTGCCGATTCGGCTCGGAGGCAATTCGGCGCTGACAGGATCGCCCGCCACATCCAAAATGCTGGCCTCGACCTCTGCGAGCGTCTTCGGCTTCAGTTCAGCCAGGACTGGCATGACGCCTTCGGTCTCCCAGAATGGCTTAGGTTCGGGGCAGGCCTCGTTGCCCGTAATTTCCGCGCACGTCGTTGGCGCAGCCCTTCGCTGGGCGTCTCGGTCGGCTTGCCATTGTTCTTGGCATGCCTCCATGGCTGCGACGGATTTGCGTCCTTGATCGGAGGCTGGGGCCTCTGGTGCCGATGCAGACTCGTCCGTACCTTCGGAGTCGCCGGTTTCAGCGGATGAGGGTGGAGCCGACGCGCCTTGGGTCGTGTTCGCAGAATCATTGAGATGAATTGCGAGCGCGATGTTCTCGTTGCCCGTCGTTCCGGACATCGTCGTATTGCCGGACGTGGGTTGTCCAGAAGCCTGGCGTCGCGCCGACTCCTCCTGTGCATACCTATCGATTTCGTCGTGGAATGCCTTGCAATAGGCCTGAGAGGGCCCGGTGGCTACCCGCGCACCGCTTTGAGTCGACTCACCGCGGCTGCAAGCTCCCAAGAGCGCGCCGAGCGCGAGGAACACGGGCAGAGTGAGGGCTGCCATGGTCGAACTCCTCCCGCAGACGAGCTCGCGCGTCGGGGGCGTTCGGCGCTGGCGCGCAAGCTGGCGTTGAGAGTGCATCTTCATGGGGGGCTGTCTCCTCTCGCGGCGATTCGCGCCGGTTCGACCCGGTTCGACCCGAGGTCCGTTCCTTTGTTCCGTTGCGGGAAGCTCTCGCTGTGCTCGTCTGGCCTTAGGGCGAGATGATGATCTCGGAGATGGGGCTGTGTCCCTGTGAGACGTCCTGGGCCAGGGGTTTAGAACCGGCCGCACCGGTGTCTGAGGTGTTGGTGTTCTTGAGCGTCATAAGCCCAAGGGCCACGTGCGACTTGCCCTCCGCGGAGGTGGCGGGCATGCGGGCCTTCACGGTGAAGTTGCGAGAGGTGGGTACCATGGCCTGGTTGGCTTTTACGCCTGTGTAGTAGGCAATGACGCGCACGTGGCCGCAGGTAAGGCCATCCATGCTCTTGGTGACGGCCTCGTTGATGCCTTTCCAGAAGAGCGCTCCGGACTCGGCGTCGTACCAGTCGGCCTGTTCGATGTCGCGGCTCACGGCGAAGGTGTTGGGGTCGCCGTCCTCGGCGGCGCGACGGCACTCCACCACAAGCGAAAGGTTGAGCGGCTCGCGGCGCGAAAGCTGCGCGGAGATCTCCTTGCGCTCCACGACGATGTTCCCGAGCTCGTTGGTGGCGAAGGAGGCCGCCGCCGCCTGGATGCGATCGACGTCGGCCCGCACGGCTACTTGCACGGAGGGGATGAAGCGAAGCTTGCCCCCGACTTCACTGAACTGGTGGTCCATGCCGTATTGTTTGAAAATCTCCTGCGACGCCTCGGCCGCCTCGCGCAAGGTCGTATCCTGTCCCTTGGTCACGATTTGATCGATGGCCTGGTTGAAGTTGGAGTTTGCGCTGCTCTTGTTTCCGCTAAGCCCGAAGCCGGCGAAACTGAAGCCCAAGCCTCCGCCTCCGCTTTTACTCGAGCTATCGGTTTTGGATTTGAAGGTTCCGTTCTCGCTAATGAGATCGCGGAACGCCTTGCTCGCGGAAGACTTGGTGATTTCCTCGCCCGTGTCGATGGCGTTCTTCACTTCGTCTGTGAACTTGTCGACCTCCGACGCGTAGGTCTCCGGCGAACCGAACAAGCGGATGGCGGCCGCCATGGCGGCGTTGTCCCAGTTGTTCATGTTGCCGGCATCCAAGCGGCTTTGCGGTTGGATGGCGGGTTCCACTGTTTTGGCGAGGAAGTTGCTGATCATGGCGTCGAATTCGGCGGGCTTGCCGCCCACGTCGGTGGCGCTCTTGGTGCAGCGCACGCTGGCGCGCGCATTGAGCTTAGACTTTTCCTTGCCACCAAGGCACTGGGTGATGGGCTTTTGGGCCGCGTTCACCATGGCCATCACCTGGGTGCGCTTGTCACCAGGCATGCCTTTGAGCATTTCGCTCTGCTGGGAGGCCGATACGACCTCGTTGACGGGCGGTGGCTGGCCCTCTTTGCACGAGGCGTCCGTGAACATGTTCTTGATGTAGGAATCGTCGATGTTGTAGTGGCAGTCCTGCTCTTTGAAACGCTGGACGTAATAGGTGTAGGTGATGGGCATCGTCGAGAATCCGGCAAGCACCTCGTTGGATTTCACCGCTCCGGTGCTACTGCCTTGCACGGTCGCGAGCACGTTGGCGGGAATCTCGCTCTTGGGAAGCGTTATCGAGAGGCGGCTCAGGTCCTTGGTGATGTCGACTTGGTACTCGCGTCCTTTCGAGCGCAGCGTCGCTTG
>JBIKVI010000340.1:0-4701 GCA_044356935.1 Silvanigrellaceae bacterium | reverse complement strand
AGTGGCTTGAGCGCGCCTGCGTTTGTAGGCATCGCGAACCAGATAACCCGTATGCAAACCGAGAAGAACGAGGTCCTGCTCGACGTCGAGCTTGCCGTAGTCCGACACGGTCGTGCCTGGCAGGGCAATCCAGCCCAACAGCGATTTGCCAGAGGTGATGGCAACGAGCACGAGGCAGCGTGCCTCATGAGCACGGGAATGCGGTGCTCGCGAGAGGCCCGGACCCTGCCTGTGTGCGGATGTCTTGCGCGCGCTCGAGGGAAACCTTGGGGAAACGGACGTGCGGGCTCTCGTGGGCGTCCGCGACAGCTCGGATCGGGTCGTCCCCCGGGCCGCCGTGGGTGTGTCCGCCACCGTCGGCGCTGCTGAGGCGGGCTGCGCGCCGACGGTGGCACTCATGCCTGCCACTGTGGGGGCTGCGGACGCCGGGATCATGGCCGCCGTGGCGGGCGCGTCACCAAAGTCCACAAAAGCGGTGGGTCTCACTTCCTGAACGCGGGAAGGCAATTCATCGTCGAGGGGTATGAGCTTCACGGGTTCATCGTAGGATCGCGAGAGCAAGCGCGCCAAAGCTTGTTCCCCAAGGAGACCGGAACGGGCGAGCTCCCCGCTTTCCACATCCCCGTGACTATGCCATCGGCAAACAAAACGAGAGCGTCCTCCCTCCTCTTCGAGGAGGAACACGGCAACCTGTGGCAGGCCCAGGGCACGAGAGGCGAGCTTGCCCGCTTCACTCAGAACCTCATCGAGGGATTCCTTTCGCGCGAGCCCTTGCACACCCGCCAGCAAGCCCGAAGCCGCAGAACCCAGGCCTACGCTGGCGGTTCCCTCGCGTCCCGTCAGCGACCCTTGTGTTCCCTTGAGGGGAGCGTCCGTGGCCTCACGTAGGTCGACCTTCACGCGTTTGCCTAATCCGAGGACTTGGCGCTCGAGGAGACGCCATCCTGAGTCTCGCGCGGAGCGATGCGCTGCCAAGAAGTGCTCCTTGGCGCGGGTGGCCTTGATTTGGCCGCAGAAGGTCCCAAGCACGATGAGGCCCACGCATTCGAGCAACTCCAGGCGCTGTGCGCGCGCCTGGGCGATGGCCGCCCCGAGGCGTTCGAAGGCCGTGCGCCTTTCCCCGGCCATGTAAGCGACCAAACCCGCGAAGAGCGACGTCATGGCGCCCCGGCGTGGGTTGCGCGCGCCCTCGGCTGCAGTGAGTTTGGTGTCGAGAGCATCGAGATGCGCGCGAAGCGCAGAACCCCACGGCCACCCGCGCGCATGGGCTCCCACCGCGAAAAGCGGGAGCAGCAGCGCGGCCAAACGCAAGCCGTCGGAGACGGGCAGGGAGACGATGGAGAGCCTCGATGCGGCGACGCATTCGAGAGCCGCATGGTAACGGTCCAAAGCCTCCTTGTGCCGCCCGGAGACAAGGGCGCCTAGAGAAGATGCGAAGTGCGAAAACGCCTCACCTACCGAAGTCGAGCGCTCCTGGCGCTTGAGCTGCTCGGTGGCGCGTTTAAGGGGTTCGAGCTTATCGAACAAGGCGTAACGAAGTGCGTCGGAGAACAGGGCGAGCGCGGTGTATTGACCGTTCTCGCCGGCGTCGAGCACGCGCCGCGCGTTGTTGTTCTCCAGGAGAAGCTCCTGGGGAGGAGCTCCCGGGGTTTCCCGAGCGCCCGAAGCCCCTGGGGATTCCGCACTACCGCGGCTCTTGGACCCGGCGGCCTCCGCGCGCGCCGCCGCCTTGCGGCGCGCCGCTGCCGAACCGGCGTCGGCCCTGCGTCGCTTCCTCAATTCTCCCGCGTCGGCGGCCTTGGCCACTGAACTCGATGGCGCGAGGAGGCGCATCCACGATCGCAGGCCGCCACTTTCGAATTGCAGGAGCCCAGACACCGGAAGCTGCGATTCCTTCGCCTGCTCGAGGAGCGTCAGGAGCCTGTCCGTGCGCCCCAGTGGGTAGTCGATCCAAAGGGCGCGCAGCGCTCTCGCCCACCGCACGGCATCGCTGTGCCCGCGTGACTCGAGGTAACGCTCGACTTGCTCCGCTGTGCGGTAGGCGCGCTCGACCTCTCCGGCCCTGAGCCGGAGGGCTGCGTCGATCATCGCATACATGGCGCTCCATCTCGAGGGAGGTCGGCGCAGTATCTGCGCGCGCGTCGCAAAGAACACCGTCTCGTCGAAGGGCTCCTCGACTCCATGGAGCTCGGCGAGTCCCTTGAGGGCGAGGGCGTGCAGCGCGACCTCCGACGCTACGCGCACGCGGAAAAATACGAGCAAAAGGGAAACGAACCACGTGTGGAACTGAGTCCCGAGGAGCTGGGAGTTCCATTGGGCGAGCCAGGACTCAAGCGCGCCGCGAGGATGGATGCCGTAGGGCTCGAGCACGTCGGTGGCTTCACCGTGGGCTTTGACGTGGCGCCCGAGCGCCAGCAGGAGCTGCGCCCAGAAGGCCTTGAGGATCTCCCGTTTGGGCCCATCCTCGGTGATGGCAATGAGTTGTTGGCAGACGTCGGAAGCGGCGACGAGGTTCCCTTGCGCCGCATGGATGGAGTACTCCGCTTCGAACACCTCGCGGAGCCGCGTGACTCGAACCTCCTCGTCGCCAATTTCGCGCGCACGTGAGAGCGTCTTCTCGATGTAGTACTTGGCCAGATTGTGCTCGTGTCCGCGCACGTAGATACGCACTGCCCGCAGGAACGCGCGAGTGGCGGTGTCGGCGTCCACGACGTCCCCCGCCCCGTCGTAGTGCTTGGCGAGCAGCAATACCTGCTCGCGCCTCGGATTCTTGTATATGTTCTCTATATGCCGAGCGAGCGCGAGGTGAATCTCGCGACGCTCCACGCTGTCGGTGGCCTGCAAGACCGCGTTGCGGATCTTTTCGTGGGCGTAAACGAAGGCGAGTCGCGCGAGGGGCGCGGCGTCGTCGCCGATGGCCTCGAGTATTCCGCGTCGCAGGAGCGCTGCGAGCCGGGTCTCGAGTTCGAGGCGGGAAAAGTCGGGGTCCATGCGGAAGAACTCGAACTCCGCCGCCTCGTGCGAAACCGCGGCGATGCGCAGCAACCTCAGGTCGCGCTTGTCGAGGTTCTCGATCTGGGAAATGAGCAGCTCAATGTTCACGAGGCCGCTGTCGATCTCGGGCATGACGGCCCAGTCGATGGCAAGCTCGTAACCCAGTCCCGACGCGGGGCGGGGCACCACCCTGAGCGCATTGCGCGCGAGCATGCGCTTGACCAGCGCGTGGAGCTGAAGGGGCGTACCCTGAGTCTTAGAGAGCACGAAGTCGACGAACTCGGGTGGCGGCTCCGCCAAGCCCATTTCGCGGAGGAACTCGCTGACCGGGCCCACGTCGAGTGGTTGGAGATCCCAGCATTGGTATCGGCGGCGCAGGCCACCGAGGCGACGCAGGAAACCCTCGAGCACGAGGTTCGATCGAGGAAGCCGATCGCGCAAAGAGAGCAGGATGGTAAAACCCACTGGCTCGTTAACTTGCTCCGCCATGTACTGGAAGAGCGCCAATGTCGACGCGTCGGCATGATGGACGTCATCGAAGAGGAACACGAAGTGCCCGCTTTCCTCGGCCACGCACGTGACGAACTCCAAGAAGGCCTGGTTCATGCGCGCGCTCGGCGCGGCGAACCTGCGCGCCCCTCCAGGGGCGAGTGCCGTGGCCATGGCCCCACCCAAAATCTCCGGAGCGATGGAGTCGTCGAATTCCCCTTCCTCAGGCGTCGTGGAGAGCGGGCGTGGCTGAACGCTCGTCTCGGGAAGGTGCGCCACCAATGAACGGAGCGCCGGCACCAGGCCCACCAGCAGGGCGACGCCGTCCCCGAGCCGTGTGCGCACCGACGCGGTGAGGGCCCCGTGCCGTTTGGGATTGTAGCGTTCCATGTGCATCAAGTAGTCATTGAGGCACAAGGAGAGGGCCTGGAACGGGAGGCGCTGCTCCGATTCCGAGAAGCGCAGGTACAAATGGCGGAGATCGGTGTGCTCGAGGCGGCCTCGAACCTCCATTAGGGTGCGGGACTTTCCCACGCCCACGCCACCGCGAAGCATGCCCCAAGACAAGCGCGAACGGGTGGCTCCGACGTGCCGCAGCACAAATTGGAGCACGCTCTCGGTGACCTCCCGGCGTCCAACGTAAAGGCGATTGAAAAGGGTTCCTAGGCCGATGTCCTTGGAGGCAAGTTCGAAGTCCTCCAGCATCCCCTTTTCGCTCAGCGAGGACTGGAGTCGACGCAAGTCGCACACGAGCGCGAACATGCTCTGGTAACGCTCCTCGGGGCGCTTGGCGATGCACTTACGTACCACGTCTTCGAGGATGCGAGGTACGTCCTGCCCGCGCACTCCCCGCACCGTCGGTGGCGGCGTCTCCACGTGGGCGCGCATCATCTCGTGAGGCTTGAGGTCGGAAAAAGGGGTCTTTCCCGCCAGGAGCTCGAAGGCCACGACCCCGAGCGAGTACACGTCCGATCGAGCGTCCACGGGCCAATCCACGAGCCCGGTGGCCTCCGGCGGCATGTAACTGTAAGTTCCCACGACCTCGCCTTGCCCGCCCGCCCCACCCTGCGGCCTGCTCGCCGCCTGGCCCCCACCTCCGCCGGCGAGATCCACGAGCCTCGCGACCCCGAAGTCCACGATCTTCACTTGCTGACGCGAATCCCCGTATCGCGCACTGCCCTGGGGATCGGCCACGAGGATGTTCTGCGGCTTGATGTC
>JBIKVI010000080.1:0-16162 GCA_044356935.1 Silvanigrellaceae bacterium | reverse complement strand
CACTCGTGGACTGGCTCTGTCGACGTATCTCGTCCGTACCCGCAGGGCGACCGAGGCTCATTCTTCGGAACGCGTCATGAACTCTTTGGTACGTTCTCAAGAGCTGGCGGCCGTGCGAACGAGGCCGAGTCCCGCTATCGTGTTGTTTGCCCCGTCTATCCTCGAGAACGCCTGCGTCATCTGCGCCACGTTTTGAGCCTGGGAATTGTTCACCTGCTGACGCATCTGAGTTATCGCCTCCGACGTGCACTCGACCGTCGGGCCAGCGCTGAAAGTAACTGAGACGAGGAAGGAGGAGAATGTCGCTTTCTTGGGAGCCGGTGAGTCGATCGCCGTGGGAATCGTGTACACGGCAGTGGCGGGGGGAGGATTTCTCGAGGCGAGGGATGCGTCGACATCGACCCTCACCAGGAAGTTGCCTGGAGTCACCTGGAAAGGTGTCGCGCGTATCTGATTGAGCACGAGTTTTCCGGAGACCTTGCGAGGGTACGGGCCGCCGGCAATTACCCCTCCGCTCGGGCCGAGCACGTTAATGACGCTCGAATTGAGGTTCGAGAAGCCCGAGGTGCTGAAGTTACTCATCGATCGAAGGGTCGCCAGACACGAGGCAGGTGTTTCCATCGCCACCTTCACCCGTTGCGAAACGGCATTCCAGGACGTCAGGTCATTGGTCAGTGCAGCGGCCTTCGTCGCGTCGCTTACGGTGCGGTTGATGGCCACCCCCAGACCCACCAGAAGCACGAAGGCGACCATGACCTCAATCAGGCCAAGACCCTCCTGGCCGTTCCACAACCTCGCGTGTTTCCCCGACGTCCGAACTGAGCGCATCTTCTACCCCCGGGACAGACATTCGGTCGTGTGGCTTCAATAATGAGCCAGGAATAACAACTTCCCAAATTTCCCAGTATTCATAGGCGTTCCCACCCAAAGAGAAGGCTAGGAGCTAACACTCCGCCGGCGGCGAAATCATCCTTTCGTCTCGAACTGTCCGTCTATTCGAGGACGCCCCTGAGGAACAGGGGACCAAAGGTGTCGACGCTACCTTTCGCAAGGCCCAAGGCGTGGACACGCCCGAAAGCGGAGGCATCGAGGAGCATGAGAGCGCCCGCGCGTCGGGCGAGCGCCGTGGGGTGGGAGAGCGGAAAATCTCCCACGCGCTTGGCGGTGCCGCCGCCAGCGGGAAGCGCCCAGACGGAGCCTTGCGCGTCCGAAGCACTCGCGGCCGCCTGCGCGCACAGGAGGTAACGCACGTCGCCTCCTGCTGTCGTTTCGCGGAACGAGGCGAGCACGCGCGTTCCGGGGCAAGGATGTGTCCAGCGCCGGGAGACTTTGAGAGACCCACTCGTCCCTGATGTGGCGGAGGTGCCTTCCGCCCCGTCGTTCACCCCATCTCCTGCCCCATCGCTCGCGGCGTCGGCCACCGCGAACTCGACCCTCCCCCTGGCAAACGCGACTTCGACGTTACCCGGACCTTCGCTGGAAAGGCCCACCACGACCTGCGGCGCAGTCGTCAGGATGCTGCTGGGGTCGATGTCCGGCACTTCCAGGAACCCCGGCACGTCCGCGCTGGAGTCGCTCTCGAAGCAAGACGAGGACGCGCGACCCAGGTGCAAGGTGGAGTCCTCGATCCAAACCAGGCGCGTACCGTCCCCCAAAGGAACCGCGTCGCGCAGCACGGGCGCGGTCACGGACACTTCTCGCGTATCATTACCCGCCTCGGGGACAGGTGGCTCGCACGTGCGCGCGGTCGCGTAGGAGGCTCCCTTCCAAGCGAAGCTCGCCCACGCGCGGCGCGAGGCGCTCCAGGCGAACAGGGTTCCCGCCGCCGCGCCCAGACGCATGTCGACGTCGCCCTCGCCCGACGCGGCACGCGCGGCTCCCGGAAGGGCGAGGAAATCGGCGCGCGTTCCCAAACCCGCGGCGTCGAGCCGCAATGAGCTCGCCCTTCCCGTGGAGCGCGACCAAAACACGAAGCGAGGACCCGTCGGGTCAAAAAGGTAACGATCGAAACCGGTGAGCGGCCACTCGCGTCCGGATCCGGAGGCGTCCCTGAGCATCATCGTACGCGCGGTGACCACCGCCACCGCGGTCCCCTGCGCCAGGAGGTGCACGCCGCGAGGCTCTTCCTCGAAGCGGAAACCCCACGCTTCCGCTCGCGCGGAGAGGTTGGCTATGCTCACACGCCTGGCCCCCGACGACCATCCCGCGAAGAGCGCGTCGCGCACCAGGAGCCCCGGGCTCCAAACCGGCGCCGAGAGCATAGGGCGCGCCTCGACGAGCCCCTGTTTCTGCGAGGTACCGCAGCCCACCGCGAGGACGACGAAAAAAAAGCATGCGACTGAGAGGCATTTGGGAATCATGGGATCCTCCTTGCGTACCGCCCGAGAGCGAAAAGGGCCGTCCAGGCGGCGGTGACGCGGTGGGTCCGCGCCACGCCCCAGACCCCATAAGGAGTCGAGAAGTGTCGATAGCCCAGGCTGATCTCTTGCTCGAAGCGCCACGCCATGGGCAGCCTCAAGACGCCACCCACTCCCAGTCCCCATCCTTGTGCGTCACGACGCGCGCCCTCGCCCGAGACGGCGTCGGTGAGCCGAAGGTTCTGGCGCTCGTGGAACGCTTCGGCGAAGGGACCTGCCTCTACGCCTCCCCCCAAGGGAAACAAGCCGCCAACGCGCAACGGAAAAGCGTTCAAAGTCATTCGTCCACTCACCCCTGAGGCGAAGTCGCGCTCGGTACTCGTGGTGGTCTCGACGCCCACTGAAAGCGTGAGCGCGTCGCGACGCACCTCGCCCATCGCATGCGCGGTGAGACGCGCGGAGCCCAAGAGTCGCTCGGATGCTTTGGAAGCGGGGAATGCGAATCCCGAACCTATTCCTAGCCGCCAGGGCATTGGCCTGGTCAAGTCGGAGAATGTGAGGGTCTCTCCCTGCCGTGCTTCCACAACGTAACGGGCGATGGGCGCGTCCTCATGGCCCTCGGCGTAGAGCTCGACTACGTTGCGCCCGGGTTCGAGAACCACGCCCTGTGGCCCCACGCCCTTGTCCGCGCCGTTGGCCTTGAGGCCTAGGCCCCGCATGGCGTCGGTGGCCGCCTGCAACATGGGAGCGCCCTTCCGGACGGCGCGCCCCGCGAGCACCACTTCGCCTTCGCCGAGCACCGACGCCTCGAGGGAGGGGCGTTGCCGTCCGCCGGTAAACGCGAGCGTGCGCCGGCGCGCGTGTTCATGAGCCTCGAGCACGTCCACGGAGCCGTCGCCGTTGAGGTCACCCCGCGCAACACCTTCGCGCAGAAAGTGGGTGTAGACGTCGCCACGCAAGGCGTCGTCTTCGCGCGCGGCTTCCTCGCGCGCCGCCGCAGCAAGGACGACAACACCTTCGGATCTGTCGTCGTAGGAGGTGTTTCCTTTTTGGCCGCGCAACAGCGCGAGGACTTCCTCGTCGACCTTCGACTTGCCCGCGCCACTGTGGCAGGCCGCGATGATGGCGGCCTTGCGCCTAGCAGGGATGGCCTCGAGCAGATCGCGCAGGAAGGCCACCGTGAGGCCCGTGCGCAATGGTGCGGAGCGGGTCGTGCCCGCGAGCACGAGCACGCGCTCAAGGCGTCCGTCCGTAGACACCGCGAGGGTCCCATGGCCTGAGAAATAAACCACGACGTCGTCCTGCGGGGAGCTCTCGCGGGCAAGCCGCGCGAGAGCCGCGCGCACGGCCTCGCGCGTCGCCGCCGCCCCCACCATGGTTACGCGTTCGGGAACGCGCGCGGTTCCCGTTCCCAAGGCGGCGGCCAGGGCGCGCGCGTCGTCCTCGGCCCACTTCAAGCGGGGGAAAAAGGGATCGCCCGCCTCATTGACGCCGATGGCGAGGATGCGCAATCGGCCTGGGTTCGACTTCGAGGCGGCTGGAACGTTCACGGCCCGTTCCGCCGCCATCGCAGTGCCCAGAAAACCCATCTGCCCCATGCGTAAGTCTAAACCAGGACCGAAACCCAAACCCAAAGCCAAACCTAATGCCAAAGCCAAACCCAAGGCCAGCCCAACACTCTCCGCGAGGAGAGTGACCCGAGCGAGCCAAGGGACGCGAACCAGGGGTAACACGCGGGTCATGGCGTCAGAACCCTGCTCACGACCGCGCAGCCTTCATGATCGACCCGTGCCCAAAGTTCATCGAGAAGGGTCGATGACGAGAGCTCGGGCGCGGGATCGAGGAATGCGCACACGCGCGCGGACTGCGAATCGAGCGAAAAGAGAAGCCGTCCTCCCGAAGTCTCGAGGAAGAGCGTGCTCCCAATATCGCCAGGCAAGAGATCGCGGGGTGTCCCCAACCAACGCACAGCGGCGCCTTCCTCCCGCACGAGCGCGCGCATGACGCCGGAGCTCGGAACCGTGACCTGGAAGGCGACCTCGCCGCCTGGCGGCAGCGTGACCTCGGGCCCACCTAGGCCCACGGGTCTGCCATCGGAGTCCACAGGAACGGCGAAAACCGACAACGGAACAAGATCGAGGGTTCCACCCTTAATGCGAGACTCTTCCTTCAATACCAACGCACCGGACGCGTCTTCGCCGCGATCCGCCCCGGGCCGAGTTCGAACGAGCGCGAAAGCACCCACAGCCGCCGCGAGCACCGTCGCACCGGAGGCAATAGCCCAGCGGGGTGCGAAAGTGGATGCCACGGTACGCGAGAAAAGCCGCTGTTGAACGCGCCGCGCCGCCTGCGCATCGCTTGGGCGCCCTGCGGCATTCCAATCCTCAATGAGGTGCTCGGCGAAGCGCTCCTCCTCGAGCAGGCCTTCGTTGATAGCGCCGCCCGAGCTGCCGCCCGAGCTGCCGCCCGAGCTTCCGCCCGAGCCGTCCGAGCCATCGGCTCCGTCGCGTTCCTTCATTTGAGCCTCTCCCTCAGCCGTGCGCGCAGGCGCGAGAGCCGCGCGGTGACCGTGCCCACGGGCGCGCCCATTTCCTGCGCGATGTCCTTGACGCCTTTGTCTTCGAGATAATGTTTTCGCAGCAGTCCACCCTCATCCTCCTTGTCGACCACCTTGAGCACCTGCGCGAACGTCAACGCGTCTATGAGCATCTCGGGCGTGGCCCTGTCGTCGGGAATCGCCGCTTCCGCGCGACCATCCTCGGGTCGCCTACGCCGGCGGCGCACGCCATCGATCACGAGGCGTCGCGTCGTGACGGCGAGCCACCCTTGGAGCGCACGCTCGTTCTCGAAGGCCGTCGATCCGCGCATCAGCCGCATGAACACCTCCTGAACGAAATCGTCGGCCTCGGGCGGATGGATGCCGCAACGCGAAAGGACGTACTGCACGAATCCCACTTGGCGCTCGTAAATGACGCCCCAGTCCGTGCCTTCCATGCGTCCCCTCCGTTACGTTCGTCCGGGGAGTCTACCACCGCTGGCTCATGGGAGCAGTCCGGGGTTGGCGTCAGAGCGCGATCGGGCAACCGTCTCGTTGCGCCCGCCCCCTTCTCGCCGTCCATCGACGAATGCCAAATCCAAGGAGCACCGTGCCGCTCCCGTTTTGGAATCCACACAGAGGAACAAGACTCCCTGGCCTTGGTGCAGAAGTCGACCGGCTTGTGTGCCACCCTTGCCGTCGACGAGCGCCCGGCACTCCACGCGCTCCTTGGCGTCCTCGAGCCGCGTGGCGTTGAGCAGAACGTCGCCAACCCGAGCGAACGTTCGCGAGGGGAATCCCAGATCCATGGCATTGCTCTCGAGGGGCTCTTCGCCCGACGCCCATGTCCGTGGCGCTCCGGACGTCGACTTCCACACCAGGCGCAAAGTGCCTTGGGCAGGCGCGCCGGGGCAGTCGCTGCGCACGTCGTAGGTTTCGACGTCGAGGACTTCGACGCCTGGATTCGCCGTTGCAGGTGCAAACGCGCGGCCACCTGGGTTGTGTTTCGAAGACGCGAGTGCCACGGCGGCGGCTGCGAGGATGAGTGAGAGATCCGCGAGTCGGTGGAAGAACGGTCGGAAGCCATCCTTAGAACGCATACGAAATTCCTCCTCGGAAGGTGGCCAGTGAGGGATGCCAGTCGTAGGAAACACCCAAGGCGATGGCGGGAACGAACCACACCCGAGCTCCAAGGCTCTGGTCATGAGCGGTTTTGGCGTCCGACCAGCGGGTTCGTTCGCGCCCCGCCAGCGAGAATCGCGATGTGCGATTCACCACGGAAGCGCCGTTGCAAAACCAAAATTCCAAAGCGGCCACAGGCCTCCATGTGAGCCCGAAGCAGCCGCCGTAGCGCATGCCTGTGGTTACGATGCGCGCGTCACGGCCTTGGGCGGCGTCTTCCCGCTCGCCCTCGAGGTGCTCCACGCGCGACGCCAAGCGCATCCCAAACACCGGCCGTTTGTTTCCTTCTTCCCTGGAAATGAAGGCGTAGCGAACGCCCAGCTGCAGCCCGTAGGCGCGCTCGCGACCTCGGGCATCGGCGAAATAGACGCGTTCCTTGTCGCTCGCGCGACCGGTTGCAGCAGCTTCCCGGCTCAAGCCCATCTCCGCATTGGCGTCGCCTGACCATGGCGTGTGGGCGCGCGCGTGGTGGGGGGCCGAAAGGATGAGCAGAGCCACCACGGCGAGGGCGGAGGCGACGGACGAAAGGTGAGGGGACGCATGCCGCGTGGGGGACGCGTGGCGCGCGCCGGTAGGGCTGCCTTCATGACTCATGGATGTTCCTCCTTCGGGCGAAAAGGCAAGCCGCGGGAAGCGCGGCGAGGGCAACAAGATCCGAGGGGTCGCACACGACCCGGATGGCAAGACCGAAACTGCCGACCACCTCAACGAGCACGTCGCGAAACTCATGCGAGAGCTTTGCGGCCGTGAAGAGGGCTCCCCCCGACAGTGCGGCCGCGCGCGCGAGGTCGACGTAGGCCGGGGTCGAGCTTGGAAAAAGGCGCACAATGACCTCGGCCGCCAGCACGGGGAAAAAGAACAGCCCCGCGAAGTCGGAAATTTTACCGGTGAGGTGGCCTGGATAGGCCGACTTCAAGACGTGGTCGTTGAGGGCCGTCAGCACGACGCACCCCCACACCAAGGGATGTGCGAGGAGATTTCTTTCCCGCCAAGGGACCGACGTCATGGTTCTTCCTCCTTTCGTTTCGTGACCGCAGCGAGTCTTTTCCCGCGGCCTCCATGAGGAAAACGCCACGCTTCGCCGGTGCGCTGCGTACGTCGCGTTTTTTTTTTCGCGCAGCACATCGCCCTCGCCTGGCGTTCTCCTAGACGAGGGCGTCCGCACCCCGCGGCCCCGCGACAACTCCAGAGGAGGCCACCATGGGCGTTCGAAGCACACCCAAGTCACTTGTTTCGTTATCGTTCCGTCGGCATTGCGCCGCGACGCTGTTAATGCCGGCGATCCTCGCTTTGGTCGCCTGCGGGGCCGATGAGGGCCAAAACTCAGGCACTACGCCTCCCGGCGCAAATACACCCGGCTCGCCGGGCTCGGGCACCGCCCCCGCCCCTGCACCACGCTCGGCTCCCGCACCTCGGGCCTTCCTCGACGTCGCCGAAGCCACACCGACCCCCGCTCCCGCCGCAACTGCGTCGCCCCTGCCCTCGCCCCTACCCTCGCCCCTGCCCTCGCCACCCCCGAGTCCGGATGATGCGGCACCTCTCCTCACGGCGGGATTCTTCGACGACCTCACCCATCCCGGAGCCTTGGCCACGCTCTGGGCCAAGGTGCGCTTACGCAGCGACTTCCTGCAATCGCTCGGCAAGGTAACACAGCCAACCCGCCACTACGCGAAGCGTGCTCCGGCCGACCACCTCCAATTCGTGCTCGTTGTGGGAACTCACCAACGCCAAGCCGCCGAGGTCACAGCCCTCAAGAAGATCGTGCCCGCATTCGTATCGGGGATTGCCGAGGCGTTGCCCGACGCCAAGCGTGAGTTCGCCCTTGTGCACTACCGCGACCAAGGCGAGGAGTACGTCGTGCGAGACGCAAACTTCACCGCCGACACCGGGCATTTCGCCCGGGCCGTGGGCGGATTGCGCGCCGAGGGACGAGGCGACGAGCCCGAGTCGGTGGCGAAGGCCTTCAGCTCGGTGCGCGAGCGTCTCTCGTGGCACCCGAAGGCGCGCAAAATAGTCCTTTGGGTTACCGGCGCACCCCCGCGCGAAAGCCAGTGGCGAGAGGCGCAACGGATCTTGGGCCTTCTTGGCGACGAGGGCGTCGAGGTCTACCCTTTGGCGACCTCCGACACATCCCTCTCCGCGGAGTATTTCCTTCGCTGGAGCGCAGCGCGCACCTCGGGCCGTTTCCTTTTCCTCACCGACGACGGGTCTACCGTCGGCACCACGCGGGAGCCCTGGGTACCCTGTTTCGTCGTCAAGGAACTCGTTGGCTTGGTAACTGAGCTCGTCACTCGACGCATGAAGGGTCTGGTCGATGTCGACGCGAACGAGGGCGTCGTGCGTCGAACGGGGCGTTTCGACGACGGCCTGCGCTGCGCGAAGCTCGACTGAACGTCCGCCGCGATGAGTCCGCGCGCCTTTGCTGCGCTCATCCCACCGTCGCAGCCAACCTTTGGGAAGTCTCCTCGAAGGCCAATCGGGTGCGTTCGATGACCGTTTCAATGTTCTCGAGATCCGCGCGGCTCGTGGGCGCGGGAGGCAGGACCTCGAGACGCAGTTCGCCCGCGCGCAAGCGGGTGAAGTCGAACCCACCACGGGGCGATGCGGCCACGATGACCACCAACGGGACTTCGTTGCGCGCCGCACACATGAAGGCTCCCTTGCGGAGCTGGCCGAGCCCTTTTCCTTTGCTACGCGTGCCTTCCGGGAAGAACCACACGCTCGTGCCTCGCTCCGAGATGGCCTCGTCAGCGTCGCGCATGGCTCCCATGGTATTCTTGGGGTCGCCTCGATTTACGAGCAGATTTCCTCCGAGGAACAGCAACCACCCGAAGAGTGGAATGTACGCGAGCGAGCGCTTGGCGAGGACCACGGTGTTGGTAGGAAACACCAAGGAGAACACGATGAGATCGAAGTTCGACTGGTGGTTGGCCACGAACACGCAGGGGCGGATCTCTCCGAGCCGCTCGGGATGTATGACCTGCGAGCGGATGCCCAGGATGCGCACTATGGGCCAGGCGAGCATGCGAGAGTAAATGGCGTTGTTGCGCGGATTGCGCCAACGCACGAGGAAGAGTGGCAGGCAGGCTAACGACGCGATGACGAACGAAAGGCCCACGAGGAGAAAGCGCATCGCGACCAGAATCATGGCGTCTCCATTCTACGAGGATGGTCGCCCGGGGCTCCCGGCGGAGCGTGGCGAACTGGTTACCGGGACACGGACGCTCGACTTCCCGACACGCGCTTGGCATCGGGCGGAGCCCACCTCTGAAAATCCTCGTAGAGGTATACCAGGGATTTAGCCAGGGGCGCGCTTGCGGGGTCAGAGCTTCCAGCCGCCGCTCGCCTCGATGACTTGGCCAGTGACCCAATCGCTGTCCGACGAGGCGAGGAAGAGGGCCGCGCGCGCGATGTCGGCGGCAGTGCCCACGCGCTTGAGGGCTTGCATCGACTTCACGGCTTGCGCGCCTTGCGCGTTGTCGCGCAGCCAAGCCGCGTTCATGTCGGTGTCGGTTGCTCCGGGACTGAGCGAGTTCACAGTGATGCCCCGCGGTCCGAGGTCCGCCGCGAGATGGCGCGTCAACACATCGACCGCACCCTTGGTAGACGAGTAGGCCGCTATATTGTCGAAGGCGGCATGGACGACCGCCGACGAGACGTTCACGATTTTTCCACCCTCGGGCATCAGCTTCACGGCGCGCTGGGTGACGAAGAACACCCCGCGCACATTGAGGTCGAAGAGCGCGTCGAACTGTTCCGGGGTGGTTTCGAGGAAGGGCGCGGGCGTGGCCATTCCAGCGTTGTTGAACACGACGTCGAGACGCGCCGGCAGACTAAGGGCGGCAAGGCCGGAGCGGATCTGTTCGAAGAGCGGGTCGATGGTTGCGACCTTCGACAGGTCGGCACCCACCGCGAAGGCACGTCCGCCTCGTGCGACGATGCCAGCGACCACGGCGTCGGCTTCCTGGGCCTGACGGCCGTAGTGAACGATGACTGTCGCCCCTTCTTGGGCGACATGCTCGGCGATGGCTCGACCAATCCCTCGGCTCGCTCCGGTCACGAGTATGGTTTTTCCTTGCAGTCTCACAGGTTGCCTCCCTTAGTAGCGGTTCGAGGACCACTGATTGTTCCTTAGTTCAATACTTTCGAACTAAGGAACAATTGAAGTACGCCCGAGGAGTGCTAGAGGTCAAGCATGAGATCTTTTGTTCATCCTCACCCTGAAGAGTTCCGTCTCGAAGCCTTGCTCGGTGCCCTTGCCGATCCGGTGCGGCTGCAGATCGTCCGCAAGCTCCACGGCAGCGACGGCATGGCCTGCGCGTTCGCGTGCCCCAACGTGGGAATCCCGAAGTCAACTCTCTCCCACCATTTCCGGATCCTGCGAGAGGCCGGCCTCGTGCGCACCGAGAAACGTGCCACCGCGCACATCAATGTGCTGCGTTACGAAGAGATCGAGGTGCGTTACCCGGGCCTGCTGCCCACCGTCCTCGCGCTCGGCGCCAAGGAGGCCGCGCCCGCGCCATCGCCCACCCCTGCCAAGGAGTGACCATGGAAACGCGCCGCCCTTCACGCATCCTGTCATCGCCCTTCGGATGTCCTTCGCGACGTCAGTGGCGCGCCTCGTCACCGCCCTGCTCGGACGATCCCACGCGCACGTGCAAATCAATGCTCTGAGCGCGGGCGGCAGCCGTATCCTGGTTCTTGCGGGCGCGGTTCCCGCCGTGGCTGTTGGCGCCGCCCTTGGCGCCTATCTCCGCCATGTGGGCGCGATCGACGCTCACAGCTTCTCCGCCTTTGCGTCCAGCGATGCGGGCCTCCTCCGGGGTGAACTCGTGCGCGTTGCCGCTCTCATGGGCCGCCCGCCCTCCCTTGCTCGCAATTTCGCGCTGCTTGGCGGCATCCATGGCGGCGAATCCCCTCGGCGACTTGCTTTGGCTCTGATTTTGCGTGTCAGCCATGATGTTTCTCCTCGTCCTGTCGTTGGGAAGAGGTACCACGTTGCTCTCGCGGCACCGCGCCTCGAACGTACCTCGGTCGAACTCGAATTCAATCCATCTCCGGGGCTGACGGTACAAACCGCCTTGCCCGAAAGGGAACGCCTCATCATCCGCACCCTCGGCATCCTTCACACGACGAAGGACCCCCGGTTCGAGCTATGCGTGGGCGTCTTAGCAGGAGTAATCGAGTCCGCCCTCGGATTCGTCGCACTCCATGGTGAGTGTGAATCCATGCGGCGTGAGTGCGTGCGCGAACCCGCACATCTCCGCAAGCGTCCGAACGGGCTCGAGCGCCTCTGCGCAGCACACCATCTGAGACGACGCGTCCCCGAGGCCATCGACACGGAAACGGATCTTGAGAGCCTCTTGCTCCACGCGCACCGACAAAGAGTCCCCAGGCAGCCACAGCCCCGCGTGCGCCTGCACGAGCCGCGCGATGGCGTATGCGCAATGCTCGTCGGATTGCAGGAAACGGAAGCCCTTTGGAGCATCCACCGACACGCGCGGCGGTTTCGCAAAGAAACGTTCCAAAGCACCCACCAGCGCGCCCGCCATCCGGTCCGCATCGAACACCGAGTGCGGCAACGATCCTTCTTCCGTGCCTTGGCTCAGGAAGTACGAACGATAGTGGGAGTCGGGCAAGCGCGCCTCCTGCTGGAGGAAACACTCCGCCAAAGTGCGCAAAAAGAGGAGGGCTTGCGCTTCGGCGAACGTCAGCCCTTGGAAGTCCCTTGGTTCGGTGCCGTTGAGGAACAGAAAACCACCTATGCGACCCGACGCGCGCAAAGGAAGCGCGATGCCCGATCGCAGGCCCGCGAGGTGGAGGCGACGGATGCTACGTTGGGGAGGCGCGCCGTGGTCGCGAAAGCTCATCAGGATGCGAGCCGAGTCGACGAAAGAACGGTAGTGCTCCGCATCGAGCTGCAGGAGCGACGACTCGTTGCGAAGGAAACACCCGTAGCCCCGGGGCATCGTGTTTGGGACGCGCCCCGGGACGCAGGCCGAATCGACGACCTCTAGGCGGCGCGTGTATCCCACCCACCGCACGACGCACGCGCGTCCGACGTTCTGGAAGCGCGGGTGGGAGCGCAACGCGTCGAGGACCAACTGCGCGAACGGACCGTAATGGTCGGCGGCGAGCAATCGACGCTCATGCTCGAAGTTGATTCGGCTGTAGAATTCGACCTCTTGGGAATCAACGGGAACGAAGACTTTTTGAATCGAAAAGTGTTCGTAGATGGGCGCGTGTTCATCGCCGATGCGGCGTTGCACGGCGATAGGCTCGGCGACACGCGAGAGGCTCGCGAGCGAACCGGCGGCATCGGCCAGTTCATCGCGCGTGGGCCCGAAGTTACGCATGCGGTCGCCATGGATGACGGTGGAGCTCGCTTTGAAGCCATCCGCGCCGGTGGCGTCGTCGCTCCCGCCGGCTCTTGCGCTTCCGTCCGCGGACTCAGACGCGCGGACGGATCGACGCCCCGACGAGAGTTCTTCGAACAACCGCTTGAGGAAGGCAGCATCCTCCTCGCGCAGTTTGCCCGAGCCGACATCCTTGCGCAGGAGTCCGACTTCCGCCTTGAGATGATCGAGGCCGCGCAGCAACGCGTTCATGATTTCGGGGTCGACCTTGGCCTGGCCTTGGCGAACGAGATCGAGGACCGCCTCGAGCCAATGGGCGAAGCGCCCGATTCCCTGGAAACCCACGGAGAGCGCGGAACCCTTGAACGTGTGGGCGACGCGGAAAATGCGCGCGATGACCTCACCGTCGGTCGGATCGCGTTCGAGAGCGAGGAAGCCCTCCTCCGCGCTCGCGAGGAGTTCGTCGGCCTCCATGAGGAAGGTTTGCTTCACGAGGAGTTCGAGGCTCTCGTCCAATCCGGTGATGCTCATGCCGAACGTTCCTTGCGGCGGAGGTGTGGGTACGGTGTTTCGCCACGTCGAACGCGGGCTCACGACACTCAGGATCGTTGTGACCCGGCGTCGAGGTGGGGGGTCGTCGAACCAACAGCGGGCGCCTGGGAAAACGCATCTTCCAACGCCAAAATGGCGTCGAGTGCGCGCACGCGATTGGTGAGGATGGACGACGCGCACGCGAGCGTTGGACGCCAACGCAGGAGATCGGCGCCTTGCCTCGCCTCCTCGCGGCACGCGACCAGAATGCGCAGCGCATGATCGACGTCGCAAGCGACATGCGCCTCGAAGAACGCGACATCCTCTGTGCGTACGCTCGGGAAGGCGGTGAGGCCACGGACCAGAGCGGCGTAGATGGTCGGGACGGCGTCCTCAACGGCGAGGGCGAATGCGGCGGCTGCCTCCACCGAGGACAAGCGAGGGGACAGCAGCTCTTCGAGGCGCGCAAGGTAACGATCGGCCATGGGCGCGACGTCGTTGGCAACGGCCCGCGACTCGACGGCCGACGCTCCGAGCCGCTCGAACAATGCGACGCGCGTCATGCGGGCCCATTGCGCGTGCGGGCAGGGATCGTCGGCTGTTTCCTCTGCGAGGTTCGCGCGCAGGGCGTCCTGAACCGGCCCCTGCCCGGACCGCGCGACCAAAGCCTCCAGGAACGGCATGAAGCCGCGCGAGGCCTCCGCCTGGAAGGCGAGGAGGCGCAGCACGTCGATGCGGCGTAAAAGGCCTTGCTCGCAGCGGCGCGAGAAGGCGCTGCCCGCGACGCGTTCCACATTGGCCGCGCGAGCGGCGCGCACGAACAAGGGCAAACTCATGCGGAACGCCTCCCCTGTGACGCCGTGTTCGCCCCACCCGCAGCGCGCAGCTGGGCTGGAAATCGCTCTGCGTGGGCGAGCGCGAATGCTCCGACTCCGAACCAACGCGCGGCCTCGGGATGGGCGCGCGGACCGAAGTAGTCGATGACGTCCTGGGTCCAGTGAGTCCAGTGCCGGGCGGTGTCGAAGGCGTCCCTCCGTACGAGGTCGAGGGACACTCCAAGCAGTCCAACCACGCCGTCGTCTGCGGCCGTGAACGAGGCGGTCAGTTCCTTTGCCGGAGGAAAGGGTCCTGTCACTTCTCGCCCTGCGACGAACCGGTCTTCGAAGACGCGGACCATGACTTTTTCGGAAGGTTCTCCTAGCGGTCGCTCTACAATGACGTCGTAGCGATCTCGAAACCGTCGACCGGCGCTCGAGGGCATCCCGAAGCTGAGAGTGAAGCCCTCGAAAATCCCATGGGCATCGTCGCGCTCGTGGAGGAACACAAAACACCGCGCCCCCGCGGCCGAAGCGAGGGTGTCGAGCAAGGAAACATCCCGGGCACCGGCTAGGGAGGCCCAAGACCTCGCGAGCCGGGCATACTCGAGATCGGCCGAGGCATGGAATTCGAGTGTGAGGAAGGTCCTCAAGCCGCCCTTGTTCCAGGGCCTCGACCATCCGTATTTGCGCGCCGCCCTGTAAGCCTCGAAGTGGGACATCACGCGCCGTAGGAGGAAAGGCGCCGACGCCTTGCGCGAGAGGAGTGCGTGCGCCGCGGCGTAGTCGCTCTCCGATGCGATGGCGTCTCCGTTGGAAAAAGTCTCTTTATCTTGCATCAGGAGGGACCTCCGTCAGGCGGATTATACATGACAGGTAACGGATTGGCCGCTCGACGTGCCGACAACACCATACGCTGGAACTTTGACACAGTGGCTTCCCGTCCAAGCTACGAAAAGCTCCACGGGGGTAGACTGGGAGTCGAACGTGCGCACTCCTTGGCGCACCGGCATGACGCAAAAACAGACAGGCGCGGGGTCGAGCCATGGACGAGAGGACGTTGGAGGCCAAAGCGAGGATAGGTGAGCTTTGCGCGCGCCTCACCCGCGAGGTCCTGCAGGCCGAGAGCCTCGAAGCTTGGCCCGACGGGCCCATTAGCGAATCGATGCTGCGCGATCTCCACAGCCTCAAAGGACTGTGCATGGCACTTGCGGCCGCCGAGGAAGGAACCATGGTGCACGGCCTCGAGTCGCTCCTCGAGCGCACGATAGAGGCCAAGGCCTTCGACGCCCCGTCCTCCGAGCGATTCCTCGCTGAGCTCGACAAAATCGCGCGTTTCTCGGACGAGTCCAAGTCAAACTCGACCGCGTCAACCTCTTTGGCCGCGTTGCCCCCGTCGGCCATGTCGACTGCCTCGGGAGGCTCTGCAGCCGCGCGCGGCAACGTCGGGGGAGCTCCCACGGAGCAGGGCTCCCCTGGCGCAACGGCATCTAGCGCCAAACCCCGCGAAGCGGAAAACTTCCTGCGCGTGCAGGTGAGTCTCCTCGACCATCTCATGGGGCTCGTCAGCGAGCTCGTGCTCATCCGCAACCAACTTCACCAGTTCACCTCCAACAGCGAGGATCGGGAGTTCCAATCGGTCTCGCAACGGCTCGATGTCGTCACCGGTGGCCTCCAGGCCGAGATCATGCGCATGCGCATGCAACCTGTGAGCACCGTGACGTTGCGTTTCCAACGCATCGTGCGCGATGTGTCTAAGGAACTCGGCAAGCTCGTGGAGATGCACCTCGAAGGGAACGAAACCGAGATAGACAAGACCATCGTCGAGGCTATCCGCGATCCCCTCACGCACATCGTGCGCAACTCGCTGGATCACGGCATCGAGACCCCCGAGGAGCGCGCGCAGGCGGGCAAATCCCAACGAGGACGATTGGTCATCCGCACCTTCCAGGAAGGGGGACAGGTCATCGTCGAGATCCAGGATGACGGCCGAGGAATCGACCCCGCCAAGGTCGGACGTCGCGCGGTAGAGAAGGGCCTGCTCACGCAAGAGCGCTTGGCGCGGCTCACCCGCAAGGAGGTCATGTCCCTGATCTTCACCCCGGGCTTCTCCACCGCAGAAAAGATTACAGAAATCTCGGGACGCGGCATCGGGATGGACGTCGTGCGGACGAACATCGAGCAAATAGGCGGCGTGGTCGATTTCGCAAGCACACAGGGCAAGGGCACCATCATCACCCTTCGCATCCCTCTCACACTCGCCATCGTGCCCGCGCTCATCGTGCGAAGCGGGACTCTCAATTGCGCCATCCCACAGGTCAAGATCGTCGAGCTCGTGAGGTTGTCTTCCGACGACGCCTCGCAGAAGCTCGTGCCCGAAATGCT
>JBIKVI010000339.1:0-4726 GCA_044356935.1 Silvanigrellaceae bacterium | reverse complement strand
CCGGAGCGGTTTTTCCTCCGAGAATCCGCTTGAACATCGAGAGAATAACGGGGCGGAAGTGCCACAGCACGACGAGTGCGACAACCCCGATGGCCACTGGCTGGTATTTGCGCACGAGGTCCAAAATTTCGCGACCGTACGCGGCCACCAGATAGACCTGAGTGGGAACGCTCACCAAGGCGGCCAGTCCGTCCACCATCAGAAACTTGTGCCAAGGCACGCCCAGGATTCCGCAACTTAGGTGTCCCGGGAATCGGATGCCCGGCGTGAAACGAAACACTCCCGCGGCCCAAGGCCCTAGTCTCAGCGTCCATTTGTCCACCGCGATGCGACGTTCGTCGGTGAGGACCTTGCGGACCGGGCCAAAAGCGAGAATGCGCGGTCCGAACCTCCTTCCGAGGCCGTACACGAGAACGTCGCTGGAGAGGACGGCCACGAAACAAGCCCAAGCCGCCACGTGAACGTTGACCCCGGGGGCACCCGGTACGTCTGGCGGGTAAATCTCAGGATGGGCGGCCATGTGCGCGAGGAATCCCACCGTGAGGAGCACGATTTCCTCAGGGATTGGAACGCCGAAGCTGCTCATGTACATGAAAACGAAGATGAAAACGTACACCGCCCAGGGATTGTGGGCGAAGGAGTTAAGCATCTCGACGATGGTGGCTTCCATGGACGTCCTCCGGAACGCTCAGTGTACGCGATGGGAGCCAGGGGCCAAACGCACGAACCTGCCGCCGTGATGGTGACGCCCGCTTTGCGAAGCGGGTCTGGAGATCGCCCGAGTCCATTGTGTGAAGTCAATCGAACATCCACGTGTGGTGGCCCGAAGTTTCATCGCGATCGAAACCGCACGCGAACACAGTAGGAAACAAGCCGTCCTGCGTGGTGTTCGACAGGGCGCTCACCAGGGAAGCGTGCTGTTCGGCAGGCAGCCGTGTGGACAGCCATGCTCCCAAAGCTTCGACGCTCGTGCCCATGACCACAGCCCGAGGGGCCTGAGCGGGCGTCAACCAACCCTCCCCCCCACCAATATTCGGTGGGCCCACGAGGTCCGTCAGGACGTCTGCCAACACCCCGGAGGGGCCCTTTTCGCCGGGCACGCCATCTGCGCGCGCATCGACGGTCACAGGCAGAGCCAGTCGCGAGGACACGGCCCTGGCCGTATTCAATGTGCGCTCACGACCGCCCGCCATGAGAAGGACGTCGGAGTAGAGCCTCAAACTGGCGGCCACCGCCTCCCCCACGCTCGCGGGAGACCGGAAGGCGCGCCATCTGATATCCTCCTCGAGCGATCGCGCCCGATCGTCGAATCCCGATGCCACGTCCACGCCCAGGCTTTGGCCGAGGAACTGGCCCAACGAATCGGCCAGGCTTTCCGCGGCCTCTTCGCCGCGCCTCGAGAGGTAGCCGGGCGCGCCGCCCTCGGATTGTGTAAAGAAGAGGAAGAGGAGCTTCACAATGACCACCCCACGTATCGAATTCCAGCATCACCTGCAGGCCAGGGTCATGGAAATCCACTTCCCCGACGGTTACTCCGTCGCCTCGCAGGACGACATCCAGGCCCTCAAGCGCGCCTGGATGTCCGCCCTGCGCACGTGGCATTCCCCTTACACCTGCCTCTTCGACGCGCGCAACTTCCGGGTCGACGAATCCATGCGCGAACCCTTGGCGAGGCTTGTTACCTTCTTTAAGGGCTTCTTCATGAAGAAGATCCTCGGGTTTTGTGAGGAGGGAGCCACGCCACCCGAAGGCCTTCCCTTCGAAATCCTCTCAGGGTACGAGGCCGCGAGCAAGGAAACGGGACTCGGACGCGAAGGGGGGCTCAAACGCGATCTCGGCGACCTCCGCTCCCGCATCGTCGTCGACAACGACTTCGGGGCCCACGTGATGGAGGTGAGCTTCGCCGCCGAAACAAACCTCGCCACCGCGGCCGACGTCGATGTCTTGAAGTCCAAACTCACCAACATCCTCATGCAATGGCATTCGCCCTATAGCATCGTGTTCAACTGCGCCAACCTCAAGTTCGAGGCCGAGGCCAAGGAGGCCTTTCCACGCCTCGAGCGATTCCTCCGCGGGTTCTTCTGCAAGGCCGTGATTGGGTACGCGCCGGCGGGAGCGAAGGACTCCTACCCGTTTCGCGTGTTCCGTGCGCGCCACGTGGCCGTTGCCGAGCTTGAGCACGAGGGTCTCGTGGCGGGTGATGTCGCAAACTGCTCCACCAAGGCGACACGGGGGCTCGGCAAGCCATGAGTTCCAACTCCGGCCGCCACGCCATCCTCTGCCTTTTCGCCGACCCCTCCCGTTTCGAGGAACGCCTGAAGGAGCCAGGCTCGCCGCTCGCCATTCTCCATGCCACGCTCAAGCTCTGGGGCGAGGCCTATGTGCGCTGCGCTGACGCGTCAGAGTTGCTCGCACGCATGGACGCGGCCTCCGCGCGGCAAGAGGAGGCGCTCGTCGTCGTGGAGGGCGTCAATGGCGATCTCCTCGCGTACGCACGGGGGCTCGCCACGCGTCCACGCGTGATTGTCGTCACAACCGACGCCATGCGGCATGGCCCCGAGGACCTCGAAGCCACCCGCGACGTGCATCACTTCCTTTCGTTGAATCAACAAGGGCACCTCGCCAAGACCGCGCTCATTTCCGCGGTGAAGAAATGGACGACGCGCGACGTGTTCGGCGTCGAGAAGTATCTCGGCTACGGAACACCCATCCACTCCTTCACGGTGAGTCGCAGCGACGAGCGAGCCTGGTTCGTCGACACGCTCACCGATTTTGTTTCGGGCCTCGACGGGGTCATTCCCAGCGGCGCACCCGATTTCGCCCGAATGGCCGGCGAGGTCCTCGATGAGCTGCTCATGAACGCCATCTGGGACGCCAACCCCGCGCGCGCGAGGCGCGGCCGCGACCAACCGGTGTTCCTCAAGCCCACCGAGCTCGTGCGTCTCGAATGGGGCGTCGACGGGAACATCTTGGCCGTGAGCGTCACCGACCCGTTCGGTTCCCTCGATGAGCCGAGCCTCCAGGAGTACCGCCACGAGGTCCTCGACGTGCCGCGCGTGGGCGCGGTGAAGGTAAACACCGAAGGGCCCGGAGCCGGCATCGGACTCCACATGGTCATTCGGAGGGTTTCTGGCCTCGTCATCAACATGAACCCTGGCGTGGCCACCGAGTTCGTGGCCCTGCTCGACGTCACGAGCAGTCCCCGTTACCTCGCCAAGGGGCCAAAGACCTTCCACTTCTTCAGCGTCTGAAGCCCCGCGTCGGGAGGCGGAATTTGCCCCGTTAAGGAAGAAACCGGGCCGCCGAACACCATGGCACGCCAGCGACGCCGTGAAAGAATCACGGTGCCCGCGGCAGAGAAAGGGAACGCATGGACGCGCTCCCGAAGACGCCAGGAGGGCACCCCCCCATGCCTCAGACCCAGGGCTTGCTGCGCCAGAAGCTCCGAGAACTCTGCAAGTCCGCAAGCACGTTGCTGTGGCTCGAGGGCGCGAAACACGACCGCATCCTCGATGTTACCCTCATGGACGACCGCCTCGTCTTGAGACTGTCCAACGGCACCACGCGGGTGGTGGCGTTCGAGAAGTTCGCGGTTACGGCCGTGGGGCTCCAATTCTGGTCGCAAGGCCGACCGGGCGTTCTCTACAAGTGGGAACAGGTTCCAAAATCCCGATGGGAATCTCCCGAAGCGGGTTCAGGCGCGCCGGATGCGGGTGTGAACTTGAGCGACCTGGCCAACGTGGGAGCCGCCGACGCGAACAGCGATGGCGGCGACGAGCCGCCTCCCGACATGGCGGCGTGAACGGGGGAGCGGCTGCGGTCGCGCTCCTCCTCGAGGCGAACCCGACGGCCTCCGTGGCGGAAGTCACCAAGACCCTCATCGAGCGGTCCACCAAGGGCGTGATTTCCGGGCTCCCCCCTGGCACGCCCAATCGGCTCCTCTTCGTCGGAGACATCAGGCCTCTTTTGGCAGGATCGACGCACTTCCCGCTCGAGTCCGTGAACTACGACGGTGGTTCGCTCGTCTACCGCATCAAAGCACGCGCTCAGGGTGCGGAAGACGCGCGCCTGAAGGTCTCAGTGACGGGATTCCGCGCGGCCGACAAGGACTACCTCTAAACTCCCGCGTCCCTTGTCCCTTGTCCCTTGTCCCTTGTCCCTTGGGTGCGCCATTCCCTAGGAAGACGAGTCGTACGCCTCGAAAAGCGCTCGCTGCGCGGCGAGGCTCGCCGCCGCGTGGTGCTGTTTCCATTCCTCGTGCGAGGTCGCGCCTACCGCATTGCTCACACCGAGGAACGCTTCCCAGGGGACTCGCGTTTCGGCGCATGCCCGCGCGAGGCCCGCGAGTTCGAGGTTCTCCAGTGCGCCGTATCGTGCAAAAGCCTCTGCGAGACCCGCGGCAAGCGTGATGGAGGGAGGGCAGACACAGGCGAGAACGTCGGCGGCAGCACGCAGTGGCGAATCCAACGTTTTCGCCCCGGACTCAGGCGGGGCATGAGCCTGAGCCGGCGCGGGGAAGTACGCATCGCCGCGCGCCGCGCCGCCGTCGGTGAACACAGCGCGGCGCACGCGCCGCACGACATGAAGAGGATACGTTTGGGTGTCGTAGGCACCCGCCGTGCCCACAAACACCACGCGCTGGATCGGGGTTCCTTCTCTCGCGGCCGTCGCGAGATGGGCGCTCACCGCGAGGAGAGCCTCCAGAGGGCCGACTCCGGTAAGAAGG
>JBIKVI010000078.1:0-16212 GCA_044356935.1 Silvanigrellaceae bacterium | reverse complement strand
GTAAGCCCGCCGCCTGACCGTTGTGACACTGCGCCACGCCAAGTTCATGTTGGGGCCTCCACTGGAGGGCCACCATGAAGCTGCAACAAGTAAACCCGCAAACGTCCACAGAACTAGCGTGCCTTGCCGAAGAGATCCGAAATCTACGCGTGCCTGGAAAGTACCTCAGGATGCCAGACAATCTGAAAGTCAGGATTTGCAGACTTCAGCAGGCAGGGATTTCCCCCAGCGCGATTCGGCGCGCTACCGGCGTTAATCCCGCTTCCATCAGATCCTGGAGCAAAACACGCCAGCTTGCTTTGATGCCTAGGCCGTTTCGTGTCGTGACCGTTGAAGAGCAGCCAATAGCGACTCCGGCAAGTCAGACTCTGACGTTTCGCTTCGCCTCGGGAGAGGTAACCGTGGATGTTGCCTTGTCGGCGTTGTCACCTGAACTTCTCCGAGTTCTCACGTCATGCTGAGTTCTCTCCTTGTTCGTCGCATTCTGGTGGCCCTTTGGCGCGTTGATTTCCGCAAGGGCCATTTGGGTCTTCTGGGCGAGTGTCGCGTGGCGGGTATCGAGCCATGGAAAGGAGACTGCGTGGTGTTTGTTTCGCGGTGCCGAACGCGAATCAAAGTCCTGTTCGCCGACGAGACTGGTCTTTGGGTGAGCTACAAGCAATTCGCCAAGGGTGCGATCGCGACGCAAGTCGAGATGCTCACCAGACCTGAGACGAAGTCGATGTCCCAGTCGGATTTCGCGATGCTGCTTGAAGGAAACAGTTACACGGTCACCCGAAGAAAAGTCGCTTGGCGCCCTCGGCACCTTGACTCGCACACTGTTTCCTGAGATCACGGATATTCTTTGAATCAAAGGAAGATCTGCAGCTCATGGAAAAGATAAATTCTCAGCAGGTTGACGAGCTGCGTGAGTGGGTTCGAACGGAGGCCAAAGGCCTCGCCGATGGCCAGGCAGCATTGCTGCTTTCCATGCTCGATATGGTCAGCATCCTTTTGCGAGACAAGACGACCCAGAAGAAGGCCGTTGAAACCCTTCGCCAGTTGATGGGCATTCTGCCCAAGTCCGAGCGCGGAAAGTCGGACAGGTTCGACCTTCCCGACAAGCCCGTAGGTCAGGCTGCAAACCCAGAGAAGGAGGCACTGGAAAGGGAGATTCGCAAGCTTCTCCACAAGCACCGCCGTTTATATGGACACAAGCGAGCGCGTCATGGAGAAGGAAGAAGTAAACGACAGGAGCGCTCAAGTCCCCATCACGGGGGCGAGGAGGATCTCTACAACAAGACGTCGCGCTCCTCGGCCGCGGAAAAGGAGTCTCTCGACGTGGACAAAGAGAAGCAATTCACGAAAACCCGCGGACTTCGAAGTTCAAGGGAAGAGCACGTACGATACGATTTCGACGTGGTGATTAAGGAAATCACCTACAGCGTCGAAACCGTCACCGATCCTGAATCGGGCCAAACGGTGCGAGCTTCGACGGGTAAGGTGGGGCCACCAGGTTGGCAGATCACCTGGAACGCCATGGTCAACATCGTCCATCTTATTGTTGTCTTCTCGATGCCTGCGCATCGAGCCGCCGCTTTCCTTGGAAACGACAAGAAAGCGTTCGGGGAGTCCACGTTGTTACGTGTCATCCAGTACGTCGCTGCCGCATGTGCCCCTGTGTATCAGGAGATCTTCAAGCAGCTAGCGCAAAGCAGACGCATTCAGGGAGACGATTCTTCCACGCGAGTGCTTGCGGTGGAAAAGAAAGTACGGCAGGCCCAAGGCGAACCCGCTCACCCAGAACCGCCGCCGCTCCCTCGGGATTCAAGCGGCCCCGATCTCGACAGCGCAATGCTGGAACTCGACGCCCTGCTCGGTTTTTCTTTTGACACAAAGACAGGTAAGCCGAAAAAGAAGCTGCAAGTCACGATGGCAACAGGCCGCGTCAAAGCGGATGATCAATTCTCGCAGATCTCGTTTGTCCGCACACACCTTGGATCCTTTGGCAATCTGCTTGGTCAAGCACTCAAAATCCGCAAGCCGGAACATCACGCCCTGACCATACAATCCGATCTTTCCACCGCGAACTTACCGGGGCCAACGCCTTCGAGCATGACGTTAGACTATGCAGGTTGCATGGCACACGCGCGTCGTCCCTTTTGGCGTTACCGCGATGTCGATCCGCTGAACTGTTACCCCATGCTGCGGGGATTCATGCTCCTCTCGGCACTCGAAGACATCATCGATTGCAAAGAGCGGACCGCCGAAACGACGCTGCATTGGCGTGGTCGTTACGGCCGGAGAATCTGGCACCTGCTTAAAGCACGCTGCGAAAAGATGATGCTTGAGCACATGCCAACCTCGGAGATGCATCAGAGCGCCAAGTATATTGTTACGCATTTTGCGGAATTGACGCACTACCTGAACGACCCTTGGGTTCCCCCGACAAACAACCAGGTGGAGCGGATCCTGCGTTCCGAGCGGACCATGCTGAACAATTCAAAATTCCGTCAGTCCAAAAAAGGTCGTGTGGCATTCGATATTCTTCGCACGATGCAGCTTTGCTGCACAGGGGCAAAAGTGCCGTTTCTCGACTACATGAAGTGGGTCCTCGTGAATCACCGCGACGTCGAAGCGGCGCCGGCGAACTGGACACCCTACGCTTATCGACTCAAGGGCCTGTCCGGGGCCTGAAATCCAACGGATGCGTTCGGACCTCGCCCTTTAGAAGCTCGCTATTGCGTCGAAACGAATTCCCCGCGCCAATTTTTGGCGCGGTGGCTCCGCGATGTTCGACCTGAATGGAGCATGCAAGTCTGAAATCGAGGCGCTGAGGGGGGCCGGCGAAACGAGCGCACACTTAGCGAGGGCGTCCGCAGCAATGTCTGTTCGCTCGCAATCCAATAACGAAACTCTGTCACACAGGTCAAACGGCGGGCTTACCCGGCGTCCTGGCAGAGATGGCGTCGACATCCTAAGATTTTGAGGGGCAACACGCGACGTCCCCTTTGAGCGGCCAGCGGAAGATTGCGGAGGATGACGGACGATGGAACTTGGGGTGTTAATGATAGCGGCCTTGATCGCGTCAGGCTGCCAATTGAAGCCCGCAGGAGCGATGATGAAGTCCGAACAAGTTCGCCCGACCAACTCGCGATGGTCGGGCGCCTCGGAGGAAAAGAAACTCCGTTTGACGCAGTCATACATCAAGGCGTGCGAGAACGAGCTTGGTGAGATTCCTCAATTTCGTTGCGATGACCCGGCAGGAGTCGACCTTCCCGTTTACGTTGACGGGTCTAAAGTGACTAACCTCACTTCCGTACTGGAGAAGTGTGACAATCCCACCATAGCGAACTTCAACGGCCGATGCGCGGTAGGCTCGAGGTACGTAAAGAAAGAAATCGACGGGGTGATTTGGGGGCTCTTCTGCATCAACGTTAAGCCGAAGAAGGCCTCCTTCGCGGATGGAAAGCATTTCGACAACATCGCGATTATCGGGTGGCGGTCCGAGGACGCTAAAGCCCCGCCGACCATAGCCATGGGCCAAACGTGCTTTTTTTCATCACGCAACGTCGAAGCTCATGGTCTCAACGAAAGGGAGCCGATCGACGGATCTTCACTTCCCAAGATCCACAGCGCCATCGGCTCATTGAATGATATTGCCGTTCTGTCCGATGTTTACGACATGCAAAAAGATGTCTGCGTCAACTGCCACCAAGCCGGACCATGGTTACGCACCCCAAGATTCAGCCACGGGATGGGGTTCAAAGGAACCAAGGAATCCATTCTCGATATTCGCGGCTCCTCTTCTGACGACCCTTATTCCGTCGTGGGGCGGGAGATCCTCAATTCTGTCTATACTGAGATGAAGAATCTGGATCCCTCATCCGTTCAAAAGGCAGAGAGTCCGGAGCCATGGACGCCTCAGTATTGGGACATCCCGGAGTCAAATGCGAACCACGCCTACAATTGCGTGAAATGCCATCGACTTGGTCGCCGCGCGTTTGGTCCGGAGAACGAATCGCCCCATCTCGTCTTGTCCAATGTGGGCGGACCATACTGGATGGACAAGAAACGCAAGATCGTCGTGGACCCTGCCATCACGGCGTCGGCCTCCATGCCGCCACTGAATTTATGGCACGTGCAATTCAGTATCTTCAAGAGCGTGAAGAATGCCTTCGAAACTGATCGCGCGAAGTTCGATTCCCACTGGCTTGTGCAAGGTGGACAAGCGGTACGGGAATGCATCTTGTCGAACAGGGTAGGAGGCGATTGCGGCGACGTCGTTCGAGGTGACATCTTTCCTTCGAAGTGGAAAGGGCGCCCCAGCCTGGATTAAGAGCGTGTCCAAAAGGTGAGTTCATAGTGATAGGGGACTGCGGATGAGCCTCGCTGAGCGAGCTCGGCTCGCCCCATGATAGTGTTCTGAGCGTCGTTCTCGGCCGCTCCAGTGTCAACTCTTCCGTGCGTGCCAGCAGTACCGCGGGATGCGGTACTCCGAAAAGCTCGCTCATAGGAAAGTCCGGAAGCGCCCCGAAGGCAATGCGCGCGAAATGCCGGCGAGGCGTCAAACGCGTCGAGGTCCGCGGACCCAGCCCGGCCATCATGTTCGCGGCCTTCAGGCGCGATACGGGGCGTTCCCGACGAATGCGGGAAACGGCGCAGGAAGGGCATGACGACCCTTTCGAGGCGACATGGAACGAACTTCCCTTCGACATCCAAGTTGGGAAGCTCGCCGCGCCGACGCGGCCGTATCAAATATGACGTGGGAAGGCTTTTCCTCGCCGCCAGCCTTCCACCCGGTGCGATAGAGTCGAGGTGGATCCTCCCCCGGCCCCATCGAACGGGCGAGTCCACCACGGCGTAACTTCATGATTGGCGGGTCCATGCCGAGTCGATTCCGAAGCCTTCGTTCGCTCGTTGGACCCCTCGTTCTTTCGGTCGCCCTGGGGGCGTGCAAGAAGACCCAAGCGCGTGGATACTCGGACGGCGACATCTCGAGTGAGTTCCCTGTCGTGGAGGTTCAACTCGGAAGGTACCGTGTGGTCGCTTCGCGAGTCGATGCCGAAAAGTTCCTAGAGAAGCGCTCCCAGGCTTGGGTAGGCAAGGCGGACTGGTCGTTCGTCGAAGGCAAGCAGTGCGCCCTTTCGTGCCACACCACCATGCCCTACCTGCAAGCGCAGCCCTTCGAACACGTCGCCGCGACGGCAATGACGGATATTGATCGTGTCGTTTCTCAAAGGGTCGCGAATTGGGCGTCCGTCCGGCCACTCTATGTCGAGACCCACGATAAGAGTGACACGGGCTCCCGATCCGTCGAGGCCGTGACGAACGCCATAGCTTCGCTTCGCATGGACGGGCTGAAGGGTGGGAAACGTTCGGCGCGAACGGATGGGGCGTTGTCGGCCTTGTTCGCGTTGCAGGACGAGAACGGTTGCTGGGAGTGGCTCGAGCAGTATGACCTGAAGCCGTTCGAGTCGCCGGGGGCGTACATTTGGGGGTGCGCGGCGTTGGTCAGGGAAGCATCTTCGCGCGCTTCCGTCTTGTCGAAGAGGGAAACCGCCATGTTGGACCGTGCGGTCAATTTTCTCAAGAGCAAAGCCGCGGATCGCGCGACTTCCCTGCACGGACGCATGATGATTCGTTTAGCGGGCGCGGAGAATCCTCGGCTCGCCGTCCACGACGAAGACCTTCGCAGCGAGATCCTGGGCGTAAAGGGCCGCGATGGCGGGGCGTCGCTCGCGAACCTCCTGGGTGGCGACTTCGATCCGTCCATGGAAAGTGACGGGTATGCGACGGGATTCTCGGCACTGGTCCTCGCGTCGATGGGTGAAAAACCGGAAAGGAGTGAATTGGCATCGTATGGAAAATGGTTGCTGTCGCACCAGGCTCCCAACGGGAGTTGGCCGACGAGGTCGATAAATCGCAGCGAAGCCATGTGGAATGCGGCGCTGAGTACCGACCTCGCGAGCGCGTACGCGTATCAGGCGTTGAAGGTCTTGAAGGCGTTTAAGCCGGTAGCGCCCTAAGATGCCGGATCCATGCCGTTTCCACGCTTTCGCGAGGGTGGGCGACTCGTGGGCGCGAGGGAGGGAAAAAGATATTTGAGGACAGCGCTAATGAGTGTCGTAGAACCAAGACTTGCGGGAGCCAAGAGTCAGAATCTGCCGTCCTGCCAGGAGGCCCTTACCGGCCAGACGCCACGGAATCAAGCGTCGTAACGGGCGTCATGCTGTCCATAAACCGCGCGTCGAGCCGTGCGCGCACCTGGGGCCCCTCGAGAGGTGTTCCCGAAGCGACGGGCGTCCGACGGGGTATGAAAACCGGCGTCGGCGGAAGCGCCATGCGCGGCGGTGGCCAAAAGCATCCCGTGGGCGATCCAGGAGAAGCGGACCGCTCCCGCGGGTCCGGAGCGGGTGTGAGGTGAGCATCCATGCCCTCGATACCAAGCCCGCTGCGAACGACGCTCGTCGCTTTCCTATCAATCCTGATGGTGTAACAGGCCGTGCCTCCGCCAACGGCGTGCAGGTCGACAATCACGGAGCCGGCCGTTACGCCTCGAGAGTCGTCCATTGATTTACGCATGGCCAGAAAGGATTCGACGTCATGGGAAAGAGCGCGACATATCAGCGAGCGGCGTTACTCATCGTTTCAGTCATTTCCGTGTCCGCCTGCAAGACGAGGGATTTCAACGTCAAGTCGGCGCCTTCTGCGGGGGGGCAGTACGCGTTCGGGCCGGTCTACGAATTGGCCGGCTCCCAGGCATGCCTCACGTCGCCTTCGCGGGGTCGTGGGACCGCCTGCGAGGAACCGGTCGAAGGCTTGAACTCCCTGACTTGGCAAGGAGGCGGCGTTCCCCAAGACTTGGGGGTCATCCTCATTCCCAATGGAAGGAACCCTCCTGCCTACTTCTCGCCGGGGTTCCCCACCGAAGCCGAGGCGTTTCAGGAGATGGAAATCGTCGGAAAGGTAGCCACGAACGAGCTCTCCGTATTGGAGAAAGGCGCAGAGACGAAGTTGACCGGAGATCAACTCTTGACGCTCTTGCAGCAACAGACGCTCGAGTACCTGTTCAAACTGAAGGGTCCCGACGCAGGGTTTCCTCCCGGAGATGAGGGGAAGGGTGGCTCTGGTCGCGGCGAGTGCGCGATGAAGGCCTATACGATAGAAGACCTCGGAGAGAGTCTTTTTTTCGCGCGGCGAGACGCGGACGTGTACCGGGCCTTCGCTGCTCTGGTGAGGGACGAGAACGAATACAAAGCCCTGTCAGAAGCCGAAGACAAAGCGAGGGGCGCATGCCAAGCGTTCCTCGCGGACCCAGCCAAGGTCAAGGAACGCGAGCAGAAGTTGAAGGCGGAGGGGAAGCGTGTTTCCTACTCCTGTGTTTACTCCGGCGAGCGAAAAAAAGTGGAAAACTGCGCCGGTTCCCGGACCTAGGAAGTTGACATGTTCAATTACCAGCAGTTCGGTTTCGGGCAGAGAAGCAAAGCCGGTTCCTTAACGGATGGGGCGAAGGAATACCGGTGGACCATCGCCGTCGAAGGGTGGGAACAGTTCCTCACGTTCCTCATCGACAAGATGCCCGCTGCGGGCGTTGACGGCGATGCCGACGGGGCGTCGGACTGAACGGCGTGGATCGGCAAACCGGTGCGGATCCGAAAAGGCGGTTATGTTGTGGAACTTCATGCCGTTCACTCTGCTTCGTCGTCGGCCCCGAAGAGGACGGCGAGGTCGATTTCAACGGTATCGAAGGGCTTGATCCGTGCTTTTCCTTCGGTGGCGAACAGACTCTGCGCGACGGTGAACCGATCTCCCACGAGCTCGTAGACGAGGAGGTTCTCCCGCTCGAGATCGACGAGCCAATACCAAGGAACCGACGAGGCCTCCAACGCGGCAAGAACCTCGCGGCTGTCCTTCTTCCAGGTGGACTTGCAAACCTCACATACCCAGTCGGGCGCGATGGAAACGGGAAATTCGTCGGGCATCTCGGGGACACGGCTCCGTTTCCATCCTGCGAGGTCGTGGATGTAGCCGAGTTCGAGTTTCGGATAGGCTACGCTCACCTCCGTAGCCAGCCACCAACCGCCGGTTCCATCGGAACGGCTTTTGCGCCGAAACCGACGAGAGAGGATTTCCGTGATGGCTCGTCCCACGTCCGCGTGACGGAAGCTGGGCAAGGCCTTCTTGATGAACTGCCCGTCTCGAAGCTCGCAACGCGATTCGGGCGGCAAACTGGCCCAGTCTGCGAGGGTCTGGAGTTTCGTCGCGGTCGAGGTCACTTGAGGCCTCCGTTCAGTGTGCAAGACCCACTTCACAGAGGTCGTTCCGCCACGGGTGCAAACCCCTCGGGTCCCGCGATACCTTACACCCAAAACCAAAGCCCCCGCCACGGTGGGCGGGGGCTTTGGTTGGGGAACTAGGACTCGAACCTAGACTAGCAGAGTCAGAATCTGCCGTCCTGCCATTAGACGATTCCCCAGTGCCTGCGGGACTTACGTCAGCGCGCGCGCGCTTGTCAAGGCGCCAAAGGGCGCCTGCAAGACGATCGAACCTCGCTTTCGCGGGTGTCTCCAGCAGGTCGGTGAGGCTCACGCGCAGGGTCGCCTTGCTCCGGCCTTGGTGGCGGGTGTAACTTGGTCCATTAACCGCAAGAATCACGTGTCAAGGAGTGACCCGAGCATGAAGCACGCGCGCAGCGCAGTGACCCTTGGAAGCGTGTCCCTGCTGGCCCTGTTGGCTGGGGGCTGCACGACGACTGGCGCGGGCGGCGCGACGGGGGCTGGCGATACCGCGGCCACCACGCTGGCCCCCACGACAACGGTCCGTATCCCGGGCGAGTCCGGTCTGCTCTTTTTCCCGTTCACCTGGACCGTGAGCATCGACGGGCCGGCGGTCTCGACCCTTGGCGCCAAGCTCGATTCGCTCCAGCTGCGCAACCTGTTGCTGGTGCTGCGTAACACGCGCACCAAGGCATCGGCCCCCTTGCGCCTCCCCGTTCTCACCGACGACGCGAGCGAAGGCGGAAGTCGAGCTGTGCTCGAGGGATCGCGTCCGAGCGTCACTTTCGCGCTGCCTTACTTCCTGCCTGTCGGCGAGGGCGACTACGTGGTGGAGGCCTTGCAGGCCACATACGTGGATCCCGCCTCGGGACGTACGAGCGACTTGCAGTTCCCGGTGGAGAATCCGTTCCAAATGCCATCGGGCCGACCTCCCTTGCCCTTGCAAGTGCGGGTCGCCTCCATCGCGGCGCTGCCCCGCATGGCCGCCGTAACGACTTTCGGCGTCAAGGACGGCGGCCTCGTTTCGCTCACCGAAATCGAGAACGTCGACAAGGAAGTCGTGCCGGTGGAACTCGTCCTCTCCGCCGGACGCTTGCCGCCCGGCGCGGCCTCGAAAATCTACGCGGCTTCGCCGGACTTCCCGCGCGCCCGCGTGTCGCTCCTCGACGCGCAAGGCAAGCCCACTCCTCCCGAGGATGCCGTGGCTCGCGTGGGCCTTCTCGTGGACGTGCCCTGTGATGCGGGCGGCCATCTGAACCTCGTATGGAAGCGCGTCTCCGACGATCGCGAATACTTCAGCGCCGTGCCCGTGTCCGATTCCGGTGGCGCGTGCGAGCAGACGCGCACCGTGAGCGCGACCCTCCAGTTGCCCACGGGAGAGTGGGTTCTACGTGCGACGCGCATCGTCACCGAAGCGAAAGCGGCCTCGCCCTACAAGCTGTCGGTGTTGACCAAGCCTGCCCCCGCGCTCGAACGTTACCTTTTCTTGCGCTCGCGGCGTGACATCTACGCGGGCATTTCGTTGGAGAAGGAGCTCAAGCGGCAGATGGTCGTGCGCCTCGGGGAGCCCGCTGGCAAGCTTTCCGTGGAATCTGTGTCCAACCCTAACTTCACGCCGCGCACGCCGCCGGCCACCGATGCGGTCTTGTTCTTGGGGCGTTTTGAGCTCGTGCCGGTAGAAGCGCAACGGGCGGAGGTGTGGGACACCGTCTTCAAGAGGACTTTCGCCATCGACGCCCTCAAGTCCGCCTTCGGCGCACGGACTATTTACAACGCCTACACTGGACGTGTCCTCGACAAGGGGCGCGAGAAGGGGACGGTGCAAGGCGTGCTGCGCGTGGCCTCCTCGCAGTCCGACGCCAAGAAACTCGAGTCGGCCACCGCGGAGTTCCGCAAGGGAGCCACGGAAATGGTGGCGGCCTGTGTCACCGAACGCGAGGAGGTCGACCCGCTGATCGTGGTGGAAGGGGAGGGCGTGTTCCACGGCCTCAAGGGGGGTGCGAGCGTGACTATCAAGCAGATGACCGTGTCCGACGAAGGAGCGTCATCGCAATGGGTCCGCGATTGCCTCCAGAAGAAACTCATCGACTTCCGTTTCGGCCGCAAGCTTCCGGCGAGTTTCCAGGCGGAATTCAAATTCGTGTCGGAGTAGGTGCATGAATCGGAGCGCGCGCGTCGTCGTTTTCGCGCTGGGCGCCTCTCTTGCCGTCGGTTGCGCTTCGAGGTCGTTCAACACCGCGGCGACCGCGGCGACCGCGGCGATCCCGGCGACTGGGGCGATCCCCGATGATTCCTTGATTTCCCGGGCGCCTTCCACGTCGCCCATCGACCTGCCGCATGCCGTGTGCGAGGCGCTGGCGGCCGCCGGGCAGGATGCGTCCTCGTTGGCGTGCCTCGAAACGCTGGGGGCATCCCAATCCTTCGCTCTGGCCATCCTTCCCTCGTGCGTGCGCGCCGCCAAGCGACGGCCCGGCCATGGGACGGCGGCACTGGAAGCGCTCGATTGCCTGCGCGCCTCCTCCGACGCGCCCCTCGACGCCCGAGCCGCGCAGTCGTGCGAAGCACGCCCCTTCGGACCACCCACGAAAGACGCATCGGGACGCTGCCTGTCGGGAGCGCTCGATCCCGTCGATTGCCTGGGAAGTCTGGGAAGTTGTTTGCGGCAGTTTCCGCGTGTCGGAGACGACCTCGACGACGCTGTGGCCGACGTTATTGCGTTGCCGCGCGCAAACGAGTTGGTGGCTGAGCTGCGTGCCGCGGTCGTCGGCGATAATCACGCCGATGCCCTCGATGCGCTCCACGCGATCTCGAGAGCGGGAGAGGAGTCTCGTCCGCGGCCCAATGACCTCGCAGGAGTCGCGGCCGGTTACGGACCCGAGGACGGTCCCGTGGCTTGGCCCGGCTCGCTCCCCCTCACTAGGGATCCGTCGCTCGCCGCGCGTACTTTTCACCTTGAGGTCTCGGCGGTGGAGTTCTGCCGCGAGCGTGGTGCTTGGGAGGACTGCGCTCGCGCCATAGCCAACTTCGAGTTCTCATCGGCCGACCTCGCGACCTGCGCCGGTCCGGTGGCCCGGGGGCGCGAGGTGTCGTGCCTCATCGCGGTGAGGCAGGTGCACCGCAAAGGTCACACGCGTCGAGGAAAGCTCCAAGCCGACGCCGCCGCGGTGGTCGTGGCGTTCGAAACCTCAGGAAGGGCCGCCGCCCTTGCGACGCTGGAGAGGCTCGAAGCGCGGCTCGTCAGTATACGGTGAGCCGTCGCTTTAGCTCGCTTTGTTGCCTGAGTCGCGAGCGTCAGTGACAACGACGACGCCTTCTTCGATATCGCGCAGGCGCGCGTCGAGGGCGTCAAGGCCGGCGCGATCGCCGGAAACGGCGAGCCCATAGCGTCCATGCATGGTTTCCGCCAGCGAGTTGAGCCGACCGACGAGGTTCTGGAAATCGTCCCGTTCGCGAACGTGGATGCGCACGGCGTAGTTACCCCGTTCGAGCTCGCCCACGAAGCGCAGGATGCTCACCATCGGTCCGTACATTTTGTGAGTGCGGCGGATGACCACGAACATCATGCTCGCGGCGAACATGGCGAGCGTGCCGCCGATGATGAGGGCGTTACGCAGGAACACGTCGTTGGCCATGAGATCCGCGGTCTCGGTGACCTGGAAGATGTCGATGACCTGCTGGTACTGCTCCCGGAACGCCCGCACGAAAAGCCACCCTAGGAGCGCGATGAACGCGAACGACACGCTGACCACGTGGAGGCCGAAGCGGATCTGCTTGAACGGTTCGACCAGGTATGCACGCAGCGTGCGCCGTTTGGCTCTCATTCTATCGCCCCCCTCTGTTGCCCCCGCGTTCCCGCGGTATCCTGATGGGTGTCGTCATTCCGCAGCCCGAGGTTGACAGAACATGCTTGCACCCCAGGTGTTAGGTTACCGCACATACCCCGCCAAGGAAGGCGGCGTTTCTTTCCGATGTCCGGTGGTCCTCGTGCGAGGACTCGGCCGATCGTCGGGTTTCTGGCTGGAGTTCGTCGACGCGTTGACGCCCCGCGCCCGCGTGGTGACGGTAGACCTCCTGGGGACGGGTCTTTCGCCTTCGTCCACGGGGCGGGGTCGCATCGAGGAATTCGCGGCCGACCTCGTGGAAACCTTTCGGCGAGAGAGGCTCCTCCCCTGCCACCTCGTTGGTATCAGCCTCGGGGGCATGGTTTGCTTGGAGGCGGCGGCGCAGTTGGCGCGAGAGCGTCCGTCGTTTGATCCCGGGTCCGTCGCCGACGTTGCTTCGTTGACGGTTCTGGCCTCTTCCGCTCGCTTCACCAAGGAACCGCGCATCTCCCCGGCGGCGGTCGCACAATTGCTTTACGCGCTGCGCCGTCCCATTCCGCGCAACCGCGAGTTCGCCCATTGGCTGGTATCGGCTGCGACACTCGCGGCCCGCCCCGACCTGCCCGAGATCTGGGATGGCGTGTGGGAGAAGGAGGGCTTCGCGAAACTCGCCGTGGTGCGTCAGCTCCTCGCCGCGGCGTTCTTCGATGGGAGGAAGGCCCTCGACCTCCTGCGACAACCCGCCTTCTTCCTCGTGAGTCGCGATGACGGCCTCGTGAGCTGGCGCAACACGTTACGGTTGTGGGAACGCGCGGCCGGATCGCGTCTTCATGTGATGACCGGTGCCGGGCACGATTTTCCCACCGAGCGGCCTCTGGAAACGGCGGCCCTGTTGCACGGGTTCTTTCAAGACGTCGAAACAGGACTTCAGGGAGCGGCGGCGCTTTCGGTCATCTCATCGAGGCATGCGTCGACTTCGGTGGGAACCGAGCTTCCGTAAGCGGCCCGCAAAGCCGCGACTGTTTCCCTGGAGAAATCCGCGACGAAGGCGTCTCGCGTCGCCTGTGTCGTTCCCGCCAGTTCTGCTGCCAGGACGCCTGCGGTGGAGCAGTAGTCGAGCACGTAGGCGCCTGCCCCTGGGAGGGCGTCGAGGTCGTCGATTGCCCCGGCGAGCTCGCCCAACATGATGCTGGCGCGGGCGCGCAGGGTCGTCGCGGCAATGCCCTCACGCTTGAGGTCGTCGAACACTGTGCCAACGCAATTGACGGCGAAAGGTGCGTACTCCGTGAGGAGGGGGGAGCTACCGAGGGCCAAGGTCTCGAAGGCAAACCCCAGGCGCGCAGCGACGCTGCGCAAGCGCTCCTCGCGGCGGGCTTCCCCGTCGACCTTTGAAGCGACGTCCACGGCGAGGTAACCCGCGTAGAGCACGGCGGCCCCTAGGCTCACCCGGTTCGAAGCTGTTCCCTTGATGAGACGCTTCGTCTCTAACCATGCGATGCTGTTGTCCACGAGTTTCGCGAGCACCGTGGCCGTGGTGGCCCCTGTCGCCCGAGTATCGGCGATGCCCGCGATTCCCTTCGCGGCGAGATCCGCCCTGGCGGCCGCGGCGAGCTCGAGTAAGGAGCCGAGGTTCGACAGGAACGTTTCGGCGTAGCCTGGGGTGGCGGTGACCGTGGCCTTTGGCGTGGGAGAGCGCGTGGGCGTGGTAGCGCCGAGTGAGGAGTCGACAATCTCGATTTCATCGTCGGATTTGAGGCAGGCCGTGGCCAGCGACGCCGCGAGGGTCGCCAGGCAAATGACGCTGGCAACGCAACGACGCATCAATCCTGCCCCCCTCGTGTGACTTTTGACCTCATCGCCCATTCTCGCCAACGGCGGAGTAAATTGGAAGCGGGCGTCATTACGGAGACATGCGCGTGCACGTCAAGTGGTACCACTCGCTGCGTTTCAAGCTGTTCGCAATCCTCACGGCGTTGCTCACGCTCGCCGTGGGCGCGTTTGCGATCAACTCGGGCAGCCAGTTCACGGCGGTGCTCAACGAGCAAATAAGGGAACGCGTCCGCGGCGCAGCGGCGCGCAGCCAGGCGGGCGTGGAGAACCAGATCTCGCAATGGCGATCCATTTCGGGCGCCATGGTCCAGAACCTCTTCAAGATGTCGCCCAAAGACTTCCAGCAGCAAGTCGAAGGCTTCGCCAATTCGAATACGCAGATCGTCGCCTTCGACGTCTACGTCGTCGAGCCCGGCAAGCCGCCTCGCGCTGTTGGGCTGGGCGCCAACGCCTCCAAGGATCAGACCTCGCTCCAGGCGGTGGACAAGAAGGGGCTCCTCAAGCGGGTGCGCGCGCACGAATTCAAGATCCTCGGCGGACTGGCCAAGACCAAGGACAAGAATCTCGATCGCGCCGAGTTGTTCAACCTCACCGACGCGGTGAAGGCGCCCGTGTTCCTCATTGGCTCCCGCTTCAAGAACCGGGAAGGCGAGGTGTGGGCGCTGCTCACTGTTCTTGCCGATGGCCTCACCGCGAACATGGAAGGGTCGAACCGCTCGCGCACGTGGGTGTTCAAGCGCGACGGAACGCCGCTCCTGTGGCCCGTCGGCAAGACATCGTCGGAGGCCCGGACGTTCGCCGCTGGCGCGGACGCCAAACGCATCCTCCGCGCGGGCACCCTGGCGGGAGCCAGTTACGATGGTGTTACCGAGGCCGGCGAGCCGCTGGTGACGGCGTACAGCCCCGGCCAGGAGTACAAACTCCTGGCTTTCGTCGAGCAGGAAACCGGCCAGGAGAAGAGGGCTCTCTACAGGCGCCTGGGTCAGTTCGCGCTCCTGGGATTCATCGTCGCCTGGGCGGCCCTGGGCATCATTTATGTGGCCATGGGACGCGCCACGCGAAGCATCATCGAGGCGGCCTATGCCACGTTGCGTATCGCTTCGGGGGATCTCGCGGCGCGCGTCAAGTCGCTCGGACGCGACGAGGTTGGGGTACTTGGGGCCGCTGTGAACCACATGGCCGTCCAAATAGCGCGGCTGCTGGAGGTACAAGCCGTTGCGGCGCGGCAGGAGGCCGAGCTGCGCACCGCGCAGGCCTTCCAGACGACGTTGTTCCCCAAGCGCATCGAGGGAATGAGCGCGTTCCGCGTGGACGGTCACTACCGTTCGGCGTCCGAGTGCGCGGGTGATTGGTGGAGCAACTACCGCCTCTCGCCGACGCGAACGCTCGTGCTGATCGCCGACGCGACGGGGCACGGCGCGCCAGCCGCGTTGGTGGGCGCGACGGCGTTCGGGTTCTTCGAGAACTACGCGCGCTCCGTGATGGCGGGCGAGCGGCCGGAGCAGTCGCCCGCCGCGCTCCTGCAGGCCTTCAACGAAATGCTCTGGGATTCGGGGGCGGGTCGTTCCTCCATGACCATGTTCCTTTTGCTGCTCGACGCCGATCGGCACGAGCTCACTTACGTGAACGCAGGGCACGTTCCGTGTTTGTTCCTTCCGCGAGACCCGTCCGACGAGCGCCTCTCGCGCAAGAAGAGACGCAAGGCGAAGGAGGCGGAAAGTGAGTTCGGCATAGACGATGCGACGCAACCCGGCACCGGGACCGGGACGGGATCCCATTCGGGCCACGGGGCTAAGGCGGACGGGAGTGGGGCGCAGCTGCCCGTAACCGAGGTGCCGCCGGGGAAACGTAACGCGCCCCTGCTCGGGGCGGGTTCCGTGCTCGGCTACGGTCCCGATCCGAAGTTCGAGGAAAAAACGCTGGTGCTGCGGCCGGGCGACCGCTTCTTCCTCTACACTGACGGCCTCACCGAATGCGTCAACGCCCAGGGCCAGGCACTCAAGCCCACTCGCTTGCGAGAGATCCTCGGGGGCCTCGGCGAACTCGATGGCGCCGCCCTGCGCGACGACTTCGTGGTGCGCATGAACACCCATTTCGGCGACATGAGCCTCGACGATGACATCACCATCGTCGTGGTCGAGACGCTCGCGGCTCCAACGGCGGTGGAAGGTGCGGCATGAAGCAGGCCGGCCTCCTCGCGCTGTGGCTGGCAGTCCTCGTGGCCCTTCTGGCCTGGTACGTCGACACACAGAAATCGTTGGCCGTCGCCGAAGCCATCGGCCGGATCGTCAAGACCCAGGGCA
>JBIKVI010000255.1:0-6607 GCA_044356935.1 Silvanigrellaceae bacterium | reverse complement strand
CCGACGGACTCCACGAAGCCGCTTTTTTCCAAGATCGTCGTCCGCGGAACGGCGCTGTCAGCGGCAGAAGGCTGGAAAGAGGGGACACCCCTCCCCCTCATTGCGGCGTTCGCCTCTCCGGGCGTTGGCGTCCGCGAGTCGACGGAGTCTGCGCTCCTTCTGAGCGTGCGCAAGGGAGTAACGCTTCCCCCGACTCTCCTGGCACAAGCAGCTGGCCAAGACGCATCGAAGCTGCGCGAGCCGGTTCCCTACGGACAACACGGACATGATGCCGACAGCGAAGCAATGCTCACGAATGTTGTGACTTTCGGCCCGCGCTTCGCGCGCCTCGCCCCTCGCCTCGGCGCTCGGACAACGAATCTGGACCTGGTTCCACTGGCGGCCGACGCGCTTGGGTGGCCTAGACCCGCATCGTGCCCTCGCGCGAAGTAACGACCGCCCATTCCCTCGCTCTCGGGGGGTGGCCTCGGCGGACACGTTTCGATACCATGGCAGGATCCTCGCCTCCTGCGCATGAAGGGGTCCGTCCGCGATGCCTCCAGCACCCGCCACGTCTCATCGCCCCTGCTTGGTCCTCGTCGCCCCTCGCACGCGCGCTCTCACGGCCTTACTCGCGCTGTTTGGCGCGGCGGCCTCGGGTTGCGCAACATACACCGACAAGTCGCGAGAAATGCGTGAGGCCCTCTACAATAATGCCTACACGACGGCTCTAAAAAAGCTCGACGAGAGCTCTGTAGCGAAGTCGTCGAGCGACCAAGTGCTCTACCGCATGGAGCGGGGAACCATCCTTTACTTGAGCGGGAAGCACGAACTCGCTGCCAAGGAATGGGATCTCGCTTCGAGGCGCATCGAAGCGCTGTATACCATGAGCCTTTCGAGTCAGGCCGCGAGTTTGGCCATCAACGAAAGCTTCGCGGACTACGAAGGTGAACTGCACGAGCGCGTCCTGCTGCCTATTTTCTCCGCGCTTGCTTATTTCGCTGATGGGCAACCTAACAAGGCCATCGTCGAGGCGCGTCGCACCAACGAGATTCTCCGGGTCGTCAACGATAACCAGAAAGACAAAAAGAACGTCTTTGCCCGCGACGCGTTCGCGCACTACCTTTCCGGTCTTGTTTACGAGACTAAAGAGGAATGGGACGCCGCCATTGTCGAGTACAGGCAAGCCCTCGATGCATCGGAGAAGAACCGGACGTGGCTCACCGAGGTTTCCTCACGGCCTATCGCCGAAGCGCTTGCCCGCCTCGGCGAGTATCGACGACGTCCCGAACTCGTGCAGCAGGCCCGCAAAGCAGTTCCCGACCTCACATGGAGCAACCAAGGAGAGTTGGCGAGCCAAGGGGAGGTTTATGTCGTCTATGAAAGCGGACGCTCCCCCCTCAAAGTCCCACAGGACATTCCGGTCCCGATAGACAATGGCGTGGTGAACATCTCGTTTCCCGTCTACAAGCGGAGCTACTATTCCGCGCGTTACGCGAGCGTTTCCGTGGAGGGACGCAAGGTTGGCGAGACCGTCGTGATGCAAGACGTGGGGAAGCTCGCCGAACAGGCCTTGGGCGACCGTCGGGGGCGCGACATCGCGAGGATGATTGCCCGCGTCATTGCGAAGGACCAGGCGAGCCGGGCCGCAGGACGCGCCGCGGGCCAGTTCGGGCCTCTCGTGCGGCTAGCGACCAGTGTTGCTGGCGCAGTGACGGAACGCGCGGACACGCGCTCCTGGACGTCGCTTCCCGACACCATACAAATTCTCCGGATTCCGGTGCCCGCCAACACGTTAGTTCGCGTTCGCGTCGCACCCAACGCCTCCAAACCGGAGGAGTTCGGGGTGAAGCTCCGCCCTGGAGAGAAGAAGCTCGTGCGCTTGAGGACGTTCGACTGAGGTCTCGTTGGCTTGAGTGCGACCAGAGCGCTCGATGAAGGCGCTCCTCAATGGCTTCGCTGCGCGCGTGACTGGGCTTGTTCGAGGCCCTGGAGGAAGCTCCATGAGTCGGGCATGAGCGCTCTTCCTGAGATGTGGGAAAGCGGCTGCGCGGTGCGGATCAAGGTTTCGATGAGCACGCGAGCAGGGACTGACGGCGCGACGTGCGCTCCCAGGGCGACCACAGCGGCAACTTGGGCGGCAGCTTGCGAAGTGCCAGAGAGGGAGCCGTAGTCGCCGCCTGGGAAGGTTGAGAAGATCCGCTCCCCGGGAGCGAAAAGGAGTGTGCCGGATGCCAGGGGCGAGAGCCGTGAGAACCAAGCCCGCTCACTGCATATGTCGGTGGCGGAGACGGGAACGACGAGCCCGCGTTGACCCTCCAGAAGCGGAGTGAGGGCCGCAGGCAACACGGCGCTGTTTCGCCTGGCAATCGTGCCGTTACCCGCGGGGACCACGACGACGACGTCATGCCGAATGAGCTTTTCGAGTGCATCGCGCAAAGGGGTCCCACGCGCTGTGAGCAAGGGAGCATCGTCCTCGAAAGCATAGGCGAGCAGGACCACGCGCACGGCGGAGTCGTTGGACACGCGCCGTTCGATTCTTGCGAGCCCTTCGAGGGCATCGGCGAGTTCGACGCCGAACCCTTCGTCGCGCGCGGGGAGCGCGAAATGTTCGATACGTAATCCAGGAGCAACGCCTGTGACCCCAAAGTCGTTGCGGCGGGCCGCCATGACACCAGCGACGTGCGTCCCATGCAGGGAAAGGAGCAAATCCCCTTGAGCACCAACTTCCCTCTGGCGATCAACCGAGATTCCTGCGGCCGCGTCGTCGAGATCAGGATGGCGACTGTCCATGGCTCCGTCCTGAAGGGCCACGCGACCCGCGAGGTAGGCGTCGTCTTCAAAGTAGCCCCACATCCGGTTCACGTTTAGGGTCGAGGGCTGATGGGCAGGACATGCGGGCGCGGCATCGTCGGAACGACCACCACCCAAGGCGATGTCTCGACGTGACCAGAACAGGAATTCATCGACTCGCCGCGCCCGCAAGCCAGCCACGTTTTGGTCGAGGGTAAGAGGGAAACGGTCAAGCAGAAGCGACGGCCAACTGAAGTTGTGCCATTGAAGCGCGGCCGAAGGGTCCAGTGGACGTTGCGGCATGGCCTGGAGCTTACCTAGCGCATTCTCGAAGACGGTCCAGCCCTCGCGGTAACGCTCGCGCGCGGCTTCCGGCGTCAACGACCGATCGACGAAATAGGCGGCTCCGTCGTCCGCTGTGAACAGAAACTTTCCCTGGGCACGCGGTTCCGACGGACTCGCAAGAACACCCCCTGGTCGCAAAGCAGCGCGACGCAAAATGACCCCCCTCGGGACCGCGCCACGCCCCAAGACCCGAGTCTGCTTTTCGAAGGCCATATCCGCCTCTACATCGGCTACCGAGTCCACGAAAAAAGACGGAAGGCCGCTCTCGGGGACGACGGTGGGCCCTGTCGAACGCCCGAGCTGAGGTTTGTTTTCGAACGAAGACGAGGGCCGATCCCCATCGTCAAAACCTATAGCGCGCATGGCGAGCTGCTCGGAGCCGTACTCTGCGGGCATGACCGCGGCACCAAGCGCCGCACCAAAAACCACAGCCAACGCGAGTCGTCCCCAAGGCCATTGGACGAGGGGAGACTTTGGCTTTTGCGCGGGGTACGGATTATCCTGCACCGATTTTCCTCTCGACGTCGGAGACCTGACGGCGTGTCGGAAAAACGGTTCATCCGCGTGAGGACCTTTTCGCCACACAACGGCGTTTCGAACGTGCCCGGCTTCCGCGAGGTAAGCCGATCCCACTTAAGTACATGGGAAAAACCACGAAGCATGAGCCTTTCCCAAAAATCAGGTCACATTCCCCGTGCCATGGCGGCCATCGTCAGGCATCCTTGGTGGCCCCACGTCCGCCGCTACCCCATCGCCTACGGCGCCATCGTGGCGTGCATCGCAGCGACCATTCCACTTTCTCTCATGCTCATCATATTGGTGACCTACGCGTTCCGGCAGCTCCAGACACCCGTGGCGCCCGTGGCGTGGATTGACCTTGTTGGCGAGCACGCCTCTCGATGGCTCAGACCCTACGTTCGCGGAACGGGGTTCGAACAAGGTGTTCCTGTTGATTTCCAGCTTGAGTGGTTCGTGCCCGCACTCGTGCTCGTGGCGACCTCCGTCGCTTTCCTGCGCTTCGCCTCGGAGTGGCTTTTGGAAAACATCGGAGAAAGCATCGCCCGTGACCTCCGGCTAGCCGTAGCGAGGGGCTGGAGCGACCTTCCTTTCGATCGCGCTGACACTGTTGAAGGAGCCTTGCTCGCGAACGTCCAGGGCGAAGACGCGCGTGAAGTGAGGCAAGCTTTCACCAGACTCTGGGGGAGCGTGCCTGCCGACGCTCTTTCGTGTTTGTTTTACGGGGCGTTCCTCGCCATTCTCGACACGCAACTCTTCGCGCTCTTGCTGGCAATCCTAGCGCCTGCGGGCATCGTTATCCGCGTGACGGGCAAGACCCTCAAGAAGTTGGCACGCCAAGGCCTGCGCTCCCAGGCCGACCTGCTCGAGAGTTTGCTCGAGAAAATGAGAGGCTGGCAGACCATTCAGGTTCTAAACGGCGTGCGCCGCGAGATCGGGTCGTTCAACGTTACGAATGGACGCCTGTTCACCCTATGGCGTCGCCAAGCGCGTGCCAGGGCGTTGGCGAGTCCACTGGTTGAATGGCTCGGAATCGTGGCGGGGGCCTTCGTTATCGTTCTTGCACTGCGGCGCGTATCCGATGGGGCCCTCACCAGCAGCGTGCTGACGGCTTTCCTGGTGACAATCGCGCAATTGGCCAATGCCGGCCAGTCGCTCAGCACCCAACTCAACTCCACGCGCAAGGGCACGGAAGCTCTGCGACGTGCTCACGGATTGCTCGTCGAGTGGTTCGGAGCCAGCGAGGCGGCGCGTCGGATCGGCACTGCCGGACGCGCTTCAAGCGAGGCCTCGACTTGGGCCCTTGCCAAGTTTGGGAAGTTGACCGAGACGGTCCACGAAATCGGTTTGCGTGGGTTAACCCTTGCGCATCCTTCGGGTGGCGATTTCTTGGCGGAGAACCTTGAGGCGACCGTCCGTCGAGGGGAGATGCTCGCCGTGATCGGACCGAGTGGAGCGGGCAAATCGACCTTGTTGAGGGTAATCCTGGGCCTCTCATCTCCGGCCGCTGGCGCGGTGACCGTCAATGGGCGCGCCGTGAACTGCAGCGAGTCAGGAAGCGACTCGGACGCGTATGGACTCCTCGCTCACGACCTCGCCTTTCTTCCGCAAGAACCCTTTGTGCTTGACGGAACGATCCTCGACAATGTCGTTTATCCTTGCCGCTTGGAAAATCCGACCCAGGACGACAGGGAGCGCGTCATGCGGGCCTTGGCCTCAGCCAACCTGGGAAGCAAAAACCCAGAGGCTGCTTCCATGGGTCTTTCTGGCGGCGAGCGCCAACGCCTCATGTTCGCTCGCGCTTTCTTCCGAGACGCGACCTTCTGGGTTATGGACGAGGGGACTTCGGCGCTGGACGCCAACAATGAAAAAGAGATCCTCGACCGCGTGACCGGGCCCGATAGCGGCCGTGTCGTGGTGACTGTCGCGCACCGAGACGCCGTGAAAGCCCGGGCCATTAGGCGCCTTGAGCTTGGCCGCGGCCCCGAAAAAACAACGACGACGCGTTTAGCGACGCCACAGACGACGGAGTGATCGCCATGAGTAACTTGAAGGCAATTATCGCGGGTAAACGCATCGAATCCTCTGCGGACGCGTTTCAGTCGCTCAATCCCTCGAACCTCGAGGACGTGGTGGGCACCTACGGGAACGCCACCATCGAGGACTGCCGTGAAGCCCTGCGCGCCGCTCGCGCCGCACAAGCCCGCTGGGCGGCCACGCCCGCACCCGTGCGCGCTGGCGTCATCGGCAACTTCGGCAGGCTCATCGAGAAGAACAAAGAGGCCCTCTCGCGCGCACTGAGTCGCGAAATGGGCAAGCCCTTGCGAGAGGCTCGAGGCGACGTGCAGGAGGCCATCGACACGTGCGACTTCTTCGTGTCCGAGGGGCGTCGTCTTTACGGTCAGACCATCCCCAGCGAGATGCCCAACAAGGAGTGCTTCACTTATCGCCGACCCGTTGGCGTGTTCGCCTGCATCACCGCAGGCAACTTCCCCTTCGCCGTGCCAAGCTGGTACTTCGTTCCCGCGCTCATCTGCGGCAACACGTGCGTTTGGAAGCCACCAGAAGACACGCCGCGCCTCTCCGAGATTTTTAGTGACCTCCTGCATGCTGCGGGCGTGCCCGAGGGCGTCTTTAACGTCGTGTTCGGCGAGGGGGCGAAGACGGGAGCCGCGCTGGTGTCGTTGGTGGACGAAGGACTCATCGATAAGGTTGGCTTCACCGGTAGCACCGCCGTCGGGCGCAACATAGGCGAGATCTGCGGACGCAATCTCCAAGTGCCGTGCCTGGAACTCGGCGGCAAGAATCCCTTGGTCGTCACCCCGTCGGCGGACCTTGACCTCGCGGCGCACGGCATCACGTGGTCGGCCTTTGGGACCGCCGGGCAGCGTTGCACCTCGCTAGGCAACGTCATCGCACACGCATCGGTGAAGGAAGCTCTCCTCGCTAAAGTCATGGCTAAGGTGAACGCTCT
>JBIKVI010000202.1:0-7912 GCA_044356935.1 Silvanigrellaceae bacterium | reverse complement strand
CGACTACGGACCGCTGATGAGCGAGAAGGTCCTCACGGGGCACCTCCGAAATCTCGACACCCTCGTCAAGACCAAGCACGCGCTCCTCACGTTAGAGAACGGCCGCATCACGCCCGAAAAGCCGCACCCGCGGTTCGATGGCGACGCACGCCGGGGCGTCTACGCGTTTCCGACCCTGGTCGATGGCGTAACTGAGGACGATGAAATCTATGCGACGGAAACCTTCGGCCCGCTTGTGAACGTGATGACGTACGATTCCTTTGACGAAGCCCTGAGGAAGGCCAACGGGACCGGCTACGGTCTGTCGTCGGCCATCTACACGCGCGATGTCATGGAAGCCTACCGCTTCCGCTCGGACATCGGTGCCGGAATGACGAGCATCAACAACTCCACAACGGGCGCGGAGGCCCACCTGCCCTTCGGTGGGAACGGCAAGAGCGGCAACGGCAGCCGACAGTCGGGAATCTGGGTCTTGGACGCCTTCACCAAGTGGCAGGCCGTCAATTGGGACATGAGCGGAAAGTTGCAGCTCGCGCAGATGGACACGGGGTACGTCGCTCCCCGAGACTACGTCGTGCGCGAAGTTTGAGGTGCGGCCTCAAGCTTCGCGCAGGAGCCCCTCCGGTGAAAGCTGGATCTCGCGCTTGACCTGCGCCATCCTTCGGCCTGGGCAGTTCGTTCCCATGGCGATGACACTTGGGACAGACTCGGAATACACTCTTTTTTAGTTGCGGGAGAAGGAGATGTACCAGAGTCCGGAATTCCAGAGATTCGTAGCTTCGGAACAAGACAGCGAGCGCCACGCGGCGATCTCCGCCCTGGTGGCGAAGGAACCCACGTGGCAAAGAAACCTGCTGATGTGGCAGGTACTCGGCTTGCTGCCTTCGAGGCTCGAAAAGTCGCGCCTCGCCCACGCATTGAGAGTGCCTCGCCTGCCTGGTAGCGAATGGGCCATGGTGAGCTACCTGCTCACGGACTCCGACCAAGACATCATCGGCAATGCCGTCAACAGCTTGAACTTCTCACGCAACCGGGCCCTGGCGCACCGCATGTTGAAGTTCTTCGCCTTGCCGGAGCGCCCCCAGCGCGTGCTCTACTGCTTGGCAAGGTATGCCGAAGAAGCCGTGGACCAGCGCATGGCCAAACACATCGCCCCCTTCCTCCAGAGCGAACTCTCGGACGCGTTCCTCGCACGTTCGTTCAATGCCCTCTTCCGTCTCGGCGTGAAAGACGACACCGCGTTGCGCGTGGCGAGCGAGCTCGTGGCTAGCCACGTGGACGCGACGAACATGGATCGCAAGGCTGCCGTTTCTGCGGTCGTGTACCTTTGCTTTGCGGGTTCGCGCGAAGACCTCGACCGATTGCGAAGTGTTCGCGACCGCGTGACGATCCCCGAGCTGCGCCGCCTCCTCAACTGGGGCTTTGCGGACATCGATCGGACGACAAGAGGTTCCTTCGACGCCACGGCTGCCGCGGCCTTCTTTGAACGGGCCGCCGCCGAGGGCGAGCCGAACTTCACTGGATTTGGCTGTTTCGATACTCCACTGTTGGTGGAAGGCTTGAGCCGCTTCCTGGACGTGACCCAGGCGACTCCCGTCGACGTGGCGCGCACGGTGCTTGGTCTGGGCGACGCCGCTTGCGTTGAGGAACTCGCGCGTCACGCGCGCTTCGGCGTGGCCGGCGCATTGGTGCGTGGCGACGCTGCAGTGCTCGACCTGTGGCTGCGCTTCATGCCCGTCCAATCGCCCACGTTCATCGCCTCGGTCCGAAACGCTTCTAACTACAGCGCTTGGAACTCCGCATCTCCTGAAGCGCTCTTCGTATGCGTCGGCGCCACGGAGTTCCTAGGCACCGGAGCGGGCGCAAACGTGGCCCATCAGGAACCCAACGCCAAGAAGGCTTCCGGCAAGAAGGGCAAGGGTCATTCAAAAGGAACAACGACCGCCGCTTCCGCCAAGGCGTCCTCGGAGTCCGCCGCTTTCTCCGCCGGTGCTTGGCAGGGGCTTTTCGAGCGGAGCCTGAAGGGAAATCTCAGCCTCGCCTCCCATCTCCTCGCAGCGCAGCTCCTCGCGCTGGAAAAGGAAAACCTTCGCGGCTCCGACGGAACCGGCGAAAAGCCCGACCCGCTGGTCGTCGGACGCATGCAGACCCTCGTGCTAGCGAACACACAAGCCTTGCTCACGGCCTGCACTCAGGAAAAGGGAACCTCAAAGGTGACGTCGCAAGATGTGAGCGATCGCATCTACGGCGTTCTCGTGGCCGGTACTTTTGCCCCCCACTTCGTAACAGAGCTCTTCCAGAAGGCGCCTTTCTCGGCCACGAGCTGGGCCTTCAACGCCTTCGCGTTGTCGGCGCCGGAGATTGAGCACGCCACACTCAAAGAAGCGATTCGGAACGAGCTTGAGGTCATCCTGAGTCAGCTCAAGAACGGGGGGATGGCGCGCGAAGACTACCTTCTCGAGGTCGTGTCTCGCTTCCAGGGCATCCTCGTCGGTGCTGAGCGCTTCCAAGTCCCGGTCTCCCCAGAAAATCTCGAGGGATTGCGCATCCTGACCCAAACCATCCAGACGATCCTCGACGCCGTGGATGAGAGCGCTCAGACGGGCGCACGTGGCTCGAGAGGCCAAGAAGACGATGACGAGGAAGGAGCCGACTGGAGCGGCCACGTGACCGTCGACAGGCCCATCGTGCGCTGGAACGCCGTTCTGCAGACCTGCCTGAAAAGAGACCTCCTCGAGTCGGAGGCCCATGAGTACGAGAGCGTCCTGAAGGAAGCGATGCGTGTGGCTCCCCACGTCGAAAAGAGGTGGGTCGTCCGCTCTCTTGTGAAGTTGGGCACCGACGACGCCGTGAAGGCCATCCTCTACCAGGCGCTCCAGCACGTGGACGCCGACTTCGTAGCGCACACGATCCGCGAACTCCTGCCTTCACGCCATCCACGCGCACAGCAGGCGCTCATCAGGTGCGTGGGACGCAACAGCGTTGCTGACGATCTCAAGCTGATGATCCTCGATGAGATGAGTCTCGACAACCCCCAGGACATCCTTCAAGAGCTCCGCACACTCGAAATCCTGCGACTGCCTCAGCACATCGACGACGCCATCCGCGATGCCGTAGGCCGCGTGGCAGCGCTCATCGACGTCGATTCGCAACTCTCGCGCCAGCAGGACGGCGTCGGAGCGGGTGGGCAGCTCACGAGCCAAGATCTCGACCTCATCATCAAGAAGCAACTGCCCGACGCCGATCGTCTGAGCGTAGAGGTCCGCTCGGCCCTTCGTACCGCGGAGATGATCCTCGCACAGAGCCGCCATTGGGTCGCCGAGGCCGTGGACCTCTCTCCCATCGTGAACATGCATTGCAAGGCGGTGGAACTCGCGATGCGCGAGACGTTCGAACCGTACACCGACGCCGTTATCCGTAAGGGCGTGTTCTCGCGCAAGCTCGACGTGCTCGGGTACGCGCGTCCCATCCCCGAAAAGATGGAGCTTTTCGAGAACGCGCTCGCGGCGCTGCCGGTCATCAAAACGATCCCCTACTTCAGCAAATTCAAACTCCGGAAGATGCTACGCGCCATCTGCCTCTACAGACCAGGTAAGCGCTTCACGCTCGATGGCCCGAAGGCGTTCGCCCTCATGTTCCTCGTCGCTTCGCGCAAGCAGTGCCCCTTCGGCCTCGACCGCATCCTCGAGCTCGACTTCGGGAGCGATCAGGAGCTCTTCGAGTTCATCAAGCTCGTGCACAGCCTTCAGGACTCGCGCAACCGAGCGGTGCACGAAGGGCTCACTTGGGACGCCAAAGACGAAATCGAGGGCATGCGATCGCAGGCCTATCGGATCATCGACATCTGCGTCCGCCTAGGCAAGTACCTCCAGAAGTCCATGGGCATGCCAGGCGCCTCAGGGCGTCTCGAGATGGGGGCGTAGAGCGACACCATGGGGCTTCGCATCCAAACAAACGTGCAGTCCCTCAACGCACAGCGGATGCTCGGCATTTCCACTCGGGAGACCCAGATGCGCACGGAACGGCTCGCATCGGGTTACCGCATCAACAAGGCCGCCGACGACGCCGCGGGCCTAGCCATCTCCGAGAACTTGCGCGCGGACGTGCGCTCGCTCGGTCAAGCCAAACGGAACGCCTCCGACGGCATTTCATTGGTGCAGACCGCTGAAGGCGGGCTCAACGAGATTACCAACATCGTGGTGCGCCTGCGCGAACTCGCAGTGCAAGGCGCTAGCGACACCATCGGTCCCAGAGAACGAGGCTTCCTCCAGGAGGAATTCGGTCAGCTCAAGAAGGAAATCGATCGTATCGCGCTCGCTTCCGAGTTCAACGGGACGCACCTCCTCGTGGGAATGAATCCCGTGCCAGAAGTCATGCTGCGTAACCACAATACCCCACCCCTGGAAATCCAGGTGGGGAAAAACTGGTACGCCGAGACGGATGGCCAAGACGTGCCGAACCCGGTCAACATCATCCGCATCGATTTGCGCGAGTTCAACGCCATGACCGAAGGCGAAGGCAGCCTCGGGCTAGGCCATTCCGATAACGAAGTGGGAACGCGCGTCGACTCCAAGGAGGCTGCACAGACTTCCATGTCGACCATCGACGAAGCCCTCGATCGCATCAGCGGCTACCGCGCCAAACTCGGCGCCATTCAGAACAGGCTCGGCAGCACCGTGGCCAATCTCGGGATCCATATCGAGAACGTCGAGAATGCCAAATCGCGCATCAAGGACGCCGACTTCGCAGAGGAGACCTCGCACTTGGCGAAGGCGCAGGTCCTCCAACAGGCCAACGTTTCGGTGCTCATGCAGGCAAATCAACTTCCCAATCTGGCCTTGAAGCTGCTGGGTTGAGCTCAACGCCGCCTCGTCGAGGTTTTCCCCCTTGAAACCTCATGGGAATTTGGCTAAGCCTGAGGCACTTCTTGAGGTTTCAGGGGTTTAGGACCTGAGACCCTGCCACTGAGGCTTGCCGTGTCGAACGCCGCTCTCTCGCTTGTGGTTCCTACTCCCTCCGTGGCGCGTTCGAAAATCTTCGTGCGCAACGCGACGATTCTCGACTGCGCCGTGCTCGACCCCCTGCGCGGTCCCCGTGGCCGTTCTTGGTACGTCGATGTTCTTTGGCGTGGCACGCTCGACGCGCAGGGCTATGTCCTCGACTTCTCGGAAGCCAAGAAAGGCGCAAAGGCCGCGGTCGATGAGGCGTTCGATCACAAGCTCATCGTGGGCTGTGGCTTCGTGCGCGAGCACGAAGCCGCGGGGCGCGTGCGCGTGGAATCTCCTTTCGAGACTCCCTCGGGTGAAAAGAGGCTTTTTGCCCTCGACACGTACGCCTCTGCCCTCGCCGTGCTGCCTGACGCCGTCGTCAGTGCGGCGGTAGCGGGGAATCTGGCTCCGCTGGCTGCGGAAGTTGCGCGCGCCGTGGCCGAGCGCGGTCCAGGGAACGTCGAGGAGGTCCGCGTCACGCTCCGTCCTCACGAGCGAGAGCGCGACCCCACGTACTTCAGCTACACGCATTCGTTGCGGCTCCATTCGGGCAATTGTCAGCGTTTCCATGGGCACTCCAACGTCGTCGAAGTGTTCGACGACACAGGCCGGCTCGACACCGAAGCGTCGCTGCGTGCCGCGCAACTCCTGAAGGGGCGTTACCTTGTTTCGGCCGCGTGCGTCGAAGGAACCGCCGAAGGGGGAACGCACACGAGGGTGCGTTACTCCGGCAGCCAAGGGGAAGTACGCGTGCTCGTCCCCACGGACTCGCTCGTGATCCTGCCCGAGGAGAGCAGCGTGGAGAACATCTCCCTCTACCTCCACAGCGAACTCGCCCTGCCGCAAGGGTGGGAAGTCCACGCCTATGAAGGCCTCGCCAAGGGCGCCGTGGCGCCGGCATGAGGGCCAAAGTGTGATGGGCGACGCGCGGAGTTACCTTGTGAACGAGGTCTACCCTTGCCTTCAGGGCGAGGGAGCGAGCCTCGGCCGACCGTCGATTCTCGTGAGATTCCAGATATGCAACCTGCGGTGCACGTGGTGCGACACTCCCTATACGCACACGTTCAGAAGCGATCCTTTGGAACCCGGGCGGCCTGAGGCGGGACAAGCGTTCCAGCGGCTTTCCGTGGAGGAGCTCGTGGCCAGGATACGGCCGCATGCACCCGTGCGCCATCTCATCCTCACCGGAGGCGAGCCGACGCTCCAAAACCCTGTCCCACTCATGGATGCCCTCGGAGAAGGGCACACCGCCGAAGTGGAAACCAATGGCACGCGTATTCCCCACAGGGCCCATGCGGGTTTCGCAGAGTCGGACTACGGACGCTTCCAGTGGAACGTTTCTCCCAAGGGCGCGAACGCGGGCGAAACTTGGGATGATGAGGCTCTCCGCTTTTGGGCGGACCTAGCACGCACCCACCCGCTTGTTTACTTTAAGTTCGTGGTGAGGAGCGCGGATGGCCTTTTTGAGGCGGATCTCGCAGAAGCCGTGAGTTTCGTTGAACGTTTCGGTGCTCCGCGCGAACGCGTTTACCTCATGGCCGAAGGGACGACGCAAGAGAGCCAACTGGGAAGGACGCGGCTCCACGACGCGTGTCTCGCGCTGGGGTTTCTCTACACCCCTCGGCTGCATGTGATTCTTTTCGGACCGCGCCGGGGAGTTTAGCCTAAAGGGGGGAACCCCGTGGACAACGAACGACGTGTACCAAAGGCCCTTGAGCCAAGGGATCTGCAGGATCGACCCCGTCGCTGTCGCCGTCGCTGTCGCTGTCGCGCACACGGCGCGGCCGTCGTTCCAATGGGACGGAACTGTAACGGCTTCCCGTCCCCCCCTCAACCATCCCTTACGAGCTCTTGACGCAGAAGAGCGAGTCCATGATTTTTGTGTGGCCACGACGGGCAACAGAGCGCGTAGACCCATGAGATGCTGACTGCAGAGCCTTTTGGAATCGCTCTGATTGCATGACGCGGAATGGCGTCGTTCGTAGGACCGCCAGGTCGAGGCGGCTGAGGGGGCGACCCGACGCAGCATACATGCGGGTATGTGAGGAGGGCGCCCCCGAAAGCCAACGAAGAGATGGCGGTCCTACGAACGACGCCTTGACGGCCTTAACGTTATCGCCAGCCGGCGTAAGGAGCCACGCCCGACGCCACTGAGAAGCAGAGAGAACTTCAAGGCGTGTGAAAGGAGCTATAGACAGCGCCAGGTGACGCCGATATGACTATAGACTGACCATAGGCATGGGAGGCACCTGTGAGCACTGTCCCGGCTGGCGTTTTCAAGGCCAAGTGTCTGGAACTCATGGATGAAGTGGAACGGACGAAAGAGGAGATCATCGTAACGAAGTATGGCAGGCCGGTCGCCAAGCTCGTTCCTGTGCAGGGAGGACGGCCTAGCCCCCTCTTTGGTCGCGCCAAAGGCACATTGGTTTATGTCGCCGACGACGCCTTCAAGCCTGAGCCGGAACTTTGGGACGCTCTCAATGACGAGTGAAGGGGCGCGTTATCTCCTCGACACACACGCCTGGTTTTGGCTCTCCTTAGGAGACACGCGAATCCCCAAGGATGTTGTCCTTAGTCTTGAAAAGGCGAGTCTAGAAGGGCGGGTCTTTCTCTGCCAAATTTCATTGTGGGAAATAGCCCAGAAGGAGGCGAAGGGGAAAATAAAGCTCAATCGCCCCCTCGAGGTATGGTTTCAGGAAAACACCGCAGGTTTAGGGCTGCTTGATCTTCCCTTAGCGGTTTCCATCGAGGCCAACCGCCTCCCTGGAGACTTTCATAAGGACCCAGCCGACAGAGTCATTGTCGCGACCGCACGGCACCAAGGCCTGACGCTCGTGACCGGCGACGGGCTCATCCTTGCCTACGCTGCCGCCGGACACCTGCAAGTGCTTGGGCTGTAGGGACTTAGGGAAAGAACTGGCTCC
>JBIKVI010000338.1:0-4749 GCA_044356935.1 Silvanigrellaceae bacterium | reverse complement strand
GGCCTCCTCCGGACTTGTCGACCAAGACACGACGCCTTTGCCCCACAGCATGCGCATGTAGTTGTGGAGCGCGCCCGTGCGCGCGAGTTCGCGTTGGGCAGCGTTCCACACGGGATCGGGCGTGCGCGCATCCTCGAGTTCCGCGAGGGTCAGGGTGGACCCAGGACGCCCCATGTGCTCGACCAGGGTTTTGCGCGCCCACGCAGGCACGTGCTCCACGGAACCGAGCGGGAGACCCGCCTCGTAGGCGAAACGGGCCATGTTCAGACCCAGCTCGCGCCATGTGACGAGCTCGTCGAAGTACTTGACCATCGCCGCCTCGAGTTCCCCATTTCCGTGCGAGAATTCGCGGGCACGGGCGAGCAAGTCGCGAGGATGGATCATTCCGTAGTGCAGATAGGCGGACATGCGCGAGGTGCCATCGAGATCGGGATGGTTGCGATCGGCGTCGTAGCGAGCCAACGCCCCAGCGAGGAACGACTCGAAGCGGGCACGCGCGGCGGCCTCGCCTCCCCACGTGGGAACGCGGGACACGGAACCATCGACCCCGGCGAACGCGCACAACGCCGACACGAAAGCCGCTCCCTGTGGCCCCTCCCCTGCAGGGCATGCCCCGCAACTTCCGCGCACGAAGGCCTTGTCCACCGGAGCGATCTTCGCGGCGCGCGCCATCATGCCCTCAGGGTCCACATCGAGCGGAGTCGCCCAAGATGTGAAGGAGGCCAGACCCGCATCGAGGGCTGCCGTCTCCGCAGCGGCGGCCTCCATGTGCGGCAAGAGCTTCGGGCGCAGGAAACGAGCCGCCGCCTCCACCTTGGGAAAACAGGCGAGCGGGACGACCCCGCAGTCGTCCACGAGCAGCAAAGGAATACCGCGACGGGTGAGCGAAGCGCATGTGCGTGCCGCGAGACCCGGGAAGATGTACCAAGGCGCCCAATCAGTAACGACGGCAACCGCACCCTCGAAAAGTGCGGGCAGCACTCCCGCATTGGCGGGTGGTTCGCCGGAGCCGAGGTAGGAAACGTCAAATGCGTTTTCCGGAAGGCCCGAAGGAGGCCCGAAACAGCCCCCGCGTTCAAGCGTCGAGGCATGCCTCCCGATTCCAACGAACACATACCCAGGAAGGGGCGCGGAGGATTCCATGCGGTCGGCGACGCCTTGAGCGACAAACGAATGGTGTCGCTCGGAAACCCATGGGTAGTTGGACGTGAGACCTTCCACCACGAGCAGCGGTTTCTCGAGGCACTTAGCCAAGCACTGTGCCGCGTAGAGGGCGGCATTCCGTCGCACGCGCCGATTTTGCATCATCCAATAGACCACGTACCGACCCGTGCCGGCCGTCCCCGTGGAGCCGCGGGCCTGCGCGCTCCCGTGAGCCCGTCCGAGCAACGCACCCTTCCAGAGTTCCCCTTGGGGCGTGCCCTCCGCCTCTGCGAAGGGGCGCGGGAGAAAGCGGTCCCCCGAGAACGCTCCCACGAGGAGCCTCTCAGATCGGGCTCCCGAATGGGAGAACTCGTGCGCGAAGCGTTGGAGGATCATGTGGCGCTCCCAGCCATGAGGCCGCGCTTGGTAGGGCTGGCCGGTGACGGAATTTCATGTCACATTCCAGGGCCCGACCCAAGGATACTGGGAAGGGGCCCGTCGCGTGCTCGTTTCCATAGGGCATCGACAATCCACCGGGAGGTGCGTGCATGGCAAGTCATTGGGGTCACTTGTTCCGGGTCTCCACCTTCGGGGAGTCCCACGGCGTGGGCGTAGGCTGTGTCGTCGACGGGTGTCCGCCCGGCGTCGCACTCGATCCTAGCGCCATCGGCGCCTTCCTCGCGCGTCGCCGACCAGGCCAGAACGCCTATACCACGCCCCGGAAAGAGGACGATCATGCCGAAATCCTCTCGGGCGTCATGCCCCATCCAACCCGCGAGGGGCATCTGCTCACGCTCGGCACCCCGTTGGCGATCCTCGTGCGCAACGTCAACCAACGCTCCAACGACTACACCGATATGCGCGAGGTCTTCCGGCCGAGCCACGCCGACTACACCACCCAAGCGAAGTACGGACTGCGCGAAGCCGCGGGTGGCGGACGCGCGAGCGCGCGCGAAACCATCGGTCGCGTGGCGGCGGCCGCCATCGCCAAGCAAGTCCTCCTGGAACGCTACCCTGCAATAGAGGTGGTCGCGTGGGTGCGCGCGGTGGCCGGCGTAGAAGCGACGGTTGATGCCGCGACCGTAACGCAAGACGACGTCGAGGCGAGTCCGGTGCGCTGTCCCGATGCGCGCGTGGAACCAGCGATGCGCGCCGAGATAGAAGCCGCCAAGGCAGACGGCGATACCGTTGGAGGAGTCGTGGAGTGCGTGGCGAGGGGAGTGCCTGCGGGCCTTGGGGAGCCGGTGTTCGACAAGCTCGAAGCCGAGTTGGCAAAGGCCATGCTCTCACTGCCGGCGAGCAAAAGTTTTGAAATCGGCAGCGGCTTGGAGGGAACCCGTCTCCGTGGCTCCGCCCATAACGACGCGTTTGGCATGGAGAGCGGCCGAGTCATCACCACCACCAACAACTCCGGCGGCGTGCAGGGCGGCATCAGCAACGGCATGCCCATCGCAGTGCGCGTGGGGTTCAAACCAGTCTCGACGCTCTTCAAGTCGCAGGCCACCGTCGATGCCCAAGGCAACGAAACAACATTTGCGCCCGCAGCGGGGCGCCACGACTCGTGCGTCCTACCGCGTGCGGTCCCCATGGTCGAGGCCATGACCTGGCTCGTGCTCGTCGACCATTGGATGCGCCAGGTAGCACTCACGCAGAAGGTTCCCTGAAGTGCAGAAGACGGACGCCCCGCGCCTCGTGGCGCGCATCCTTTTCGAACCTTGGCAACGCGCACGGATACCCTGCGTCCTGAGCGACGAGGGTGTGTTCGCGAGCTTGCTGCGGGAGCGCCTCGAACGCGAAGCCCCCGGCGCCAAGGCCATCGTGTTTTCGGGCAAGGCGCCCGCATCGGCGTTCCTCGAACACGCGAGCCAGGGTGGCATGTTCGAAGAGCCAGAGCCCTGCCTGGTCCACTGGACCGAGAAAATCTCGGCGAAACAGTGGGAGGCGGAGCTCGCCTTCCTTCGACGCCTTCCCACGCCGCCCCCGCTGCTCTGCGCCTTCCTCCTTCCCACGTCGGCACGCGCCATCCTCAAGCCCACCGATCTCACCGCGCTCGACACGTTCCTTTGTTGGTCGCCTTCGGAACCCGAGGCCGCACGCGCGGCCGACGCCCTGTTCCAACGGCACCCCGCCCTTCGAGAGACGCCCGCCGCCCGCCGCCAAACGTGGGTGGTGCAGGCCGTGGAACATTACGGCGCGGATTTATCGCTGGTGGACGCCCATTTCCGCCGTATGAACGACACTGGGCTTCCGTTCGAGGATGCCTTCGCGGGGACCGGCGAGGTCGGGGGATTCGACATCGTGGAGGCCCTCGCACGGCGCGATGTCGAACTGCTTCACGTGCGCACGCGCCAGTGTGAGGAATCGGGGGAGAATCCCGGTTCCGTTCTCATGGCCGTCGCCTATTTCCTGCGCCAAGTGGCGGCCGTGCAGGGGGCGCTCGAAGCGCAAGGCAACAGGCGCGACCTCCGTGCCGCCTTCGACGAGGCACGCGTGCCATTCCCTTCCCAAGCGCGGGTGCAGAAAGCCCTAGGCCACTTCGACGCCACGCGCATCGCGCGTTTCTTTTTCGCGGCCGGCCCCCTGGAGCTGAACCTGCGCACCCACCGCGACCCCTTCGGACTCCTCGCGGTGGAACTCGCCTCGCTGCTCGCGTGAGGAACCTGGATCTAGAACCCCATCGAAACCTGCACCGCCCCGCCCTCGAAAAGCCGTCGTGCGTTGGTTTCATCGAGGTCCCAAGAAAGAGCGACGCGCACGTGAGCCGAGTCCACGGCGCGCGCATGTGCCGCCCTCGAAGGGTCCCCTTCCGCTGGGGCAATCGCGGGCGCGTCTGCGGGTGAAGCCGTTTGCGCCGACGTTTCCCACGGCGATTCGAGGCCGCGCGCGAAAAAGACGTTCAAGCGATGCTCCGCGCGCCGGTGCGGCCGCCAGGGCCCGTTCTCGTGGGCGGCAGTGCGCGGGCGAGAAGGGAACACGCGCGGCGCCGTGCCCGCTGGGCCGGGCGCACCACCCGCGGCGCCCTGGCCCGCCAGAGTCGCATTTTCGTCGAGGAGGGGCGCGTCCCAGTTGCCTGTGTCGCGAGGCACAAGGCCATGCCATTGAGGCTCGACGCTCCATGCGGCTCCCAAGGGAACGCGCCACCCCACGGCCAGAACGAAACGGCGCAACGTCGCGCGAGATCGTCCCCCATTGCGCGTCGCGAACTCGCGATGGGAGGCGGACCCGAGAATTCGAATGGCGTGGTCCGAGGGAAGCCCTTCATGGATCCCCCCCAGGGGAACGAGCGCTTCGAGGTCCGCGTGACCTTCGCGTGCCGAATCCATCCGGTTCCAAACGGCCGCGCGTGCATCGCTGGACACGCCTTGGCGTTCGTCCAGAGCGCGGACGCGCGCGCCCCACCAACCGTTCGCCATAGGTGCGCCCCGAAAGGCCCGCGTGAACGCGGCGTCAGCGACCACCCGGCGGAACTCGTAGGTTTCGCCGGCCGCCGGGAAGCGCCAGGTGAGTAGCCCAGGGGAATCTCACCCCCAGGCCCTCTCAGAACCGGACTTGAACCTCTCAGCTCATCCGGCTCCCATCATCCAGTCGATGGTAGTATTTTCATCT
>JBIKVI010000077.1:0-16335 GCA_044356935.1 Silvanigrellaceae bacterium | reverse complement strand
CAGCGTGCTGGCTTTGGCGATCTGGGCGCTCTCGTTTCCACGCACCGTGCTCGCTGTGGCACCGGGGGACACGCTGGGAACCTATCAGGGCGCACTTCAAGATCTGGCGCGGACCTACTCGCAAAAACGCCGCCCGATTCTAAGGCACGAGGCGTTCGCTCGCCGGAACTGGGTCGACCGCACGGCGTTGCTCAACGTGGTCTGCGCGCACGAGGCCCCCGAGAGGTGTGGTGCCGCGTTGGAGCTTGGATTAGGTGACGAAGCGCTCGTCGTTCGCGATCACGCCTTCCGGCTGCTCGTAGCCGGTCCTGATGTGCCGGATGAAATGAAGGCGCGCGCAGCCCGTCGCATCCTCGAGGACGACAGGAACTACCGGAGGGGACGGGGCCTTTGGATCGTTGATAGGGCACGCAACTACCTGGAGCGCCAAGGCCGCTGAACGCATCTTTCAAGAAGTGGCAAGGTTACGCCGATGAGTCGTCGGGTGCGCAGGCGCGCCCCGGGGAGCGTTGGCCATGCGAGGTGGGAACCACCACACGAAACAAGGACCATGGGGGGCGCGCCGCGCAGCCCCGGTAGTCGTCTACGGGTGCGTTTCGTTAGCGTTCCTCTCCTGCTCCAAGGAACCAGCAGGCTCCCCCAAGGGAACGGTTGTCCCCCGCCTCGTGCCCCGCCCGCCTGGGGTGCCCAAGGTCGCACCCGCAGGACCCACCAAGTCCGTCACCACCGCGTTCACCAATGCCGAGGCCATGGCCTTCCTCCGTGGAACTTGCGCCGGCTGCCACGAAAAGGGGGCAAACTACCAGAGCTTCTGGAGCTTCGAGAAAGCGAAACTGACTCCCGAGACCTTCCAGGTAGACCCGATGTCGTACCGCGTCTACCAGGCCATCAAGCTCAAGTCGCTCGGCGCCCGCGAAGGTCCTCCCGCGCCCATGCCTCCCGGGGAACCCAACGAGAAGCACGCCCAGGACGCCAAGCGATTCCTCCTCTGGGCGAAGGGAGCCGTGCCCGATGTTGTCCTTGAAGCCCACGCCAACTATCCCGACGCCGAGGGAAGCGGGAATCTCAAGGTCATCTTCGATTTTAAATGCGAGAAGCCCGTGAGCTTCCGGCAGTACATCAGGCGGGTGACCAACGACGCCTTCGACCGCGAGCCTTTCGCCCAGGAACTCGAGATGGCGGGACGATCTCCCGACGTTCCCACCACGAAGGAGTTGCGGGAGCGTGTCGCCGCCAAGTTCCGCGAGGATCCGCGTTGGGCAATCGCCTTCAAGTCGACGACGTTGCGCAAGTTCACCGACAAGATCGCCTCGGTGGAGGACATCGTCCCGGCCGCTGGCGTGACCGCGGATATCGTCGCGGACCTCCGTGATGAGTTCTACGAGCTCGTGAAGGCGAAGGTTGATTCCTCATCGTGGAAGGACATTCTCCTCTCCGACGAGGTGATGGTTACTTCGAGGACGGCCGAATTCTATGGTGCCTCGTGCCTCGACGCCACACCTCCTCCGGGCGTTTGGGCCTCGTGTCGGATGGATGCGCCGCGAGGCTCGTTCTTTACCACCATGGGCTACCTGCTTTCGAAGCGTTCCAGTTTCCTGGAGATAAACAACAATTACGGTCGCGCCGCGACCATGAATCTGGTGCTAACGGGCGAACTCCTCTCGGCCGCCACCGATGGGCCCCGCGGCGACACGTCGGTGAGGCCTCTTCCCACTTGCCTCAAGACGAAGGATTTCCGGGGAAAACTTTCCGGCGACAACGTGGCGCCATACGGAAGCGCTAAGGTACCGGCGTTTGGCAACGTCTGTCAGAGCTGCCACATCAGTCGCCATATGGCGGCTGGGAGCATCCTGTTCCGCCCATTCACCGCCGGCGGCAAGCTCTTCGTTTCCGAGATGATTGACGCGTCTTTGCCGGAGGTCGCCGAAGCCATCGCGCAGGGACACGTCAATGCCCCAAAGGACGCCGAGCCTGTGCAGGTGGATGTGGAGTTCCTGCAGTCGCTCCTTTCCGACGATGGGAGCGAAGCGGCGTGCGCACCGGGCAAGTCAGCAAGTGAAGCGGCAGAACCTCTTCGAAGCGTGAAAGCACTCGCGCAGAAAATAGCATCGAGCGATCGCGCCGTGGCCAAGGGTCTCGCACGGCATGTCCCACGCGCGCTGTCGAACCTCTCGAGCACGACGTTGGAGATCCAGGACCGAGTTGTCGGCGCCTACGAGAAGAATGACGGGAAGCTCGGTCCGGTGTTCGAGGCCTACTTCAGTTCTGAGACTTACGCTTGCGAAAAGAGGGAGTGACCGATATGCAAACGCGCGAACGATTCGCCGCCCATTTCACAGTCGTGTTCGCCGCCCGTTTCGCAGCTCTGTGTGTGTTTTTCGTTTCGTTAATCATGCTAGCCGCATGCGGGCAACCTCCTAACAAGCTGGTGGGTGCGCTCAAAGTTGCCGGTGGGAAGGCGCCATTGAAACCCGCGGCTCCCGAGGCGAAGCCGACCGCCGTGGGCGAACTCACGGGGACACGTACCCTCCGCAAGGACGTGAGCGACTCCGGCGCGGGCTTGCAGGTCAAGGGTATCGACCTCCTGCGCAGTTCCATTACCAGTTGCCTCGGCGGCAACCTCACCCGGGTGACGTGCGACATGATCGTTGTTCCTCCCGGAACCACTCCCACGGCGTGCGAGTCGCGCGCTGGCCTCGAGGCTTCGGGTCGAAAGGCGTTCCTCTTGCCAGGAGTTTTCGCGCAGGGCGATGACGTCATCACCAAGCTCTCCTCGAGCCTCTATGATCCCCGCAAGGCAAGCCGCGCGGGAACGGGCGCAGACTCGCTCAATGATGTTTACTTGCGGGCGCTCGGAACCATCGCCGACGTCGTGGCGCACAACTGCGACGTCACGGCCGATTGCGATTGCTCGTCGATGGAAAAGGCGGAGCTCATCGTCAAGAAGTGTTTCCCGGGCCTAGACCCTCGCTCCACGCGGGTGAGTTCCACCGTCGGCCTCCTGGCCGAGGCCTGCGCCAAGCCGGGCCTTCTCGATCGCCGCAAGGCGCTCGCGGCCATGTTGGGCTCGTACGCCTTCGCGTCGGCACGCTGAACGAACCGGGGAGAGCGATCCATGAACGACAAAATCCATCGTCGAGCCGCTATCGCCAAAGCCTTCGCAGGCGTCGTTGGTGGCTCCTACGCCCTCGATATGTTCGCGCGCAAGGGTTGGCTCGAGGCGCTGTTGCCCGGGCCTATCGTTGGAGGGCCAGCGAGCATCGACGCCGCGCTTCGTCTCGGCGCAGCGGGGAGGGCTCCGCTGGGTACCTATGAAATCCTCGGAGCCGCCCTGCGCGGAGGCGCCGGCCTGGTGCGGGCGCAACAGGCTTTCGCCGTGTCGGGTGCGAGCGATCCTTCGAAGGAGTGGTCCGTGGTGACCATCAAGGTCGTAAACCACGTCCACACTCCTCTGGTTTTCAAGCTCGGGAAGCTCGACGAAGCTACGGGGGCCGTTATGACGGGCGCCGATGTGGGTAAAGTCGTCGACAAGCTCACGGGCGCCAAGGCTCTCTTGGAGAGCGGGGGAGTCGACCGATTGTCCGACATCCCGCGTTTCCGTGAGTTACGATTCAACCAATGGTTCGCCCGAATGCTCCAAGAGGGAAAGAGCGACTCCCTCAGCGCAGCCGGCGTGCCCGCGCTCGACGCGGCCACGATCTTCCCAGGAGCGGGGCCGTTCCCTCCTCCCGATGAGGTGGCCCTGCAGGCCGGCCTCCATCTGGTGCAGGAGTTCACTACGAAGAACCATTCGCTGCTTAATTTCCGGCTGCGTCAGAACGAGGGCGACCTCGCGCATTTCGTGGAGAAGTACGGGATCATCAACAGCCCCCTGGGCGTGACCTCGTTCATGATGGGCGATGTGTACGATAAGGCCGAGGGCTCGTTCGACGTCAACGTCGTTCTTGGCGACTCTCCCGGCGTGGAGACCCCGGTGGCCCGCGGAAGACCCGTCCAGCAACTCGTGCAGATCATCGAGCAGTCGCTCGGCGGAGGATACGGCGACGATGCGCCTTTCGACGAGAGCCTCACGGTGCGTTTCGACAAGCTCGTCGAGCGCGATCCCCAATTGCGCCGGGCCATGATTGACAGCAAGGCATTGCTCGCTCAAGCCCTCGTGGATCTCAAGCGCATCGGAGCCCTCGAGTCCACCGCGCAGACGGGGGTGGGCGCGGAGAGCGGCAGCTTGCAAAGCGGCGGCAAGGCCGACGTTCCCGCCACCGTGGCGCGCCAGGAGTTCGTCGCGCAGTGCGCCTACACCGCCCGCGCATTGCAGCTCGACGGACGTCCCATCAGGAACTTCTCGCTGTTCCTCAACAACTCGGATCTCGACGGCAACAACCTCGACGCGCCCTTCTTCGGTGGCGGGGCCGATGGCGTGAAGTGCTACACCTATGTGGAGGGCATGCGACAGCTCGCGGTGGGTCTCAACATTTTGGCTAAAGTGGTGGCGCAAAAACGCAACGTCGTCGTGGTCGTCCTGTCTGAGGGCGGGCGCAACGAGAAACTCGGAGACGATCACGTCGGCTTCGGCATGGTTCTCGCGCCGGCGGGCGCGGGCATGCTCACCGATCACCTTTATGCGAACCGGAACCTCATGAATCAGGCGAGCAACACCCTGGTGCGCGCCCCCGGGGCGCTCGTGGATCCCAACGACATGTCGACGTGGGTCCGCTGGGATGGGGAGGGCCTAGTGAGCGATGCGGGCGCGTCGATGAAGGGGAATCGCGCTACGAGCTCAGGCGACTGGCAGTTGGGTGTTGCCGAGTTCCTCGCCGAGAAGATGGGCGTGGAAAACAAGATGGCCGGTCAACTGCAGTACGTAAAACTCAAGAGGGGATGACGTGGCGGTTCTCCGCCTAACGCCCTGAGGCATGTGTCCGAGGGCTTAGGGGCTAGGTCCTGGGCCTTAAGTCCTCAGTGTCACCTCATCTCGGAAGAGTAACGCACGTAGTCGAGCAACTTGGCCTTGTCGGTCGGGCTGATGGAGCGACTTGCCTTGGGCATCGTCCCTTGGGTGACTGCATAGTCGATGGCAATCTTCTCTTCTTTGACCTGCTCCCTGGTTTGGAAGGGCATGTCCGCTTTCGAGGAGCCGCCGGCCGAGGAGTGGCAGCCGGTGACGCAAGAGGCGTTCACGATGGCCTGGATATCCGCCGTCCACGTGTATGCCGATTCCGAGGGAGTCGCCGTTGGCGTGGGCGTGGGCGTGCTCGGGAGGGTCGGATCGACCGTGGGCGTCGGGGAAGACGCGGCAGGAGGCTGCGTCCCGGGCAAGGGTTCGGCGGCTTTGGCGTCGAGCCAGGCGAGCAACACCAAGCCATCGGGGGTTGTCTTGAACGTCCGGTAATCGGGCACGCGCCCTGCCGGGGGCATGGGATTCTCGCGCGACCGAAGGTTGTCAGCGAGGATGCGTCTTCGCATGGGTTCGATGTAAACGTAACGGCCCGACTCGTCGCGCCGCAGGAGCGAGGAGTCGAGCTCTCGCCAATTGAAATGGCACTCGAAGCAATGGGTGTCGAGGGCCTTCCACACCGCCCGCGGTTCCCATGGGGTGGGGGTGGGACCGGCGGTGAATGTTCCCCAGTCCGCCGTGCCGCCGCCACCTGACCCGGAGGCCCCCCCGCCTGCGGCAACACGCTCGGCGGTAGAGAGCTCGCGGGATGTGAACGTCCGGGAGCCTAACGTGACTCGTTTGTTTCCGGAGCCGCCCTCCCGGACTTCGGTCGTTTCCTCTTCCCCTTGCTTGCCGCACGACGTGGAGCCTAACGCCGCCCCGAGGAGGGCACCGAGGGAGACAACAGAGACAAGGCAGCGCCCCGTCAGATTTCTCAACAATCCCAAATGTTTCACGTTCCGGCTTCGCCTCCGCGCGTCGCGACGCATTCCTAGGGGCGTATCGGCCTTTTTTACCGGGGAGTTGAGCGCGTCGAGCCGAGCGCGTCGAGCCGAGCGCGGCGCGGAAGCGAGGCGCACCTGGAAAGGCTCAGCGGGGCATGACCCTCACCTGATCCTTGATCCGGTTGATGGCCTCGCGGAGCTTGTTGGGGTCGCGAACGCCGCCGAAGGCCATCTCCACACGGCGGTTGCGCGCGTGGGCGAGCTCGGTGGAGTTGGGATCGATTTGGCGGGTGAACCCGAAGCCCTGGGAGCGGATGCGCCCGGGCGAAACGCCGTTCTTCTGGAGGGCGAGGCGCACGGAGGCCGCGCGGTCGTCGGAGAGCTTCATATTGTACTCGTGAGAACCGCGCGTGTCTGTGTGGCCTTCAACGACGACGTTCTCGAAAATGCCTGGGTTCGCGACGAGGAACCTCGCGAGCTCGGAAAGGAAATACTCCGAACGACGCGAGAGAATAGACCTGTCGAACTCGAAGTTGATGATCTGCTCCTCGAAGAGGAACCGCACGTTCTCCTTGATGACGATGCGGTCTACTTTGCGCTCCACCTGCTGGGTGCGAACGTTCTCCTTGACGGAGAGGTAACGGCGGTCTCGCACGATTGTCTTCTGCTTGACGATGGGTAGGCCCACCTGGAGCGTGAGCATGCCGAGGTAGACGTCGCGTTCGTGGAGGTTCACGTCGGTGAACGCTTGCACTCCCGCCCGCCAAAGGACGTCGTTGCCACCGTCCCATAGCAGCGCGACACCGGCGAAAACCGCGTTACGTTCCTGGGCGCCTGGCAGGGCGAAGCTCGAATCGGTGCCCACGTAGGCTTGACCGATGGGCCCGATCTGCACGTTGTCGCCCAGGCGCAAGCGCGGGCTGAACTCCAGGAAGGCCGACGTCGTCGTGATGCTCGGATTGGCTATCTCGCTGCGGCTCCCGTCGGAGAGCTCCTCCACATCTCGGTCGCCCGAAACCTGGTTGTAGGCCAGCCCGCCGCCGAGGTCGAGAAGGATGTCGTTGGTGAAGAGGGTCAGGAGGCCCTTGCCTGCGAAGTGGTACCCGAACTTGTCGGACTCCGTTTCCTTTTGATGCGAGAGAACTTGCGCGATGCCCAGGTCGAGGCCGAGGTAAATGGAGACGCCCGTGCCCGTGGGTCGCGACTCGTCCTTGATGGTTTCGTCGGAGGCGTAGTTCGCCACGTCCCGGGTTTCCTCGCGCTCACCGCGGATGACGGGCGCTGCATTGGTCCGTTCGGTGGTCGACTGCGTCGCTCGCGAGCCGCCAGCCGTGCTGCCTGGAACTTGCCTGCCCGAGTTGGGAAGTTGGGCAAAGGCGGGCAAGGCGCCTGCGAGCAGGAGGGCAAGGGAGGTCCATCGGAGAATGCCGACGTTCGTCATTTGCACCCCTGGGCGGTGCAGGTCTCGGGTTTCAACTTGCGCTTCTGCAGATCGCTCAGCGCGTTGTTGAGGCGCCCTGCGTTCGTGACTCCCGTGAACGAGAGTTCGATGCGTTCGTTGAGTTCGCTCGTGGCATCGAGGGAGTCGTAGGGGCGCGTCGAACCGAATCCTCGAGACTTGGCCACAGAGGTGGGGACGCCGGCGGCGACGATGGCGTTGCGCACAGCCGCGGCGCGCGCCGCGGAGAGGCGCAGGTTCATGTTCTCGTTGCCCGCGCCCATGGCGTCGGGCCCGACGTGCCCTTCCACGGTGATTCCTTCCCAAACGTAGTCGACGCTCTTGAGAGTCTGGGCGAGTTCGAGCATGAAGCGCTGATTCTCGGGCCCGAGGACGGCGCGCCGAGGCGCGAAGCGCAAGGTGTCGCGGTGGAGGACGAACTTCACGACGTCCTTGACGACGACTTTCGGTACGAACTTTTTGACCTCCTCGCGCTCCACCTTTTCGCGGGTGGAGACCAGAGACTTCTCGCGGTAAATGGTGTCGGGCTTGACCAGCGGGAGGCCGAGCTGCACCGAAAGGAGTACCCAGTAGAGCTGGCGGTCGGCCACGTTGATGTCCGTGAAGCCGGAGATGCCCCAGCGGATGTCGGCTGTCTTCTCAGGCACCCCGTAAAAGAGCTGCACTCCCACGAGTCCGGTGACCGCCTTGGGATTCTGCTCGGAGGAGAAGGAGAGGTCCTCGCCGAACAGCGCGTCGACGGCGAGCCCCAACTGCCAATTGCGTGTCAGGCGGTACCGCGCGGCGAGCTCCGCGAAAGCGGCGTAGGTGATGACCTTGACGTCGCTCAACTCGGCGTCGCGTTGTCCGGTAGCCGGGTCGATAAGGCGTTCCTGACCGCTGATGGAGCTGTAGAACCAGCCGAGGCCAAGGTCGAACACCCAGTGCTCGGGGTAAACAGAACCCACCAAACGGCCACCCACCTGCGTGCCCTGCTTGTCGGTTTCCACCTCGCCAAGCTCCGTGACGCTCTTTATGAAGCCCAAATCTAGTCCGAGGAACAGCGCTACGCCCGTGCCCACGGAATTGTCTTGGGTAATGACCTTCTCGCGCAGCAACACGGTTTCGCCATCCTTCTGGACTTTTTTCTCGCGGGTCTGGACCCGTGCGCCAGGGGCGTTCTCGGAGGGGATTTCGGCCGGTGGAACCTGCTGAGGAGCATCGTCGCCCTGGGCGAAACCGGGGACAGGAGCGAGTGCGGCCACTCCGGCCACGCCGAGCAGGCAAGGGAACAACCATCGCTGGAGAGCGTTCACGAGCATCGAAGAAACCCCTCGCGTCATCACTTCACGAAGGACAGGAGGGCCACTTCGCCCTGGGTCAACCCGAGTTTCCTGCAGATCGCCATCGTCTCCTGGCCCTCCGCCAGCATTCTACGCGCTGTCTCGTACTTCTCCGCCTGCAGTTCTTTGACGATCTCGTCGGTGTGGACGTTCTTGTCGAAAAAGCGCAGCAGGGCGCGTGCCTTCTGCAGGCGCTCGTCGATGGCTCCTTGCGCGCCGCGCGCATCCATGACGGCCTTCTCGAGGGTAAGGCGGCCGCGTTGGAGTTGGGAGAGACCCTCTGCGGTGAGCTCCCGCGAACGCGTCTCGACGTCGGCGAGGCACGTGTCGATGCGTTCCATCATGTCGCGCCATTCGGCACCGGCCTCCGCTCCCAAGCGCGTCAGCTTGCCTAGGGTCTCCTCCGACATCCGTTTCGCCTCACGGACGTCGACAGCCAGGGCGGCCTGGAGCTCGAGGAGTTCTGCCCGCTCGGCATCGAGGCGGCCGAGTTCACGTTCCCTCTGTCTCTTGCCCGCGGAGAGCCAACGGAAACAGTAGAGGAAGAACATCACCTCGAGCAGGAGGAACAGGGCGCCCAAGGATGCAACGACGGCGAGCAGATTCATGGTCGGATCATGCTCCCTGCGCGTGGTTGGGTTGCAGGCCGAGGTAATCGCACAAGACCACCTCGTCGATTGGGTCGAGATTCACCGTTTGGCAGAGGATTTGGTACTTCGCGTTCCTTTTGCCGGTTTCCTCACAGTTTGTGACCCGGGCGAGGAGCTGGAAGTATGTGGGCGCTTCGGTGTGGCGGTAGCCGACGTGGCGCGCCTTTCGGGCCCAGTAGTCGGGCATCTCCATCCAGATGCGCATGAGCGCGGACTTCGGGAAGGGGACGGCGGAGCCGAACTGGATGCCGAGATTGGAAACTCCGGAGCACTCGCCCTGGACCATCTTCTGGGGATTCGTCGAAATACGGTACTCCGCGAAGCGGATGGGGATGCGCTTCGCCACGAGCCTGAGAGTGAGGGGAGTCACAACCGCCGAGGCGCCGAGGTGCCCGGAACCTTGAGCGGGACCCACCGTCGCGCCATCGTCCTCGATGTCGCCCGAGCCGCCGATCGGATTGCCGATTTCGTTTCCGCCGATAGCCATCGCTATTGCCCCCTCAAAGCCTTGTTTCGTGGACGTCATTTCTTGGTGGCGAAAATCTTCTCGAGCTTTTCCTTCATGGTCGCCGCGTTGAAGGGCTTAACGATGTAGCCGGAGACTCCGCTCTTGACGGCCTCGACGATGTTTTCTTTGTCCGCCTCGGCGGTCACCATAAGGAACGGGAGGTGCTTGAGCTTCGGGTCGGCACGCACCGACTTGAGGAGCTCGATGCCCGTCATGTTCGGCATGTTCCAGTCGCTCACCACGAACTGAATTGAAGAGTCGCGCTTGAGCGTGGCCAGGCCTAGCGCCCCGTCCTCGGCCTCCTGGACATTAGAATAGCCGAGCTGCTTGAGGACTTGCTTGACTATCTTGCGCATAGTCGGGAAGTCATCGACGATGAGGATGCTGATACCGGGTGGCGGAAGCGGCATGGCCTTACTCCTGCAAGAGGTTCTTTAACTTGCTGCGCATTTTTTGGACGGCCTGCGTATGGAGCTGCGACACGCGCGATTCCGTTACGTCGAGGATGCGGCCGATTTCCTTGAGGTTGAGGTCCTCATAGTAATAGAGCGACAGCACGAGCTTCTGCTTTTCGGGAAGCTCCTCGACGGTCTTCATGATGAGTTCGCGCACGCCCTTGGCTTTGAGTTGCGTGAAGGGATTCTTCGAGTTGGGGTTCTCGAGGCATTCGAGGAGCGACTTCTTGTCGCTCGCGGCCGCGCCGCCGAGCTCCTCGAGAGAGAGCATGGAGACGCGCGTTCTGCCCGTGCGTTCGTGGAACTCGTCGAGCGGCATCTCGAGGAACTCCGCGACCTCCTTGTCGGTGGGGGGGCGACCGAACCGGTGTTCGAGCTCGATGCGCGCACGCTCCTCCTTTTTGTTGCTCTCGCGAACGGAACGAGGGACCCAATCCTGGTTGCGCAGCTCGTCGAGGATGCCGCCACGGATGCGGAATTCGGCGTAGGTCTTGAATTTGTTGTCGCGCGAAGGGTCGTACTTGTCGATGGCGTCCATGAGCCCGATGACGCCCGCGGAGAAGAGGTCATCGAGATCGATGTTGGAAGGCAAACGCGCCGCAATCTTCTGGGCGATGTACTTGATGAGCGGCGCGTAGTCCATGATGACCTGATTGCGCATCGGGTCGTTGGTGAGGGGGAGCGCACGTGACATGGTTTGGGGCTGGCGCTTTTGCGGAAGCGATTGGCCTTTTCCTCCCGCAGCGGACCCAGCGCCGGACCCGGCCGCAGACCCGGCGGCGGCCCCGGCGGCGGCCCCCGACTTACCTTGCGCGCCGGCGTTGCCTGACGCGCGGGACGCGTTGACGGACGTTACCTTTGCGGAGGCGACGGCGGACACGGCGCCCTGTGAGGATGCCTTCTTGGCGCCCGTGGACGCCTTGCTCGCCTTCTCACCGTCGGCGGGCTTCTTTTTGTTCATCTTTTCCGCTGCGCTCATCGTTCCTCCAGGGTCACCGTGCCACCCCAACGTCCCGCCTTGATTCTTCCGTCCCGATCAACCGTAGGCCCGTTCCCCTGAGCCCTCACCGCTCTGGAGCATGCGCCGCCAGAAGAACTGTGCTGTCCCCTTCGAGGCGCCCTCACGTGGTTCGCAAGCAATCTGCCGAGCCATCTCGCGGAGGTTCGCCGAGGCGCGCGAGAAGGGGTAACGCTGCACGCAAGGCGAACGCTCGCGCACCGCCTGCCGCATGGCCTCGTCGAAAACGACGCAACCAAGGTAACCAACGCGCACGCTTAGGTACTCCTCCGCCAGAGAGGAGAGGCGCTCGTAAACGCGGAGCGCCTCCTCTTCGTCGCGGGCCATGTTGACCACGAGGCGGAAGCTCGTCTCCCGAGTGGTTTGGTTGAGTATCTTCATGGTGGCATAGGCGTCGGCGAGACTCGTGGGCTCGGGTGTGGCCACGAGGATGACCTCCGCGCTCGCGCTCGTCCACGCCTGCACGCTGCGTGACACTCCCGCTGGCGTGTCGATGAGCACGATATCGTACTCCTCGTCGAGCGCGTCGATGGCGTCGAGCAGGGCAAGCTTCTGCACGGGGCCGAGTTCCGGCACCTTGAGGACTCCGCTACTCGCGGGAAGTATGTCCACGCCCTGAGGCCCACGTACGACCACGCTCGATAGCTCCTGCTCGCCCGCGAGGACGTCGTCGATGGTGTGGCGCACGCGCACGCCCATCACCACGTCGAGGTTCGCCAGGCCAAAATCACCGTCTATGAGCAATGGTCGCATCCCGAGGTTGGCAAAACACAGTCCGAGGTTTGCCGTGGTCAAAGTTTTGCCGACGCCCCCTTTCCCCCCGGTGACGGCCATCACTCGCGGGACGCGGGAAATGACGGGGCTTGGAAGGGGGGATTCGGTGGTGGCCGCGGGACGTGTCTCGCGCATGAGCCGCCGTAGTGTGCTCGCCTGATCGAACAAGGTTTCCTCCGCGAAGATTGATTGGTGTTTCAAAGACGGAACAGGCGTTCGACGACGCGCTCCTTGGTGGCCGGCTCGAGATCCTCGGGCACTTTCTGCCCGGTGGTGAAATAGGAGAGGGGTGCGCGGGCGCCGACGGAGCAGTTGAGGATTTCGCCGTAGCTCCAGCTCTCGTCGAGCTTGGTGAACAGGAGGCTCTCGGGCGAGAGTGAGCGGTAAGCCTTCATGTTTTCGTCGAGGTCACGCTGCTTCATGGTGGCGGCGAGCACGAGGTGAACTGCCACAGGCACGTCGAGGGTGGTGATGCGCGCGAGGCCCTCCATCTGAGCCTCGTGTCGCGCGTTGCGGCCCGCGGTATCGACCAAGACCACCTGACCCTCGGGTTGGCGCGCGACGAGATCGACGAGCTCGTGGGGCTCCGAGACCTCCGCGAAGGGGCAATCGAGGATCTTGGCGTAGACGCGCAGCTGATCGGCCCCTCCGATGCGAAAGGTATCCATGGACACCAGCGTTACTTTGCGCCCGTCGGTGAGCTTGAGACGAGCGGCGAGCTTGGCGATGGTCGTCGTCTTGCCCACGCCGGTCGGGCCCACGAGGCAAGCCACCGACGGCCTGGAACGGTCGAACTTGAAGTGGCCCGTTACCGCAAGCCCGCGGAAGAGCACCTTGATGGTTTCGGCGAGGTAGAACTCGCGGAGCTTGGCGCCCGAGAGAGGCACGCCATCGTACCTGGGAGCGGGAACCCCCGAGACGGTCTGCATAGTGTCGGAGATGATGGATTCCTTGACGCCCGCCGCGCGCAGCCGGACGCTGATGTCGGCCTGGTACTCGTGAAGGCCGCTCTCGCCGTCGCGCGCCCGCGCGCGCATGAGTTCGTGCAACAGAACCTTGACCTCTTGGAGCTGCTCGCCCACTTGCACCTGGGGGAGCGACTCGAGGTCGCGCCGCACGCGGGCAATTTCCTCGCGCACGTCGCGCGCGTCATCCCCTAGACCCGCGAACGACGACCCACTGGTGCCGGCGTTGGGGCCCTGTAAGGATTGGTTCCCCGCTTGTAGCCTCTCTTGTGGCCTTTCTTGTAACCTTTCTTGTGACCTCCCTTGAAGCCGTTCCTGTGACCCCGTTTGGGAGACGCCGGGGTTCGGACCGGCCGCGCGCGAGTTTTGGCGCGTCTGAGGCGCCACGCCCGCGAGGGTTGGGGAGCCCTTGACCACCACGGTATCGCTTGGGCGGCCAACGCGGGGGAAGTCCACAGTGCGCGCGCCCTTTGCGACGTCGCCCGGTGGGATGACGGGACTGCGCCTTGGGAGCTCGCCACCGACTGAGGCGCTCACGCGGTGTCCCGCGTAACGTTCCTCGTCGCCCGCGGAGAGCGACGAGGCGGCTGCGGCGACGACCTCCACGACGCGCAGACGTCGGTCTCCCCCGTCGACGGCGAGCGTCTCCTTCTCGCGGGTGGAGAGGATAACCGCGTCGCGACCGAGCTCTTTCTTCACGAGCTTGATTGCGTCGTTCATGGAGAAGGCTTCGAATTTTCTGACTTCCATGGCTTCCCCGTGTTGCTTAGGCGATGACTTGCAGATTGCGGACCTTCACTCCGGCCGGGACCTCGTCGTAGGCGAGGACGGCGAGCTCGGGCATATAGGGCTGTACGAACGTCCAGAACGCGCGCCTCAAGCGGGCGGGCAGCACGACACACGGTTGGGTCCCCTCGGGCTCAAAGGCGCGCGCGCCCTGCATGAGCTTGGCGAGCACCTCCTGCGCGGTGCGCGCATCGAGGTCGAGGAACGTCGTCCCGTTGTCCATCGTTGTGAGGCCGCCGAGGATCTTGTCCTCGACCACGCGATCAAAGGTAACAACCATGAGTTCCTTGCCCTCCGAGAGGTACTTGGAGACGATGGTTCGCCCGAGGGCCTTGCGGCACTGCTCGGCGAGCACGTCTGTGTTCCTGTTCTGCCGGCAGTGGTCGGCGAGGCACTCGAAGAGCGAGAGGATGTCGCGCACCGGCACGTCCTCGCGCAGCAGGTTCTGGAACACCTTGACCACGTCGCCCAGGGTGAGACGCTCGGGATGGAGGACTTCCTCCACCACCTTCGGGTTCGTTTCCTTAAGCTTGTCGACGAGGTACTGGACGTCTTGCCGCGTGAGGAGCTCGGATGAGAACTGCCGCAGCGCCTTGGTGATGTGCGTGGCGATGACGGTGGCGCAGTTGACCACCGTGTATCCACGGAACACGGCCTCGTCCTTCTCGCGCTTGTGCACCCAAATAGCGGGTAGCCCGTAGACCGGGTCGCTGGTCGGCTCGCCGTGGATGGGCATCTCGACGTTGCCGGGGTCCATGGCGAGGAAATAATCGACCATGAGAGTGCCGGTGGAAACAGGGTTCCCCTTGAGGGAAATCTGGTACTGGCCGGGCTCGAGCTGGAGGTTGTCGCGTAGCTGGACCTGCGGGACCACGATCCCGAGTTCCTGCGCGAACTGCTTGCGGATGCTCTGGATGCGATCGACGACTTCGCCGTCCTGGCTGGGATCGATGAGGTGCACGAGACCGTGACCTACCTCCACCGAGAGGATGTCCACCTTCATGAGGTTGTCGAGGTTGTTCTCGTCCTTCTCCGACTGTTTCTTCTCGCCTTCCTCGGTCTTGCCGGCCTCGGCGGCGCTGTCGTCGCGCATCTTCTTTGCGGCGCGGTTGCCCAAGAGGAAGAGCGCGGCCGAGAGCGTCAAGAACGCGAGCTTCGGGAAGCCAGGGATGAGAGCTAGGAGCAGCAACATGCCAGCCGGTATGTTGAAAGCCATGGGGTGCACACGGAACTGCGACGCGATTTCGCCCCCGAGGGATCCTTCGCTGGAGTTGCGCGTGACGATGATGCCCGCGGCAGCGGAGATCATGAGCGTCGGGATGGCGCCCACGATGCCATCGCCCACGGAGAGGAGCGTGAACGTCTTGGCGGCGTCGGCGGCGCTCATGCCGTGCTGCACCACGCCGATGATGAAACCCACGATGAGGTTGATGGCGATGGTGATCATGGCGAGGATGGATTCCCCGCGCACGAATTTCGACGCACCGTCCATGGTCCCGTAGAAGTCCGCCTCGCGCTCCACGAGCTTGCGTCGGCGGCGCGCCTCTTCAGCGTTGATGTGCCCTGAGTTGAGCTCCGCGTCGATGGCCATCTGCTTGCCGGGCATTGCATCGAGGGTGAAGCGGGCTGCCACTTCCGCAGCGCGACCTGTACCCTTGGTGACGACCATGAAGTTGAGCGCTGTGATGAGCGCGAACGCCACGAGGCCGATGACGAAGTTGCCACCGATGAGGACGTGGCCGAAAGCGTGGATGAGGCCGCTCACCTCTCCTTCGCCATCGGCGCCGTGTTTGAGAACGTTGACCGACGAAGCCACTGTGAGGCCGAGCCGGAACAAAGTTGAGAGCAGCAGGACAGTAGGGAAGGCCGCGAAGTCGAGGGCTCGCTTGATGTAGATGGCCACGAGGAGGATGGTCACCGAGCTTGCGATGGAAAGCGCGAGCAGGATATCGAGCAGCACCGTGGGAATGGGTACGAACAGCGCGGCGAGGATTCCTAGCACGGCGAGGCCCATGAGCAGCTCGGGGTTTCGCCCGAGCCCTGCGAGGCCTCCCTCCTGGGCCACGGCTGCGCCGCCGACGTTTGTCGGTCCCGCCGCCACGCTCGGAAGCCTCGCTTGCGCCATGCCCCTTGTTCCCTTTTCGCCCGGACTGTTCCCTTCCATGGTGCGTCACGGGAGCGGACGCGACGTCGGCGCAAGCTGCCGCGTGCCAGGGCGCCGATCGGAAGATCGTGCAGCGGGGGGAGGGGGGAAGCCGTGGGGTCGCTAGGTTTTCACGAGGCCCGAAAGCGCGCCCTTGAGGTGCATCTCGGGATCGCCAAAACCTGCGAGGCCTGGAATCCAGAGGCGTGCGAGCGTGAGGTAGAGGTCGTTGAGAGACGCTCCGTCGCCGCGGATTCCTCCGGCCGTCGAGCTTCCGGACGTCGAGTAGTCGACGATGCGTCCAGTACTGAGGGAGCCGGCTCCCCCGCCCGCGAGGAGTATCGGCAGATCGGTGGCGTGATGTCCTCCTGGGCG
>JBIKVI010000076.1:0-16378 GCA_044356935.1 Silvanigrellaceae bacterium | reverse complement strand
TGACCCCCTTCGATGAGCGCGACGCGTGTCTCGAAGGCAGTGCAATTGATGATGAGCTGTTTTGAGACCATGGTGTGTTGTTCCGCTTTTCCTGAATGCTTGGAATCCGAACATAAGTCAGGCGACTTGCAGAAAAGCTCAGGAAAAGAGCGTTTTCGAAACAACCTCACTTGTGGCCGGGACGCACTTGAACAACTCCAAGGAACGGCGACGCAACTCCACTAGCTGCCTTTGGGCTGGGCGCGGAGAAACGCCCTCATCCGAGGCGACCCCAATCCTAACGCAAGCGGAAAGGAATTGGAACATCGCTTCAGGCGAGTCGAAGGCCTGAGCCGCGCCCGAAGCGACGAGTTGTTGAGCCTCGGGAGCTCGGGTGAGCGACGAGCCCATGAGCACGGCGACAGGATGTGCTGCAGGTTCGAGCGTATTGTGGACCTGCCCGTCGAAGCCGCCGCCTACGATGGCTGCGTCGGCGAGGGAGTAGATTTCTGCCAAGAGCCCCATAACGTCGACGACGATGATGTCGGGAAGGGGTGCCTCGATGCGGGTGAGCCCATGGCAGCGGGCCGGCTGCAGGCCTTGAGCGGTGATTTCGGCTTCGAGCTGTGCGAGTGACGCCGGCGCAACGTCGTGAGGCACGTAAACCACGAGGGCGCCTTCGAGGCTCGCGCAGCGCAATGCCACCCCATGTTCCTCGGCGTGCGGGCTTCCAAAGACGAACACTTTTCCGCCCCTGGCCTGGAATTCGCGGCAGAGCGAAGAGAGGGCACCGAGGCGGGTCGAGAGGCCCCTGGTGCGGAGGGCTTCGGCGCGCTCCTTGGCTCGTGCCCACTTGGGATCGCCCGCGTGCACCACGACGGCTCGAGGGGCGCTCGCAGCCAGGGGGGCGACATCGATGGAGTCCACAGTGAACACCGCATCGAGCTCGCCATGGACGAACCTCCGCCGTAAGCCGCTCAGAGCCCCAAAAATGCCACCGCGCGTGCCGCGCGTCGTGGCGGCGAGGAGTGAAACGCGCACGCCCCCGTCCTTGGCCGCGCGCAGGAGTCCCGGCCAAAGGTCGTAACGCACGAAAGCCAAATGCCTGAGCGGACCGCGCGCCTTCAAGGCCGCGAGCAAGGCGGCATGGGAGGTGCGCGCGTCGAGAGGCAATCCGAACGAGGCGTCGAGCGCGGGGAAATTTTCGAGGAAGGGTTCCGTGGAAGGGGAAAAATACGACACCACGAAGCGCACGCCGTGGCGCGCGTGGAGGTCGCGCGCCACGGGGACGGCCTGTTCGAGTTCGCCCGCGCTCGCGACATGGAACCAAATGCGCCCCGCGCCGCCTTCGGGCAACGCGGGCAGATCCGCCAAGCGCTCGAGAGTGGCGTCCAAATGCACGTCGCCGCGCAGTTCAAGGAACCGTCGCGCCTTGGAACTTGGCATGATGAACACAGACGCGGCGCGCGCACAGACGAACAGGATCCGCAATCCGCGTTCGTAGATGGCAAGAAGGGGGTTGGGCAGTCCCATGGAACTCAACCCCGCTCGTCGAGAAGGACGTAGGGCACGCCGAGCTCGCCGATGTACTGCGATTTCGGACGGTAGAGGCGATTGTCCTGGCGGAGCTCGAGGATGTGTGAAGTCCACCCGCAGATGCGCGCGGCGGCGAAGATGGCGGGATACAGGATCTTCTGGATCCCTAACGTGCCATAGAGCGCACCGCTCCAAAAATCGACGTTGACGAAGATAGGCTTGCCGCGGTCGGCAAAGTACTTGGTCGCCACCGATTCGATGCGCTTGAGGGCCCCGAAGTCATCGTCCTCTCGCGCCTTCGGCACATTCCCGCAATCACGTTCGTCGCCGCGCGCCATTTCGCAAAGCAGGCTCTCGAGGATGCGCGCCCTTGGATCCACCGCGCGGTAGACGCGATGCCCCATGCCCATAATCTTGCCGCCGGAGGCCAGCAAGCCGATGGTGTAAGCATCCACGTCGCCGCTTGCGCGGGCCTCATTGAGCATGTCGACCACGGCTTCGCTCGCCCCGCCGTGCAAGGGTCCAGAGAGCGCGCCCACCGCAGCGCTCGTAGCGGCGTACATATTCGTCAGGGTGGAGGCCACGGCGCGTGCCGTGAAGGTCGACGAGTTGAAACCGTGATCCATTTGAAGGATGAGGGCCGTCTCCATGACGCGCGCTTGGCGCTTGCTCGGGATGCGCCCAGTGAGCATGTACATGAAGTTTTCGGCGTGGTTGAGATCGTTACGGGGCGCCACGATGGGCACGCCGCGGTGATGACGATAGGCGGCTCCCAAGAGCACGGGCGTTTGCGCGACGATGCGCATGGCCTTTTCGAGGAGGCTCTCCTCCTTGGAGTAGCGTTCGCCGGGGTCGACGCAGGCCAACGCGGCCAACGCGGTCTGCAACGCCGCCAACGGCTGGGTGGTGCGCGGAAGTTCCTGGAGGATTCGCAGGACTTTTTCGGGCGTGAAGGCCAGTGCGCGCAGCTTCCAGGTGAACGCCTCGAGCTGTGATCGGTTCGGGAGTCTCCCTACGAGGAGGAGGTAGGCCGTCTCCTCGAAGGTCGCGTGCGCGGCGAGTTCCGCGATGGCGATGCCCCGGTAGTAGAGGTTTCCCCCTTGGCCGTCGACCCACGAGATGCCTGTGGTATCGACGACGAGATCCTCCATGCCGCGCCGCACTTCGCCGCGCTTCGGCCCCCCCGATCCCTCCGATCCCCTGGCGCCCGTATTCCCGTCGTCCTTTGCCACGTCGCCATCCTTTTGTTACCACTAACGCTCTTCAAAGCAGCCCGAAGCCGTCCGGAGAGCCACACATGGAAGTCCTCCCCCTCGAGAAGCCCCTGCTCGAACTCTCCAACCGCATCGCCGAGCTCCGCGTGAGTGCCCGGCAGGCGAGTGTGAACGATGGCCCGCGAAGCCTCAAGAGCGGCGCGCGCGAGAACGGCGAACTGGCCGAGGAAATCCGCATCCTCGAGCAACAGTTCGAGAGCCTGGCGCTCGAAATCTTCTCGAAGCTCACCCCTTACGAGGTCACCCAGCTCTCGCGCCACCCGCACCGCCCCTACACGCTCGACATCGTGGAGCAACTGTGCACCGACTTCATGGAGCTGCAAGGCGATCGCAACTTTATGAACGACAATGCTATCGTCGGAGGCCTTGCGAACTTCCGAGGCCAACGTGTCGTGGTCGTGGGGCACCAAAAGGGGCGCGGCACCAAAGAAAACATGAAGCGCAATTTCGGCATGCCCAAACCGGAAGGCTACAGGAAGGCTCTGCGCCTTATGTCGCTGGCCGAGCGCTTCCACCTCCCCATTTTGACTTTCATCGACACCCCCGGCGCCTATCCTGGTATCGACGCTGAGGAGCGCGGGCAGAGCGAGGCCATCGCCAAAAACATCATGGTCATGTTTAAGCTCGGCGTGCCCATCGTGTCGCTCGTGGTGGGCGAAGGCGGGTCTGGAGGCGCGTTGGCCATTGGTGTGGGTAATCGCCTGCTCATGATGCAGTTGGCAACCTACAGCGTTATCTCGCCCGAAGGGTGCGCATCCATTTTGTGGAAAGACGGCTCCCAGGCGGCGCGCGCAGCGGAGGCTCTAGGCATCACGGCTCAGCACGCCCTCCAGCTCGAGGTCATCGACGAGATCGTGCCCGAGCCGCTCGGCGGAGCGCACTGGCATCCTAAGGCGGCCATCGAAAACATAGGCGACGCACTGGAAAAGCACCTGCTCGAGCTCAAGCGCCTGTCGCCTGCGCAGTTGCGCCGACAACGTGCTGAGAAATTCGAACGCATGGGTCCTGTCCAAACCCTCGAACCCGTATCGCCCTTCCGCCGCGAGGAGCCACCGGTAAAGGGTTGGGACAAGCGCTGGGAAGACGTGGCGCGCTAAAGCGGACTGCGTTACCTTTGCACCCCTTGGAGCGCCCTGACTCCCGAGTCGACCTTTGCCCTGTGCGAAACAGGGACTTCGTGGTCGTTGGTTGCGGAAGTCGCGGCTCAGCTGCCCCCTGTGCCGAGTGTGGGTTGCGAGTAGTTGGTTTCCCAAACTTGTGTCTCACGACGCAGGTCTTTTTTGCCATGGCCCCCAACCGCCCGTATGCTGTTGGGCATCCCCTATGAGCCCATTACGCGGGCAGGCGCCAATACGCCCCCGCGGCGTGCAATCCGAAAGATCGCCCATGCACAAAAGTCCCGACGCTTCGTCGGGCGGCTGGAAGCCCCTGCCCCCCGACGACGACGAAAGCGCGGCCGTGAAGGTCGTGACCATTGATGGCCCCGCGGGCTCTGGGAAGAGCACCGTGTCGCGCGTCATCGCCATGCGCTTGGGGTGGCAGTACGTCACCACCGGCGCCATCTACCGAACGCTGGCTCTCATGCTCCACGAAGCGGGCACCACGACCTCCGACAAGGGTGGCGTGGAGCGCTTCGTCGCTTTCCTCTCGGAACGCTACCGGCAGGATTCGCGTTCCGGTCGTGTTTACTTGGGTGAGCGCGAGGTTACCCACGAGATACGCACTCCGTTCGTTTCTGAGCAAGCTTCCATCGTCGCCCAGGATGAACTTGTGCGGCGAAAGCTCCTCCCCGTGCAACGCAAGGTGGTGCTCGAGTGCCACGGGGCAGTGGTCGATGGGCGCGACATGGGCACGGTCGTCTTTCCCGACTCTCCCCTAAAGGTGTTCCTGACGGCCTCCCCCACGGAACGCGCCCGCCGTCGAATGGAGGAGATGCGCGCTTCGGGGCGCGAGCCCGACGAGGGCGAGATCCTGCGCGAGATCCACGAACGCGACGCGCGCGATGCCGGACGCGAGGTGGCGCCCATGAAGGCCGCCGATGACGCTGTCCTCATCGACTCCTCCACACTCGATCGCGAAGACGTGGTAAAACGGATCCTGAAGCTTTGCGTAGAACGCGATCTCGTACCCCTGGCTCATGAGAGTGGCGCATGACCGAAACGTCGTCGTTCAGTATGTTGTCGGCCATCACGCATGGTGGCCCCGTGGGCATCGCCGTGATGCTCCTTCTCGTCATCCTTTCGCTCGTCACCTGGGGCGTCATCCTGGAACGTTGGAGGACTCTTTCGCGTCTCCACGTGAAGTCGGAGGCGTTCCTCAAAGCGTTCTGGGAGGCCAAGAGCCTCTCGGAATTGCACCTTCGATCCAAGGACATCGAATACAGCCCGGCGCGCGAAATTTTTCGCACGGGCTACAACGAGATGGTGCGGGTCATCCAGACGCGCGACAAGAAGGGCGGACACGGTTCAACCGTCCCCTTCGATACCGTGAAGCGATCGCTGGGCAAGGCGCGCGGGGTGGAGGAGTCCCATCTCGCGAAGAACATGAGCTTCCTCGCGGTTTCGGCGTCGGCCTGCCCCTTCATCGGTTTGTTCGGCACCGTGGTGGGCATCATCCGCGCTTTCCATGACATCGCTCAAAGCGGCAGTTCGAGTCTCGCCGCGGTCGCGCCAGGAGTCTCCGAGGCGCTCATCGCCACGGCGCTCGGTCTGTTCGCGGCCATCCCAGCGGTGGTCTTCTACAATCTCCTGGCGAGCCGCGCCCGCCGCCACCTCGTGCTCCTCGACGGATTCGGCGTCGACTTCCTCAATATCCTCGAGCGCCATTTCAACGTCGGCAAGCCCGACGGTGGCCAAGCGGCCGCTCATTCCGTCGGCGAGGTTTGACGCCGCCATGGGCATGCAACTGGGCGATTCGGGCGAAGGCGGCGCTGGGGGAGTTTTCGGCAGGCAGGGGATGATTTCGGAAATCAACATCACCCCTTTCGTCGACGTCATTCTCGTGTTGCTCATCATCTTCATGGTCACCGCGCCTTTCGCGGTGTCGGGCGTAAACGTGCAGCTCCCACAGAGCCAAGCCAAGGCGCTCAAACTCTCGGGCGATCCCATTGTGCTTTCAGTGACGCCACAGGGCCAGTTCTTCCTTCAGAAGATTGCGGTAGCGGATGGCGAACTGGTGGCGAAAATCCAAGCCGCCATCGGCAGCGACAAAGAGGCTTCAGTCTACATTCGTGCCGACAAGACGGTGCCGTACGGCAAAGTCATGGAGGCCATGGGCGCCGCTCAGGCCGCGGGCGCCTCCCGTATCGGCATGATGGGGGAATCGCGCGGCCCCTCGCGCAAGTAACACACGGGGAACACGGGTTCCCCTCCTCCGGACGGAGTCCGACGGGAGAGACATGACGGTGGCACCCCAGTCGAGGGCGACCTTGCGTAACACGATGACCGGACCCGCGGGCCCCGCGGTCGACGAAGCCAACATGACTTTCTTCGCGCAAGGTGGTCGCCAAGGACCCGCGGTCGCGTTCGACTTCGACGCCCCGCGCGTCGTGCGGCGCGAACCCCTGGTCGACGTTGACGCGCGATCTCAGCGCTGGAAGACCTCTGAAGGCGGTGCCGGACGCGTGGGAGTCACTCATTTGGCGGGCGCCCTCGCGCTCCATGGCGCGGTGGCAGGGGTCATCGTGGGTGCCGGCGCGATCCTCGGAACGCCTTTGCGAGGCGAGCCAGAAGAGAACGTCGTGGAGGTCGCCTTCGGTTTTGATCTCGCCTCGCGCGCTCCGAGTTCTTCGCCCGCGCGGCTAGGCGATTCGGCCGCCGACCAAAAGGCGACAAAAACGGAGCAACAGCTGCCGCAGCTCTCGAAGCAGATCGCCGTGGAGAGCGCGCCGAGCGAGGCTCCAAACATGCCATTGCCTCCCACCGAGGAAATCAAGGCACCCGACCCGCAAAAGGAAACGGCAGTCGCACCCGATTCCAACACAGCAGCTCTGCCGGTGACCAAGGAAACGCCTCCTCCCAACATCAAGACCCTCACGCCCGAGGAGCTCGCACGTAGGGCGGAGCGCGAGAGGCGCGACGTCGCAAAGGAAGAACAAGCCGGAACCCACGCGGACCCGGGGACCGGCCGCGCGCCCCGTCCCTCCGATCTTCCTGACTCTCCCTTTTCCTCGAACGTCGACGTGCCTCCGGTGCCCGACGCTCTCCCGCAGGGGAGCCTCGACGGCAAGGTGGACGCGACTGTAAAGGGCGAGTACACCACGGCGGCACGCAATCACATCCGCCGGTTCTGGAACTTGCCCCAGGTCCGGCAGTTCAACCCGGAGTTGCGCGTTGAGATCGAATTCTTCATTAATCCCTTCGGACGCCTCGTCGGCGAACCCCAAGTGTCAAAGAGCTCGGGCGACGCCGACTACGACGAGCTCGCCAAGCAAACGGTGAAGGACGCGGTGCCTTTCCCGGACATGCCCAAAGAGCTCGGCGCCCGGCAGAAAATGAACCTCAACTTCTCGCCGTCGGACGCGAATCCATGAGCAACGCGTCGAACGCATGTCGCCCGTAAGGAGCCTCTCCATGAAGAAACATATCGCCCCGTCGTCGCTCCTTTGCCTCGCATTGTCGGTGGCCATGGTGGGGCCTGGCGCTAGCCTCGCTCAGCAAGTTCCCGCCGTCGATGGGGCCGGTAGCGCAACGCCCGCTCCCGCAGCCAACCCGTCTTCACCATCCTCACCATCCTCACCATCCTCACCATCCGCACCCGTCGGTGAGGCCGGAAACCCTGTTGACGCTGCGAGCCCGGGCACCCCAGCCGGCGCCAACCTTGTTGATCGCGACATCTATATCGACGTGGGCCGCGCGGGCGCGCGCAAGCTGCGCATCGCCGTCCCCGCCTTCGCCGTGAACGCGGCTGGAGGCTTGGCGGCCTCCGATGCCCAGACTTGGTCCGATCGTTTAGCCGACATCCTAGGCTTCACCGGTGGATTCGAGTTCATCCCGGCGTCGGGCTTCTTGGCGAAAGACCCGGCGGCGCGCGCGGTGAATTTCGACGAGTGGACGGGCATCAACACCGAGGCCCTCGTGCTCGCAAAGGCAGAGCCCGGATCAAAACCCGGGCGTGTGAACCTGCAGCTGCGCCTCTACGACGTGAAGAAGAAGAAACAGCTTGTCGGCAAGGCATACAACGACACTGAGAAGTCGAAGGTGGACGCGGTCCTGCGGCGCTTCGCCGATCTCTGCATGGAGGCCTTCACCGGCGAACTCGGAATCTTCAGCACGAAGATCGCCTTTGTGGGCGCTAAGGCGCCCGGCGAAACCAAGCAGCTCTACGTGGTGAACTTCGATGGCACGGGGCTCGAGCAGATAACCAAGAACGGCTCCATCAACATGAGCCCGTCGTGGTCGCCCGACGGGACGAAGATCACCTTCACCTCGTTCAAGGACGGCAAGGCCGAAATCTACGTCTACAGCACCGTCACGCGGAAAATCGGCCGTCTGACGCGCTCTCCTGGCAACAACTCCGGTGCGGCGTGGCATCCCGACGGCAAAATGGTGGCGTTCTCGGGGAGCGCTTCGGGCAAGACGGCGATTTTCACCATGAACGGTCTCGATGGCGCCAACCGCAAGGAGTTCATTTCGGGCAGCGGCCTCGAGGTCGAGCCCTCTTTTTCGCCCGACGGCGCGCAAATAGCGTTCGCGAGCGGGCGTTTCGGCAATCCGCATATCTTCGTGCGCGATCTCGGTTCGGGCAAGGACACCCGCATCACGTTCGCGGGCTGGTACAACTCGTCGCCCTCGTGGAGACCCGACGGCAAGAAGCTGGCCTTCGCGGGTTACGACCGTGAGATCGATCGGTACGACGTGTTCATCGTCAATCCCGACGGTCGCCAAATGGAGCGTTTGACGCTCGATCAAGGTGACAATGAGAAGCCTTCCTTCTCGCCCGATGGTCGATTCATCGCCTTTCAGAGCAACCGCGCCTCCGCGGGACGAGGAAAGCAGAAGGGTTATCGGATTTTCGTGATGAATCGCGATGGTGGCGAGCAGCGAGCACTGACCATCCCACTCCACGAAGTCACCATGCCCTCCTGGAGCCCCCGCCTTTCTGACTTCGACTAACCACCGGCGCACACCGAGCCTGTTATTTTCGCTCGCTAAATTTGTGTGCGTTGAGTTTTCGCCTCAATCTTTCGCCCTCCGGTTCCGAAGCCACAGCGGGCGATGACGGGGGCGCCCGTCCACAATGGACCATACCGAAGACGTCGACGATTTCTGCGCGCGCCATGCGGCCGAGTTCGAGGAGTGGACGGCCGAGGAAGCGGCGCGCCAGTTGACAAGCGTTTGGATCCTCGGACTTCTGTTGACCTTGGCTTCCGCCTGGGCGTGGCATCGCAGTGGTCGTGTCGATGCGGCTGCGCTCTCTTACCTTCCGGCTATCGTGGCTTTGGTGGCCACGAGCGTTTGGCACGGCACCCGGCCCGCACGCGCGCGCCCTTTTGCCGTGGACCACTATGGATTTTGCACCGGGCTCCTGAGTTTGGGCATGGCGCACAGCGTCGCGGTCATGGCCTCCACCGGTCGAGTGGCCGTGAACGCTCCTATCCAATTCGTGGTGTTCCTCACATGTATGTTGGCGCCCGGGGCCACCCTGCGCGCCAACGCCTACCTCGCCGGGGTTCAAGCTCTGGTCGTCGCCCTGGTGCTGGGAGTGTGCGTGGGCCCTGCTTTTCTGGCGCAGAGTGCCATCCAGTTCATTGTCGGCCTGGGAGCCGGCCTCTTCGTCAATCGTCACCTGACGCGCGCGCGTCAGTATCGCTTCCAAGGCGTCCACTCGCATGCACGCGGCCGCGCGCATGCGTTGGCCGAACTTTCGAAAATGGTCCATCCCCACGTCGTCGCTCACATCCACGACGGGGGCGGACTCGAGAGCTCCATGCCCTTAGGCAAGGCCGATGCGTGCGTCCTCGCCTTCGACATCATGGACAGCACCAGCACCGGGCATGGAGAGCCCGGCTTTCCCGCGGCGGTGGAGGCCGTGATTGCGCGCTGCCATTCCATCATGATGGAGGGCTACAGCATGGATCCCCTTGTGGCCAAAGCGTTTCGACTCAAGGATTTGGGTGATGGTTTCCTCGCGACGGTGGGATTTCCACTGGGCGTCCCGGGTGGACGCGATCCGCGCGTGCTCGCCGTTGAGCTGGCCTCGCGTTTCGTTGAGGTGTTCGACGCGGAGATGGCGCGCCTCGAGGGCGCGGCGGAGGCGCACTGCTGCGTCGGCATCGCCTACGGTGGCGTCGAGGGCTATTTCCCCAAGTCCGGAGTGAAGCAATACGAGCTGCGCGGCCAAGCCATCACTCTCGCTACGCGTTACGAGGCTTTGCGTCGTTGCATTCTTCCCACCACAGGACGGCGAGGCAATATCGTTATCCTGCGCGAGGATGTGCATGCCGCGCTCGATCCCGCGTGGCGGGCGCGCTTCACGGAATGGGACACGCGTCTGCCGGGCCAGGCGGTGCGCGACGACCCAGGCGCCGCTCGCGCGTGGTACCGTTTCGAGGGCGGCTCGGCGCGATCCGTGACGCCGCGCGTGGCCTGAACTTCGTTACCCGCTGGCACGACCATTGCACCTAGCTCGATTGAACGCGCACGACTCGCGTCGAGTCACGTTCTCGAGCACAAAGGAGCAATCGTCATGAAGGAAAAGAACGCCAGCGGCAGGAACGACACCGAGATGTCCCTCGCCGGCAAGGCCAGCGCCCTCATGTCCAAGTTGGGAGACAAAATCACAGGAGACAAGGCCATTGGTGAGGACGATCCCTTCGCCTTCCTCATGAGTCACCACCGCGAGGTGGAGTCTCTCTTCGCGGAACTCGAACGGGTGGGATCGGGCAGTGTCCGGCCCCGCCGAGAGATCTTTCTGGAGTTGGCCCGCAAGCTCGAGGCCCATGCGCAGGTGGAGGAGAAAGTTCTCTACCCGGCCGGTCGTGTCTACGACCAGAAGACCACCCTTGAGGCCTATGAGGAGCACAAGCTTTGCCGTGTGGTTATCGAAGATCTCGCCGCTGTTGGCCGCGGCGACGACGCTTCTTTCGAAGCCAACCTCGAGGTCCTGAAGGAACTCGTCGAGAACCATGTCCAGGAAGAGGAGCAGGAGTACTTCAAGACGTTGCGCTCCGAAATGGATGACGAAGAGATGAGACTGCTCGGACAACGCCTTCTCAGAGAATACGGGCGCATCGAAAGCGAGGTGGCCAAGATGCCCTTTGGCCGCGTGGCGGTTCGGCGATCCTCGGTTGCCGTGTCGCGGAGTGGACGTGTTTCCAGCGTTGCTCCCAAGACGAAGTCACCCAACGCGACCAAGCCGAAATCTCGCGCTAGCGCGATCAAGGCGAAGGGGCCAAGTGCAATCAAGGCGAAGGGGCCAAGTGCAATCAAGGCGAAGAGGGCAAGTGCGATCAAGGCGAAGGGACCCGTTGAGGCCAAGCCGAAATCCCGCAAGGCAGCGGCGACAAAAAGCACGTCGAAGGGCACCCCACGAGCCACCTCTAAGTCTAAAGTCGTGGCCGGTGGGCGGGCACCGCTGCGCCAAGTTGCGGCACGCGGCGGTCGGAACTCGCGCGGCGCCAATGCCCCTGCCTGAGTGAGGCGGCACAGCGTCTTGAAGGCCTGGCCCCCACCCTGAGTGAATCGGGCTGTTTGGTTTTTCAGACGTCGTTTGAAAAATCAAACGTCACGAACGACGCTCCTTGCGGGTGATTTCTCGGTTCGGAGCCCAACATTGAGTAGTTGTTGCGCAGATGCTTTCTGGCATGAGCGTTGCTTTGGGCCTGTCGACGCAAAGACCTCTCGCGGGAGTGGCTGCGCCTTGCCCTCACCCGCCCAAGGAGAAAGACGACATGACGCCTCCGACCAAGCCCAAATCCACCTCCTCAGACACGACCCGCGAACTTGAAGAGCACAGAGGTGAGGGGCTGCCGCGCGATCAAGTGGAACGCGAGGAGAAGCGCCGCGAGGGTGAAGCGACTACGCCGGTGAGCACGCCAAAAGTCGGTGGAGGCGCGAGCAAGCGCAAATCCGGCGGAACTCGTGGTTCCCGAGCTGGACGCGAGGTGCGCGTCGACGGCCCACTCGCCACGGCCGCGCGCGACGACGTCGATGCGTTCGTGTTCCTCGGCAGGCAGCATGCGGAACTGCGCGCCATTTTCTCCGACTTCTCCCGCACGGGAAGCGGATGCGTCCGCACGCGGAGGGTGCTGCTCGAAGACCTGTCCGAGAAACTCGAGAACCATTTGCGTTTGAAGGAGCGCCTGATTGTTCCGCTGCACAAGCGAGTCAATGACAGTATGGCGCTCCAATGCATCGAGGAAATGGCTCTCATCCGCGCGATGCTGCGCCGCATCACACGTCTCGAGGTTGCCGACAAGAGCCTCGCCCCCAAGATGAAGCTGCTTGAACAGCTCGTGGTGCACCACATCGAGGCCGAGGAAAAGTCGCACATCCCGCGACTTCGCGAGCGCAATCCCTTTGAGAATTTCAATCGGCTCGGGGTGCGCATGGAAGAGGAATATCAGCGTCTCCTTGGCCTTCACGAACGCCGGCTTCGTTTGCGCGAACACCGCCGTTGGCTGGCCGCTCGCGACAAGTCCAACCGCCGTATCTGGGGCAACTACGCAGGAGGCCGAGAGGAATACCTCGGTCCCGGATTTTGAAACCGCTCGAGGGGAGGCGAGTGCTTGTCGTCGACGATGCCGACGACGTGCGCGATCTTCTTTCGTTCCTCCTCGCGCGCGCGGGTGCGCAAGTCCAAGGGGCCGTATCGGCGGCCGAAGCGTTTCATTGCCTCATCTCGCAGGACTTCGACCTGCTCATCAGTGACCTCGGGATGCCCGAAGAAGATGGCTATTCCCTTGTCGCCCGCTGGCGGCTGCATGAGGCCGCCACCCGTGGGCGGGACGACCGCATGCCCGCCGTTTCCTTGACCGCATATGCCCGGCCTGAAGATCGCATGCGCGCCCTCGCGGCGGGTTTCGATGTCCACCTTCCCAAACCCATGAGTCCTGGTGAGCTCGTGGCCGCCCTGTGCGATCTTTTGGCACAAGCGGATGCGCGGCGGCGGCCCAGCGCTACGGCGTGAACGTGTTGTGATGCCAATCGTGCGAGCATCGCGAGGCGCTCTCGAAAAAAAGGGTTCCGATGAGAGGCGCACAGCCCCTGGCGGCGCGTTGGAAAAAGTGGGAGACACCAGAAGGAGGACCACCCCATGAGGATTACCCGCGTCTATACGCGCACCGGAGACAAGGGAACCACCGGTTTGGCCGACGGCTCCCGCGTCCCCAAAACGTCGCCACGCCTTGAGAGCTACGGCACCATCGACGAACTCAACGCCATTCTCGGGCTGTGCCGCACGCACCTCGGCGGCCTCGAGCCCGCCCGTGCCCAACGGCTCGATGGACTTCTCGAGGCGATCCAAAACGACCTTTTCAATTTGGGCGCCGACTTGGCCACGCCGCTCGGAGGCCGTTGGCAGGGCATGCTTTTGGTGGGTGGGGACGATGTTTCGGCGCTCGAAAAGCACATCGACGCCTGCCAGGAGGAGCTCGCCCCGCTCCAAGAGTTCGTGCTGCCAGGCGGTTCCGCGCTCAATGGGTATCTGCATCTCGCGCGTACCGTATGTCGTCGGGCGGAACGAAGGAGCGTCCAGCTGCAGGATGTCGAAGACATCAATCCCTACGGCGTGCCGTACCTCAACCGCCTGAGCGATCTCCTTTTCGTCCTCTCGCGGTGGGTGCTCGTGGGCACAGGCGTGCCTGAAGTCACATGGAGCAAAACTCGCGGCGTGAAGCACATGTAGGATGCCGGTCGACCGGTCGACGCCGAAGTCAGCCCCGCCCTTTCCTTGACCAACTCGAGAGGGAAAGCTTATCACCGACCAGCCAGTCAATTTGTGACTGGCTGTTTTTGCGTGAAATTGGAGGTTTTTCGAGATGTCTTTTCAAACTTGCACGGTAGCAGCTTTGTTCGCAGTGGTTTCTCTGGCAGCTCTTTCCCACCCTGCTGAAGCCTATGGGCAATCGGCAACCCACTCGGTCGCAACGGCCATTCCTGCGCAGCCCGCTCGTGGCATCGTCGACCAGCTGCCCGATCCCAATGCGGCACGGCAGGCGGCGACACGCGAAGTCGAATCCATCTTCGTGAGTATCACTGGCCGATACCCAGGAATTCGGGACACCCGTCTGTACGTAGATGCCATTTTGTACGATGGGTACTCGACCTCCCAAATTCGAAGAGAGATTGCACAAGACTTCGGCCCGCAGGTGCTGGAACGAATCTACGTCGATGTTTTAGGCCGCTATCCCGACTTCTCGGGAATGGACACGTACATTAGAGCCCTTTCAGAAGGGAGGTCGCAAATCTGGGTTCGCAGAGACGTTGCCAACAGTGGAGAAGCTCGTGAGGCTCTCAACAGAATTTACCAGCAGCTGCTTTTCCGCGATATCGATCCGAGCGGCTACCAAACATACAAGACTCAGCTGGCGAATGGCCGCAGTTTGGATTGGGTGCGAAACGAGATCCGAAAAAGCGACGAATACCGGAGCAAGAACTGAGGAACCCTCAGACGTCCGCCTTCCACACGACCGAATACTGAATGGGACCCCATTGCAGGGTCGCCTTTTGCCCTGGCGACACCGGACCCACGCCCGCAGGAGTGCCGGTGAAAATGAGGTCGCCAGGCACGAGCGGAAAGAACTCACTCGCGTAGGCGACGCACTCAGCGGGTGAGAGCGTCATGGACGTCCCGAAGTCCTCCTGCGCCAACTTGCCGTCGATGGCGAAGCTGAATTTTTCCTTCAGGTAGTTGGGGAACTCCGACACGCGCCGCCAGGGACCCACGACGGCCGCATCGGGGAACACCTTGCTGGTGGTCCAAGGGTGACCCGCCTTCTTTTGGGCTGCTTGACGATCGCGCAGCGTCATGTCGAGTCCGATGGTCACGGCACCGATGATTCGTTCGGCCTCCTTGACATCAAGGCGATAGCCGCCCTTGTCGAGGCGCAGGACGATCTCGGTTTCGTGATGGAGTGCGCCTGCGTCTCTGGGAATGCGCAGTTCGAGCACGTCCTCGGGCGTCGTGGCCACGCGCACGATGCTAGGGGGCTTGAGAAAGAGCACGGGCCTCTCGGGCATGGCTTCGCCCAACTCGCGGGCGTGCTCCTGGTAGTTCTTTCCGACGCAGACGACTTTTTCCATGGAAGGTGTGAACCCGCCTCCGTTGCTTGCCCGTAAATGACGCCGCTTGCCCAGTCCGGTTGGATTTGGGATGGCGGTTCTCCTTGGGATTCGATAATTTAGGGAAGGTCCGAAGCCTTGTCCATAGCCTTCCTCCGGAGAAACGCCGTCGTGGGTTACCGCAACAATCGAAATCAGTTCCGCCCTCGTCCCCCCAAGGGACCCGTCAAGCTCGCGTTCGGGCTGGTGGCTCCCAAGGAGGACAAGTCCGCGCCGCCCACTCCGCCGCGCGCACCGGAACCGTTGCCGCGCCAAGACATCGTGGGCACACTCATCAATAAGGGCGTGCGCATCGACGACGTCAAACCCTTGCCGGAAGTTTACCTCACGCGCATTCTCATGAATCTCAAGCGCATCTACGAAGAGGGGCGTTTTCTCACCGCGCGCTCCACCGTCGACTACGAGGAGGGGGAGCTCCTCGTGAGCTTCTCATACGACCAAAACGCCATCGATCGCATCAAAGGGCTCGACCGTACTGAGCGGGCCTGGGATCCTGATCGCAAACTCTGGCGCATTTTTCCCGGGGCGTTCGACGACGTGTTCGATATCCTCGGGCGCGGCATCAAAATCACCGAAGCCGCCTACGCCGCGCTGGTGGCGTTCGTGGGGTCGAACTACTACGCGCACACGGCGCGCGGGAAGATGGGCAAGCTCATCGTGCGCGAGGCGTGGTACGAGGAACTCGACCTCGAGAACACCCTGCCCAAGCTCGACGCCGTATCGGGGAGCAATGCTGCGCGCACCGGAGCTAGCGCAGCGAGCTCTCCCGTGGATCCCAAAATGGTGGCCTTGCGCGCGCGGATCGACGACTACGAATTCAAGCGCAAACCCTATAAGCATCAGCTCGAAGGCATGGAGTACCTGCTGGCTAATCCCGAGGCAGCTCTGCTCGACGAAATGGGGTGCGGGAAGAGCTTCCAAATAGCGAGCACGGTCGGTCTGTTGTTACGTCACCGCGAGATCGATCGCATTCTGGTCATCGCGCCCATGTCGCTGGTGAAGACCTGGCAGGAGGAGCTGCGCCTCGCCACCGACGCTCCCTTCCAGGTCATCGGAGGAACGCCTTCGCAGCGCGCCAAGCAAATCGCCAGCGACGCTCCAATCTTCGTGATCCACTACGAGGGCCTGCGACTCGAGGAGGCCGCACTGGGGGAGTGGCTCAAGGGTGGACGTTCCATGCTGGTGTTCGACGAGAGCCAGCGCATCAAGAACCTCGAGGCGCAGACGACCCAGGCCGCGCTGAGGCTCAGGCCGCACGCGCTGCGGTGCGTCATCGCCACCGGAACACCCATTGCCAACCGACCGCTC
>JBIKVI010000337.1:0-4791 GCA_044356935.1 Silvanigrellaceae bacterium | reverse complement strand
GAAAAAGCCAGGGCGCCGAATCCAAGCGCGGTCGTCAACGATGTGAGGAGACACGCGTGAGAGGTTTTGGCGAACTTCTCGACCAGATTCGAAGACTCGGCGCGCGATAATCCCACGAAGAGGTAATCCTGCACTCCGGCAATGCTCACCATGAGGAGAAGGGCATTGTTGAGCGGGTCGATAGGGATACGCAATGCCGCAAGGGAACCAAAGACCAGAGCGCCCAGGACTCCTAGACTCGCCATGAGGACCGCAGACGCCCGCCACGTCCCGAGCACCCACCGAACCAAAAGGGCGATGACACCAAACCCAGCGAGGTTGAGAAGCATGTCGGCCTCGAGGGCTGACTTGAACGACATCTGAAAGGCGGCGGGGCCAGCCGCAACCACGCTGAGATTCGGTGCGTGTGCGGCGAGCTCCTCGCGCACAATTGCCAGGGTCGTCTCGAAAGGCAGCGGCGCGCGATCGGAAGCCAGGCGCTTCGTGGGCACGTCGAAAGACATCTCCACGAAAACATCTTGCAGTTTGTTCCCAGCGGGCCGCTCGCCCAGAAACAGCCGCGACCACGGCGACGATGCCGCGAGCTCAATGTACCTTTCGACAGCCCCGGGCTCGCAAGGATGCCGAACCCAGTCTTCGAGCACGACGCGTGTGGGGTAGGTGACGATGTCGCGCACGTGAAGGGGAGAAACAACGCCCTTCACGACGTCGGAACGGAGGACAGTTCCCGTTACCACACGTTTGAGGGCGCACAGATCGCCGTCAACTAGCGGCGTCCCGTCTGCGCGTTGGAACATCAGAAAAAGCGATGTGCCGGCGGGAAAAACGCTCTGCATTTCGCGAGCGAACGACACCGACGGAAAGTCTTCACCCCCGATTTCGTCGATGTTCCCCAAAAGCTTGAGTTGGCCCACCGCCGTCAGCGCGGCTAGGAGCACAATGACCCATGCCGCCAACACTGCGCGAGGTCGCGACGCCGACAAATGGACAATCTTGGCGGCGAAGCTCTTCATGGAAACACCTCGAGGACAGCGCGACCCTACGACACGCGTCGGTCGTCAGTACGCAAGACCCGCCAAGGGGCCAGCGATGAGCCAGCCGCCCCAAGTTGCGCCGAGGACGCGGATGGCGGGACGGATATCCATGGATTCTCCGCCGGCATCTTGATTGCCGTACTTGAGGAACGTGCCGTAGACGTCCTTGCTCCACTTGAGTGGGCGGCCGTAGCGGAAGTTGCGGTACGCGATGGACTTGCCGGAAACGAGTGTTTCCCCGAGATCCTTGCCATTTCCGGTCTTGTCGAAATCTTGGGGCAGGAAGGCGAACGAATCATTTGGCGCCTGGAAGTAGAAGCCCCTCAGATTGACCTCTACGGATTCGCCCGTAACGGGACTTACGAGCTTCACAAATTGGTTGTCGCCGCTCGTCGCCACAAGAGCCTTGATTGCGTCGAGGTTCGACTCGGTCCATCGGTCGAAAGGCGAAACGGCAAGGGGATTGGCGAGCAGCATTTCACGCAGCGGGTCAGTCTTGTTTCGTTCCTTAACCGTCTCCCAGACTCCACTGGTCCACTCGACGGATTTTTGCAGGTATCCCCAAGCAGCTTGCAGATCTGCCTGGTTCCGGACCTTGAGGTAGTTCCCGTTTCCTTGTCTTTTGCGCACTTTCTTGAGAATCTTATCCCTTTCTAATGCCGTCAAGCCTTGAACGTCGGCTCTTGTTCCGAAGCCATCGGTGGCCACGAAACTGCCGACTTCCGCGAGGAGGTCGACGGCGCCCGATTGGTCGTACGCGCAGAAAACCGACAAGTTGTGCAGCCCCATGGCCGCACCCGCGGCCATGAGCCTCACGTCTTCAAGGCGCAACACCGCAAACCGGTTCAGAGGCGCGATTCCACCCTGATCCTGAGGCTTCGATAGGAAATCGTTTGGCTTGGGATTCCCTGTTTCGGGATCGTCGCTCAGGACTCCGAACGCCACGCGCGCATCCATGACAATCGCGCCTTCAATACCGTTCTCGCCACGATTCGAGAATTTGAACGCAGCAAGCCTGTCTTTCATGTCCACAATAGACTTGCGAACTTCGCCACACATGTAATTTTGTGCCGCAGTGACCGAATCCCATCGTTGAGCCTCGCCCACCTCATCTTTCGGGTCGATATTCTTCCCGAAGTCCGCGTCTGTTTTCTTCTTTTGCGCAAGCAACGAACTCGATGTCACGAGGGGCTCGGTGAAGAAGGAGAACCCTGCTGACCACTGTGACGTCGGTGCCATGAGGGGGAGGGCCGACGCCGTGTTCCTAAGAATCGAAAGGAACATGCTTTGAACAGCGTCCGATCGTCGCTTCTCGCCGGTCAACGCCTCTATGAACCCTTCCTTTTCCACGATAGGACGCATGCGATAGGCCATGCCCTTGAGGGTCAGGAGCGGCACCGAAAGTGTCACGGCGAGGCGGTAGTCGTCGGCTTTCTTGTCAAAGTTGCTTTCGTCTTCGATTTCCTTCTGCTTCTCTTCGAGCAGGTGCCAGATGTCGTACTTGTCTCTTGCGCCAAGAATGGCATCAATAAACTTACTGGCGTCTTCGCTGACGTTCTGGGCACCTGCTACCGCGGCAGCCGGCGGCGGCGGCGGAGCCGAGTTGGGCTCCTGCTTCACGATGGCTTCGAGCTTCTTGGGACTACAAGCTCCCGCGGCGAAGGCGAGGAGACCGAAGGACAGCACGGATGCGGATCGATGGAGCTTCATGGAACGACCTCGGTTTCGATGCGGGTGGGGAGGGAGTCGCAGCTGAAGGCGGAATCGGACGCAGAATCGCAAGAGGATGCGGAAACGGAACTCTCTATCTTCGCGCAGAAGAGCGCGTATTCGTGCAGGCCAACGAGAGCCGGCGCGTGCAGGCGTGCCATGTGACGGCTCGAAGCCTCGTCGGCCACGAGCGCGGACACGTACCAAGGCACGCCGCTCGCGCGCACGGCCGCGTGCACTGACGCCAGGATTGCGTAGGAAGCCGACCAGGTTCCCGTCCCGTAACGCGCCGCGACATCGGGGTGCACGCAGATGGTCTTCACCACGGCCACGTCGCCCTGCAGGAAGGCGTAGGCATACCCTTGAAGGACGCCCTCGGCGTCGAGGAGGGCACGCGAAGGGCTTGCGTCGATGCCGCGTGAGCGGAACGCAGCCGAGGCGCCCTTAGTGAGGCCATACAGCGCTGCGAACTCCTCGAACCCCAGGGGTTCGAAAAGGAAGTTGTCGCGAAAGGCGGAAAGGGTCACGGCATGCAGGCGTGAAGCTATGCCTGGTTCGCCAACGACATCCGCCAAGGGAACAAGCCGCAGGCCGAACCTAGCGGCGGCCTCCAGAGAGCGCAAGAATACGCGATGGACCCAAGGGAACATCGACGTATCGAAAACGTGCGAGTGGTAGCGTTTGCCCACGATGAATCCGGACTCTCGCAACGCATGGGCCAGGAGCGGATCGCGAGGTGGTTCCCAAGCGAACCGCGCGGGGAAGGGCCGCCCGATACTCGCGAACTCTCCGGGCGCGCGGCCCGACGCCGCAGCGCGCTCGAGGAACGGAGCCTCGTCGGGTGTCCCATCGACGCGCAACCTGTAGCTGCGCCACGTGGATCCCTCTAGCGGCGCCCAAGCCTCCACGACGCCTTCGCTCGCCAACGCGGTGAGGTGCGCACGCAAGGCAGCCACGCAAGGATCGAAGTCCTGGGGGGAGAGAGGCGACGACGACGGATAGCCGAGGCCAGCCAAGTCCTGACGCGCGCGAAAACGAAACGAGTTCAGCGCAACCGGGCAATTCTCTAAGGTCGCGGCGACGATATCCATCGAACCACTCATGGAGTGGCCCCCGCGGCAGGAGCGCGCCCAGAGGTCTCGCGCGCGGCCAAGCTCGGCGCGAAGCGGAAGAACGTCGACGACTCCGGATAGGAGCGCAGATGCGCGTATGTGAGAGGGGAGGATCGCGGCGAGAAAAGTTCCGCCTGGAACGACTCTACGTGCGCAAGAAGAGGCAGTTCTCTCTCGACGTCGGCGCGCAGGCGCGCGACCCGAGGCAGGGCCCGCTCCATGTCGGCGAAAATGGCGAGGGGTGTGGCGAGCGGCGTCGCGAAACGGTTCATGACCGCTCCGAAAAGGGCGAAAGCCGCATGCTTTTCCAGGGAAGACCGGGACGCGAAGAAAGTCGAGAGGAAGAAACGATCGAGCGCCACGTGCCCAACCTCTTCGCGCATGTGGGCGTCATGCACCCGGCGGAACAGCGGGCAAGTGCGTCCATCTCGCGCGTAATGCCGGCTGATACGGACTGTCATTTCCTCGAAATAAAGAGCAATCCACACCCAAGCTGTGAGGGCTGCCGGAGCGGCGGCATTGGCCGCGAGGAAGGCGCGTCCGGCCCGACCCGACGCGAGGTAACGGAACTCGCGGGCCGGATAGAGTTCGGGCGCTGCCGTCTCGCACAACCTCCAGAAGGCCTCGGCGTGTTTCCTCTCCTCCTCGCAGAAAATCTCAATCTCCGACGCCACCTCGGGATCAAGGCGCACCGCGCGCGAAATGGCGAGTCCCTCGAGGGCGGGCACGAGAATCCGTTCCTCGAGGAACACGTATTTTTCGGCAAGGGCCAGCGCGGCTCGCTGGTTGTAGAGCAGCCGCTCCTCTTCGTCCATCCGCGCCCACACGGGCATGTGCGCCAAGGGCGTGAGCGGCTCGGGCACCCAGCGAGAGTCCGCGCGCGCTCCCTCGTCGAAACGCAACTCTTCCAACGTGAATCCCCGCGGTCTCAGCGG
>JBIKVI010000075.1:0-16419 GCA_044356935.1 Silvanigrellaceae bacterium | reverse complement strand
TAACTGCGCTGCACTTCCTCGCTCTGCAGCCAGCGGGCGAGCGCGCGCAATGTGGGACCCTTGCCTGAGGAGAGGCCCTCGTTGGGAAACAGGAGCGCGAAAACGCCACGCGGCGATGTCATGCGCTTCCCACCGAGCGTGGGCAGGGGGGCCATGCCGAAACGCGTCCCGAGCGCGGCGCGGGTTTCTTCGAATGCCCACTCGCCGTTGATGACGAAGGCGAAGCGTCCGGCAAAGAAATCCTCCGTGGCGCAAGCATAGGGGCAGTCCGCCTGCACGAGTCCACCTTTGGAGAGCGCCTCGTAGGCGACAAGGGCATCGTTGGCACGCGTCACGTCGATGCGGGCCGTCGCGAGGTCGAGTCCGCCGCTCGCAAGAAGGAACGGGAGGAAGAAATAAGGATCGCCGAAGGGCCAGCCCCCCGGAGCGCCGCGGCGCGCGCGCGGTGCTCCGATGCGTCCTTCGGCCTTCCAGCGCGTGAGTTCCTCCCAGGAGGAGGGAGCTGCGGGAAGGAGTGCGTTGTCGTAGTAGAGCACGAGGTGATTGCCCGAGAGCACCGGCTCGCCGTAGGCCGCTCCGTCGATGGTTACGGCAGCGTAGTGCTCGGGGGCCACTTGGCTGTTTTGTTGGGTTCGCCCGACGGTCGAGAGCCGCAAGGGAGCGTGCATGCCCACAAAGTCAGCAGGGGCGAGCACCACGTCGGGGAGAGCGCCCAGTGTGGCGCCCTTGAGAAGTACGGCGGAGAGGTCGACGATGTCTTCGAGTTCCACGGTCAACCCAGGCGTTTGCATTGCGAACGTAGTCAGCATTTCGCGCAGGAAGCGCGCCTGGAGGCGTTCCTGTGTGTGCCAAACGACGATTTTTTGCTTCACTGGGGTGGTGCCAGCTGCATCGGCGCTGCTCGCAGCTGCAGCCGAAGCAGGCCCTGAGGTCAGTCCGAAGAGCAGCGTGACGAGCCGGAGCACGGGGCCCCGTGCACAGGACATGGAGCGTGCGGTAACGCGGGCCATAGGAGCCTCGTTCGGGAATCGTGCCATTCAGGGCATCGGCCATGCCGGCCGGGGAGGCGGCGACCAAAACATCCGCGGCGAGGTTGGACTGCGATGTCGGAACCGATGCGTGAGTATAAACTACCCCAGCTCCAAAGGGAGCCTCCTCTGAATCGCTTTGCCACCCTTCTCACGAAGTGTGTTCGAACGTCACGACGCACACGCCCGCTCGGAGCCCCGAAGCTCCCAAGAACGCCAGCCAACTCTTTTGATGCGGCCTGAGTTCGTCGCCGGGCCCTTTCACTTCCCAGAATTCCACTGCGCCGTCGCGCCACACGGCGAGGTCGGGAAAGCCCGAGTCGAAGCGACCCGGGTGTCGGAGCATGCGGCCCATGACGCGCGCCAAACCCTCGCGCGGCGCGCACGTCAAGAGCCTCTCCAGGAGTGGCCAGGGCGCGGCTGGCCAAAAGATCCAGCGGTTGGCCAGCCCCTCCTTGGCAAGGTAACGCGCGTGCAGCGCTTCGATGCCCAGTTCGCCCGATGCAAATCGGGCGAGCGTCTCCTCGCAGCGGCCGCCGCGCGCCGGCGCGAAGTCGGGCGAGGAGCCGTCGTTTGGGCCGATTTGGTAGGGGTGGTGGAAGGCACCCGCCACGGGTGCGAAAACATCGTCCCAAAACACGAGACCGAAGAGGGCGCACCAGAGGAAGTTCTCGACGTGCGCGCCCTCGCAGCCTTCCTCGGCGAGAGCCAAGAGGGTCGCCTCCTCGACGCCGAGACGCCGCGTTTGCGCCGGCAACACGAGCTTGCGTTGGGGCCAGAGATCCAAGGTGTTTTTGGTGCTGAAAAACGCCTGGAGCAGGCGCGGATCATCGTCGCCAGGCGGCGTTGGGATGGCCTCGGGATCGATCTTTGCGGTTTTCACGAGCCAACGGAACGCGAAGGCGAATTCCGCCTCTTCGAGCGAAGAGGCCATGGTATCGCGCGCAAGGACCAGTGCCTCGGGCCGACGTCCGAGCTTGTCGAGGAGGCGCACGGCGCGCTCGCGCGCGGGTGCCGCCGGATTGCCGAGGTAACAGGCGAGTGCTTCCTGCGCGGCTCCGTGGCGCTCGATGCGATTGCCCAGCAGGCAGAGGGTTTTGTGCAGCCTACGCCGAGCGCGCGGGTGGAAGGTGGCCAGGCGGGTGAGTGCGAGGTCGCGCGCCGCCATGAGCACATCGAGGTCCCAGGTTTCACGCAGTTCCTCGAGGGCCACGTAGGTTTCTTCAAAGGTCGTGCGCGCGGCGAGGGCGTGCTCCAAGGCTTCGCGGCAGTCGAAGGCGCGGGTGGAGGAGTCGAGGGCGTAGGCCTCGTATCGCATGAGGCCCATGTCGGCGAGCACGAAGTCGGTCATCCCTTGGCCCGTGTTGCCGAAGTAAAGGTAACGCAGGAGGCGCACCGTGTCGGCGTGGGCGGGCCGTACGATGGCTCCGGTGATTTCGAGGATGCGCGCTCGGAGCGCCTTGGCATCGGGCAAGGCCAGGGCTGCCGCCACAAGGGCCTCGCGGCTGCCCGCGCCCGCGCGCTTGAGTTCCGGAAAGGCGCGTTTGAGGTCGGCGACGGTGAGGAGTGCGAGCAACGACGCCTCGTCGCAGCCTCGCTCATCTTCGAGGAGCCCTTCGCGTTGGAGGTGGAGAGTGGCTTCCCTGCAGTCGCCCACTTCGGGGTAACGCAGTTTGCCCACCACGAACCAGGGCCCGATCCGGTTGGTGAGACGCACGAAGAGTTTTTGGCAGGGCTCGGGAAGTGCCTCGAATGTGGCGAGGAACGCGCGTTCGCGTTCGTTCAAGAGGTCGAGGTAACGCCCCTGCGCCGACTTCACGAGCTCGGTGAAGTGCGTGTGGTAGTAGCCTTCGGGCAAGACGACCGCCTGTGGCCTTGGGCCAGAGTGGTCGGCCTCGCCGCGGCCGAGCATACGGCCTCCGCTTCCGCGGAGACTATGGGGCGAGGAGCTTGCGGACATAGGGGAGGGCCGCCTCCGCGAGGACCTCGTTACCGGCCTCGCTGGGGTGGAAGCAATCGGCCGCCGCGCCCATGAGGTCGGCACCCACGCTCGGATAGTCCATGAGCACGAGGCGTGCCTCGGGGGCGTTCGCGGCGAACCAGTCGGGCAGAGTTTCGAGGAACGCGTTCATGGCCGCAAGGCGTTCGCGTGTTCCGGAAGGGTCATTCTGCATATCCTCCACCAAGAGATCCACGAAACCAAGGCGCACGCGCACGCTCGAGCAGTTCTCCTTGCCGAGGAGGAAACGGAACGCGACTTGGTCGGGGAACTCGAGGAGGCGGATGGGATCCGCGACCTTCAGCGCCAGGATGCGCGCCCGAGGGTTGTGGGCGAGGATGGCTTCGAGACCCTCGATGTAGTCGCGCGCGAAGCGCTCAGGGGGCTTGCGGGCAATGAAATCCACGGCTCCTACGTCAAGGACGAACATGTCGACCTTGCCCTGGGGCGCGCGTTTGGCGGCGTCGGCTGCAATGCGTTCGAGCTGAATGGCAATGGTATCGGCCGACCCCGCCGCGATGGCCTCGTTGAAGTTCTCGATGCGCCGCCCTGTTTCTGCTGCGATGCGCTGGTTGAGCGCGTAGGGCTTTCGGCCCGTGAACGCGTTAAGGCCTCCGTGGGCGAAGGCCCAGCCGATGCGGTACCAAGAGTCGGCGCGACTTCGGGAGTCGTCCTCGGTGTCCTTCAAGACGTCGTTGACCTCAGAACCTCCACCTTCGCGCTTCTTGCGCATCTGCTTGATGAGCGCGCCAAGGGATTCCATTTGCGCCTTTGCGGCTGGAGAGATTTGCGCGCCCACCGTGGTGTTGGCCAAAATGCCCACGGCCTTGCTGTCGCCAATTACGGCCATGGAGTCGATGGGCTCGAAGTCGGCGGGAGCAGCCGCGCGGGGAGCTGCGAATCCTGTTGGCGACGATGCCCCTGCCAGCGACGCCGCGAGGGTGAAGGCGGCCGCGGCGGACAGGAACCTAGGACGTGCAAAAGGGAGGAGGAGGGTCATGGGGATGACGTCCTTTCGTGCGAAGAAGAAGGGCGCGCCGACTCCGACTCAGTAGCGAATGCCTGCGCAGACTCAAGCGCCAAGGGAACGCGATCGTCCTCTCGGGAATGCCCTGTTCCGTTCCAGAAGTCACTCACGTCTTTAAGGAGGGCGCCTGAAAGCAGTGCCCCGGGGCCATTCTCCAACCATTCCGAGGGCATGACGTCCATATAGCTGCGCTGGAGGAATCGCTTGTCGCACAGGAGGATGAGCCCTCGGTCTTCCGGAGTGCGGATGACGCGCCCGGCCGCCTGCACCACCCGCGCCATGGCCGGGTAAACATACGCGTAGTCGAACCCCTTCCCGCGGCCATAACGCCTATCGTAGTAAGCGCGCACGCATTCGCGCTCCAACGAGAACGTGGGCAGCGACGGACCCACCACGATGGCGCACTCCAGGGCATCGCCGGGCAAGTCGATGCCCTCGGCGAACACGCCGCCCTGAACGGCGAGCACCACGACGTTCTTGGTTTTTTGAGCGAACTTGGCCAGTAGTGCGCGCTGCTCCACGGCTGTCATACCGGGGCGCTGGGCGAGGACCCTAAACCCGGGCAACCTAAGGACTCGCTCCACCTCCGCCAGGAAGGCGAAGCTTGGGAAGAACACGAACGTGTTTCCTTTGCGCAGGGGTAGCACCCGTTCGATGATTTCGGCGACCTTCGGATAATTGCGGTCCCTGTCTTTGAACGTCGTACTCACTTGCGGAATGAGCACGAGCTTGCGGTTCTCCCGGGGAAACGGCGAGGCGAATTCGCGCGTGAGCGTGGCCTCGGCGTCGAAGCCCGACATGCGCGCGTAGAAATCGAAGGGCTTGAGCGTGGCCGAAAATCCCGTGACCGCGCCCAGAGAGGAGATCCGTTGACGCAGGAAACGCGAGGCGTCGCAGCAGGTGCACTGCAAGGTGCCTTCCTCAGCAGTCTCCTGCCAAGTAAACACGAACTCTTCGCCATCGAGCCGCAGCACACCGCAGAACTCGCTCCAGAGCCTATAAAGCTCGTAGAGGGGGTCGGTGGGCCGCAGCATTTCCAACTTCTCCGCGTAAACGGTCATGAAGCGGCCGTATGACGCCTCGAATTTGGTGAAGGACTCGCGGTCGGGGGTAACCACGGTGCTGCCGCGCAGCGCTCCGCGTTCCTTCACGAAGGTGTCGCTCACCTTGCGCCGCGACGTTTCGGCCAACACTTCGCAAGCGCGATCAACTAGGCGACCGTAGCGCTTTTTGAGCTTAGCCACCGCCTCCGCATCAGCGAGCCCCTCGTGTGCCAACAGCTCGATTTGGGCAAGGCCCTTTTCCCGGAACGCCGCGAGTGTGGAGAGCGAAATGCTCGGCGAATAGAGGTCCATGGCGCGCGCGTAAAGGTTGTGGGCCTCGTCGATGACGGCGTTCACGAGGTGGCTGCGGGCGTCGTCCTCGAAGTAACGCGTGAGGGCAGCGGCGGGCGAGAACACGTAGTTGTAGTCGCAAATCACCACGTCGGCCCGCGCGGTGAAGTCGAGCGAGAGCTCGAAGGGGCAGACCTCGTGACGCAGGCCAGCCTCTCGCAGGGTCTCGGCATCCACCGCTCCCGCCTCGGCGAGGTGCTCGAGCACACCCGTGGCCTTGAGCTTGTCGTAATAGCCCTTGGCGAACTCGCAGTATTTGGGATCGCAGATGACCTCGTCTTTGAGGCAGCTCTTTTCTTTGGCCGTGATGACCACGCTGCGCAGCACGGCACCGCGATCGCGCATGCGCTCGATTGCCTCTTGGGCGATGCGGTGCTGGGAGTTCTTGGGAGTGAGATAGAAAACTTGTTTTCCGGCACGGAGCGCATCGCGTAGGTGCGGAAACAGAACAGCGGCGGTTTTTCCAAGCCCCGTGGGAGCTTGCAACAGGAGCCGTTCGCCTGAGCCGATGGCCTCATCGACAACCGCCACGAGGTCCATTTGGCCGGGGCGCGGGGCGTCGAAGGGAAACGGGAGGCTCTCGCCTTCGGCGCGGCGGCGCGCTTGCCGGGCCTCGTCGACGCGCGCGGCATCGGCGAGGTCGCGCGCGCGGAGAGCGACCCAGGCGTCGAACGCTTCCCAGGGATGCTCGGCCGGATCGAGGTCGAGTGCGCGGGTTTCTTCGGGGTCGTGCACAGAAACCAACAGGAGTCGGGTCCGGACTTGGCGCCCGGCGGCAACCCCCATGGCCTCGAGCATCCAGCCGTACATTTTCGCCTGGAGGACGTAGGGGTGCTCCGCACCGTGAAGGAGCTCGGCGTACAGGCCATGGAGGTTGGTCGTGGTTTTGATTTCTTCCACCACGAGCAGCTCGGCGTTCTCGTAGAGGCCGTCGATTCGGCCCGACACCTCGAGTTCGGCCCCGTCACCCGGCAGCGGAAGGGTGACTTGGACAAACACTTCGCTCCGGTACCCCAGCACGGAAGATTTTTTTTCGGTTTGGATGAGCGTGTGAATTTGCGCGCCCACCTGCAAGAGCGAGCCGGTGGGTCGGAACGTCCTCAGCTGACCGAGGCTCCCTGAACGCTCCAGGGGCGCGACGAAGTCGCGCACGGCCACCGACAGCTGTCGCAAGGGGTAAGAGGGGGGCGCTGCCACGATATCGTCCATGAGCGCAAGGTATCACGCCCCCATGCGACTTCCAGTGCTTGAAAGGCGCAATCGTTTGGGCGTACAACGGGCCAGCCATGGAAAACAACGCCGACGACATGCAGTGGAAAGAAGCTTTTGCGCGACTCTCGGAGCCTTACTGGGACGCTCTGCTCCGCTTTGCCGTGAGTTTGTGCCATTCCCAGGAGCGCGGCGAGGATCTCTTGCAGATGGCCTTGCTGCGTGGCGTGCGCTTCTTCCGTAAGTTCTGCGAGAAGAACTTCGGGGCCGAGGACCCTTCCGCCCTGCCGGGACTCTTCGCCGATGCGGGCCGGGCTCGGCACTTCAAGAACTGGCTCTACAAAATCCTAAAGAACGTCTACCTTGACGACCAAGCCAGCCTGAATCGCTGGTCTTTTGACACCGACGAGGAGTCGCTCGAGAACCGTGCCGACGAAAATCGGGCTTTACCCGGACCCTTCGACCATGATGCCCCGTTCACGGGAGAAGGTGCGGCCGAGCCCAAGGTCCTTTCAAAGGAACAAGAGGCCTTCTATAAGCTCGCGGCCGACGACGACCTCCGCGCTGATCTCGAGGTCCTGTCCGATCGCCAGCGAAGCGTTCTTTACCTCATCGCAGAGGACTACTCGTACAAGGAAGTTGCTTCCATCCTCAACGTTCCCATCGGGACCGTCATGAGCACCTTGTCGCGCGGCTTGTCGAAGCTCCGGTCGCGTATCGGCCAGCGCAAAGGCATTCCGGTTGAGGCCTCAGCATCGCGCAAGGGGGCAACCGGACACGCGAAGACTCTCCCCGGGGGAATACCGAAGGACCCTCTTGAGGTAGATAGTGAAAGAGGTGACGAGTGGAGTGCCGAGAGTGGCGACCATTCCGACAAGAAGGTGGCCGAGAAATGAAACACGATATCCAAGACCCCGGCGCAGATTCCATGGAGTGGAAGAAAGCGTACGCGCGGTGTTTCCAGGATCGCGAACTTTCGGCCACCAGGAAGGCAGCACTGCATCGCCTGATCCTCGAAGAGCACCTTGAGCCACGGGACCCCCTCGCCACCTCGCCCTTCGGTCCGCGGTCGGCGCGTGTGGCTTTGGGCTCCGCCGCGGCCGGGCACCGGTCAGTGCTCGGGCGCATCCACCGCAGTGGCGTCGGTTACGTTGCCGCCGCTGCCGCTTGTTTCGTCGTGTACGCTTCCACGGGCTGGCGCGATGAGGGTGCTGATCCGCGCGGCATGGTGGACTCCTCCATCCTCAGGTACGCGAGCGTCTTGCCCGCCGATTTCGATCTCGAAGGCGATCCGGCCGCTCTTCCCTCTGTGGTGAGCGAAGTGACTGGGGGCGGAGCGGGCGAGGAACCTTATGAGCTCAGGCTGCCCGATGATCTCCGCAGCGGTTACGTTCCCCGAGAGGGCCGTTTCTTCCCCGTGGCTGGTGGGAAACTCGGTGTCGCCGTCCGCATGCGGCCCCAGCGAGTCGGAGCCGGCAAATCAAAGACGCTCTATATGATGCCTGAGCAGCAGGACGTGCAGGATTTCATGCCCCGCAACACCATGGCGCGCTTCGTGAACGCGCCGAGCGTACCAACGAGCGACGGACGAGGAAGCTCTTGGCGCAGCGGTGATCTTCAGTACGTTCTCATGGAGGAGTGAGGCTCCTTTTTGCCCGTCTGGCAATCTGGCCCACGCTCTTGAAGTCGCTCCTCGCCGCGAGAATTTCCTCCCCTTGGGGAGGTTTTTTCGTTTTGGAGAACGACGCCTGACGAGAGCGCGCACAAGAAACGCGCGGGGAAACCACGAAAAAAACGCCGCCCGCGAGGAAAGTCGCAGGCGGCCGAAGCTCGTTCAGGAGAAATCGCCTTGCGGCCTCTAAATGCGAAGGCGAAGCGAAAGAACACCGAGCGCGGCGCAGGCGCGGCGAGGGCGGCGGGAGTGTTGGGCGGGTGAGGGGGTGGGCGACTCCGGGTTTGTGCGAACCCTGGGGGGTTCCGTGCGCATGAGTCGGGGGAAAGGCGCGCGGAAATGTTTTGACTGCTGCTTTCAGCTTGGAAACCGCTCGGGGGCCACGGCTCGGTGTTCTTTTCCTTTTTTTGGAACGGAAGACTTGCCGTGCTTTATTCCACGTCCGAGGATCTTAGAGCGGACCCAACGCCAAGAGAGGTGTCTAGGAATTGACGAGCGGTTGCCACCCTGCGTGATGTTTCAACGGGCTCAACGATGACTCTGGCATCTCAGGGCGCACCGCCGCCGGCCGTAACCTTGGGAATGAAATCTCCCACAAGTTCACGCGTGACCTGGGTCACCTCCTCGGCTGACTTCAGCCCGTCGAGGGGCTTCGCGAGGAGTTGGCTCGACAACAGGGATGCCGCGTTCTCGCCGGCCACTGCCGCATCCACGTCTTGCGCGGCCTTCTGGAAAGCGCGCACGAACAGGGCTGACCTGTCCTTATGGTAAGCCGAGGTGAAGGCGTCGGCGTCGGTGCTCCTGTCCGATGGGCGGTCCCAATTGAAGCTCAAGAAGATCTTCCCCTTTCTCCCGCGCATGCTCTCGCTGTGGTCCATGTATTTCTGGAGTTGGCCTATGAAGATGCCCACCGGCGTGTTCGGGTCTTCGCGGTCGCTCCGCAGGACCGCGTCCTTCACGTTTTGGAAGGTGCCGTCGATGGCTGCTCGGATGGCCTTGCGTTGGAAGGCGCGCAGGCCGTCGCTGCGGGTGGCCGCATAAGCGACCCAGTCGACGCCCTTGCACTTTCCGTAACGCACGAACGTCGCCGCCGAGACATGGTCGAGCCAGCCGCCGAACGAAATAAGCTTGTCGTTGCCCTGCAGGCGCAATCCATGGCGGGCTAGCTCTTGCTCGTCGAGGGGCAGGGGATCGCGGCGCATGGCTCCCGGCTCGGCGATGCTGGCCTTAATGGCACCCGAGAGCGACTGGTTGGGCCCGAGGATGAGGAGATTGGACTTGGGAATGAGGGCCTTGGTGCCGCCCGCCTCGGGGTATTGCAGGAAGCTCTCGTTGGGGGAAAGGGCCGCGTGGAGCGCCTTGGCGTCGTTGAACATGTCTGGCGCCGGGTAGTACACCATGTAGAAGTTTTCGAGGCCCTTCTTCTCGCTGTAACCCCCCATGGGGAGTTTACGCGCCGTGCGTGCGGTGGTGTGGAGCATGGCTCCCGAGGGAATCTGCAGTCGCGTGGCGGCGACTGTCTTCGCCTTGAGGATGCCTTCCTTGAAAATCGGATCGTCGGCCTTCAGCAAGCTCCGGAGCGTGTTCCCGCTGTAAGCGTTCCACAGGCGGACGTCGGAGGGGAGGTAGAAGTTGTTGGAGGCCGTAGCGGCGAAGGTGCCGATGAAAGGCGTGTCTTCGATGGACTTGATGGCTCCCTTGAACGCCTGCTCGAGCTTGTCCGCAGGAATGCGTTGGGTGGCCTTGCCCACCACCGACATGATTTTGTTGTAGGCCTCGAGGGAGTGGGCGGGCGAACCGCGGCGTTTGCGCTCTTCGGCGCTGCCCACTTCCACCGGACTCATGTCCTCGTTGCGGAACATCCCAAAGTAACGCTTCTTGATGTCCTCCTTAAGGGCCACCGCGGCGCGCTCTGACGCCGAGAGCGTCGCGAGGTTGCGTGGGGGCGCGGAGAGCAGGGCGTCGAGGAACTGGGAAGGAGTCACGGGCACGAGGTCTGCCCACTTGATCCACATGTCCATGATGATCGCATTGCGCTTCTTGAAGTCGGGCTCGTTCAAGGCGCGCGTGAAGTCGGCGTTCATGACGAAGTCGGCCATGAGGACGCCCTGGCTGGCGACGGCTTCCACGTGCGCAAGCTCTTGCGTGGGCTTGCTCTTGAACGTGTCGAAGAAGGTCGAGGCCACAGTGTATTGCGCAAGGCTGCCGACCATTTTGGCGATGCGGTTGAGCGACGGCAGGAACACGAACGTGGATGAAGGGCCGAGCAGGCTCGAAATCACGAGCGAGGCCTTTTGGGCGTGCGTGAGGGGGCGGTTGTCGGGCCCGTTGATGCTCGTGCTGAGCACGCTTTCGTTGGAAAGCACCCCGCGCACGGTGACGGCGGTGATAGAGGCGGATGAACCTCCTTGAATCATGACCGGGTTGAGCCGCCGTTCGAGGAGTGCGGCAACTTCCCCAAGCAGGGCAGGGAATTTGTCGCCATTGCCCTGGAGGCTCATGCACACCGTTTCGTCGACGGGCGCCACGGCAGCCGGGGTCGAGACCCTCGTCTCCACCGTCGCGGAGTTGAACTCCCGAGTGGCGCAGGCGGTGACGCCGGAAAGGGAGGAGACTGCGGATAGGGTGGTGACGATGGCGAAGGCGGGCTTGCGGCGTGGGGACACCGGGCGTGGCGTCATGGGCGATCTCCTCGTTGGGGTTGCCCAATGTTACCACGTTGCGGAGCGTCAATTCTCGATGAAGCGTCCCAGCCCACCGAGGTCGCTGAGCTGACTTTGGTAACAACGGGCGCAAGCCGAAAGGTAACGGTCCTCCAAGCCCAGTTCCACCTGCGGCCCGCTGAGCGTGGGAGTTCCCCCTTGCAGGCGCATGTTGAACACCCCCTTGCGGTTGCAGGTGTGGCAAGTCGTCTTGACCTCCTCGATGCTGTCGGCGAGTTCCATGAGGCGCGCCGCGCCAGGGAACAGGCGCGTGCGGAAGTCGGTCCTAAGGCCGTAGCAAATGATGGGCACGTCGTGGCGGAGGGTAACGTCGCGCAGATGCTCCACGAAGGCCGGCGCGAGGAACTGAGCCTCGTCGACGAGGAGGCAATGGACGCCCTCGAGGAATGCGGGCTCGAGAGTCGTGTCCTCGTCGACCAGGACGTCGGCGTCTTTCTCGAGGCCCGCGCGCGACCGCACGATGGCCTTTTCGAAGCGCGTGTCGATGCGGGGCTTGAGAAGCAGCACCCTCTTGCCCTGCTGCTCGTAGGCGTGGGCCACGGCGAGGAGGATGAGCGTCTTGCCGCTGGCCATGGTGCCGTACCGGAAATAGAGCTTTGCCATGGGGGAGGGGCTTTCGTAGGGGGTGCGCGGCGGGACGCTGGCGGTTTGGAGCGGGATTTCGACATGGTATAGACGTGTCAAAGAAGCGAAGTCCAGCCCAGAGGAGCCTCCCATGAAATTGCCGCACCTTTTCGCGCCCTACGATTTCGGCTTCCTGACGTTGCCCAACCGCATCGTGATGGGATCGATGCACACGGGCCTCGAGGAGATGCCCGACGGCGATGCGCGCATGGCCGCATTCTACGCGCGGCGCGCCGGCGCGGGCCTCATCATAACCGGTGGTATCGCCCCCAATCCGGAAGGGCGCGTCGACGAAGGCGCGGCCACCCTCGAAACGCATGAGCAGGCGTTGCGGCACCGCACCGTGACCCGAGCCGTGCACGATGCGGGTGGGCGCATCGCGCTCCAAATCCTCCACACCGGTCGTTACGCTTACCACAAGATGGCCGTGGGCCCCACGACCCTGCAGGCGCCGATCAACGCCTACAAGCCTCGCGCGTTAAGCGACGCCGACGTCGAGCGAACCATCGAGGATTTCGTCCGTTGCGCTCGTCTCGCCCGTGAGGCCGGATACGACGGCGTGGAAATCATGGCTTCGGAAGGTTACCTCATAAATCAGTTCATCGCGCCGCGCACGAACAAGCGCGAGGACGCGTGGGGCGGGCCGTTCGAGAATCGGGTGCGCTTCCCGCTGGAAATCCTGCGCCGCACGCGCGCGGCGGTGGGGAAGGATTTCCTCATCGTGTTCCGTTTGTCGCTCCTCGATCTCGTGGACGAGGGTAGCACGTGGGAAGAGGTCGTGGCGCTCGCAAAGCTCGTGGAAGCCAGCGGCGCCGACATTATCAACACCGGCATCGGATGGCATGAGGCGAGGGTGCCGACCATTGCGGCCATGGTTCCTCATGGCGCCTACAGCTTCATCACGGGTCGCTTGAAGAAGGAGGTGCGGGTGCCGCTGGTGGCCGTTAACCGCTTGAACCTGCCCGAGGTGGCCGAGCGCGTGCTCGCGGCCGGCGAGGCCGATTTCGCATCCATGGCGCGCCCATTGTTGGCCGATCCCGATTTGCCCCAGAAAGCACTCCGCGGCGACCTCGCGGCCATCAACACCTGCATCGGCTGCAACCAAGCGTGCCTCGATCACATTTTCGCGCAACAGCCCGCCACGTGTCTGGTGAATCCAGCCGCCTGCCGCGAGGGGGAGTGGGACGTTCCTCTGGTCGACGGCGCGGCGCGACGCGTGGCCGTGGTTGGCGCGGGGCCGGCGGGTCTCGCGGCGGCCGCCACAGCGGCCGAGGCCGGCCACGAGGTGACGATTTTCGAGGCCGCGCCCGGGCTCGGGGGGCAGTTCCTGCTCGCCATGGCCATTCCGGGAAAGGAGGATTACGCGCACACCGTGCGTTACTTCCGCGAGCGGCTCACGCGGCTCGGCGTGAAGGTGGTGTTGGGAACACGCGCCACGGCGCGCGACCTGACGGGGTTCGATGAGGTGATTCTCGCCACCGGCATCGAGCCGCGTTTGCCCGACCTCCCAGGCATCCACCTGCCCTTGGTCGTGCGTTACGATGAGCTCCTCTCCGGCGCGAAGGCGGCGGGCGGGCGCGTGGCCATTGTGGGAGCGGGCGGCATCGGTTTCGACGTCGCCGAGTTCCTGACCCACCCGGCGCACCCGGCGCACCCGGCGCACCCGGCGCACCCGGCGCACTCGGAGCGTGAAGCTTCGGAAACGCTGCAAAACTACTTCGACAAGTGGGGCGTCGACCCCACCTACGCCAACCGCGGTGGCGTGAAGGCCGTGGTAAAGGAGGCATGGACGTCGCCGCGGCAGGTGTGGCTCCTACAGCGTAAACCCGGGCGGCATGGAGAGAGCCTCGGCAAAACCACCGGCTGGATCCACAAACTCTCGCTCAAGAACCGCGGCGTGGAGATGCTTGCGGGAGTCGCCTACGAAAAAGTAACAGCCGAGGGAATCCACATCGTCCACCGCGACGAGAAGCTCTTGTTGCCGGCCGACACCATCGTCGTCTGTGCGGGGCAGGAGAGCGTCCGCGATCTCGTGGAACCGCTCGAGGCGGCGGGAGTGCGGATCACGGTGGTGGGTGGAGCCCGCCACGCCACCGAACTCGACGCCAAGCGCGCGATCGCCGAAGGCACACGCGCGGCGCTGGACATCGGCGTACGCGCCATCGCGGCGCGCAGCGCAGCGGCCCTCGCATGAGGCTCGCCTCACTGAACGCTCAGTAGGGGTTGTAGAAGAACCCTTCGAGGTCCTTGTTGGCGTCGAGTTCCGACTGGGGAACCCACGCCTTTCCACCTTCTTGGCAGATGAGCGATGCCCACGATTCCGTGTTCAGCGGGGCGAGGACGCGGTAGCCCTCGAGGAGGCTCGAAGGGCAAGCGCCTTCGGCGACCGTGTTTCCGAAGCGCAGCGTGCAGAAACCTTCCGCGAGGTAGCTGAGCTCCTCGACCACGTCGCCCTTGGCGATTTTCCAAACCGTAGGTTGGCTCGCGGCTTCGTCCCAAATCTCGAGGTCTTGGGCCACGAGCGACTCCAAGCGGCCAAGGTCGTAGGTTTGCGTAATGACCTCGTCGACCACTCCCGGCCTGGCGAAAACAACCTCGCTACCCTCGGTAAGGGTGCAGCTCCCAGAAGCGGGAAGCAGCGGTCCAGGAATGGCGCGCGCTGCGAGCGTTGTGGTCCGCAAGACCTTGTAGGCGGGCGGGTACTCGCCCTGCGCGCCCAAGCGCGAGTAGAGGACGCCTTCGGGGAGATCCTTGGAGGAGGCTACCGCGGTCGAGGGGGAGGCGAGAGATGCAAGCGTGGTGAGTGCGCCAAGCGTCGTGAACGAGGCGAGTGCGGAGAAAACGGAGAGGGCGCGTGGAGCGGCCTGGGAGACTGAGCGGAAACGGCAAGACGTCGACATGGTGACCTCCTTGGTGCGACGCGGAGTGCGACGCGATGGGCCCTCCATAACACGACGGTGCGAGCTGGAAAGGGGATGTTGCCACCTTCTTCCTGAGCATCCTTGTCCCGAGCAAACGTCCCTGGGCAGAGCTGCGATCACGCCTCAGGTTCGACTCGTGCAACAGGCTCTGCCCCCAAATGGGCCGCATGAGCGGCGGGGTTGCGGGGCTCCCTTCCCGGAAGCAGGAACTCGGCCGGACGCCGCGCGAAAGCGCGCGCCACGTCGCGCACCAACAGGAAGGCGGCGGGCACGCTGACTTCGCGGGCGCGCAACGCGATACCCAACGCGAGGACGAAGCTCACGCCGAAGTTGAGCAGGCCGATGCACATTACCCCGAACAACGCGAAGGCCGTGTTCCAGCTGAGCAACGCATCGAGCCCGAGCGCCGACACGCCAAGCGAGAGTTGACCAGCGGAGAGCGTCACGTGGCGCACGTCGAGGGGCAGCCCGAGCACCTTGCCGACCGCCGGCGTCATTCCCAAAAGGAATCCAAGCGAAATGCAGATGCCGATGCCCGAAACGTTGCGCAGGAACCAATCGGCGATGCCGGCCGTCCGCTCAATGCCGAAGGCGCGCTGGAAGCGTCTGTTGCGCGCGATGGCCTCGGGGATGCGGCGGAACACGACGAAATTCTCGACCCAACTTCCCACCAGACTCGACATCATGAGGATGACGCCGGTGAGGGCCGCGAAGAAGAGCGTGCCCGAAGCGAATGGATCGAGCGAACTCACCGCGTACTGGGCCGCCTCGACTTCGAGGAACGGGTGACCACGCACGAGGCGCCAGAGTTGGTCGAAGACGATGGCGCAGGGAATGATGAGGCCGATGTTTCCAGCTACTGCTGCGGTTTGGGAGCGCGTAATGCGCGCGACCTCGGATACGAATCCAGCGGAGTCGCCAACATATTCCCGCTTGAGGAGCTTGCCTGCAATGGCCGCGGCGAAGAGCGCGGGTTGCTTAGTGGCGAGTTTAAAGCCCACGAACTGCATGAGGAGGAAGCTGCCCGCGTAGTTCATGGCGAGCGCGAACCCCTCGATGAACAGCGGCAATCCGAGGCCCGTTGTGACGACTTTGAGGATGGCCGTGAAGAGCGTGAGGAATCCACCTCCCGCCGCGCCTCTAAAAATATGGAGGTAATCTGCGCGCGTGCGCACGATAGCCTGTTCGCCGGTGTCGCCTGTGCGTTCGACGAGCTTGCGCGAGAGTTGGCGGAGATTGGCCTGCACGAGCTCGCGGATCGACTTGTCGTCGTGCACGCCGCTTACCAAGCGCGACGTAAACGACGTGACTTCCCGCACCGTTAGAAGTCCATCGTGCGGAACGAGGATGCGCACGATGGACTCGATGCGATCGAGGATGGCCCCGATCTTCTCGAGCCGATAAACGAGATGCACGCTCACGCCGTGCGTTTCGAGGTGCGCGATGACCTTCGACGCGTACTCACGGCACTGGGCGAGTGTGGTGAGGACGCGGCGAGCATGCTGCTTGCGGAACTCCGGGGGGCACGCCTCGAGCTCGCGCAGCGCGCACACGAGATCGTCGCATTCGTGGGGTAGCATGAGGAAGGGCAGGGAGCGCAGCTCGCCGCGCGGCAAGCGGTCGAGGATGTCCTGAGAAACGCCCATCGAGGCCACATCCGCCGCCAAGACTGTGAGCGCATCAAGCATGTCGAGCTTGATTTGCCGCCAAGGGTTCTTCTCGACGTCGCCCTCGAAGTAGAGGATGAGCGCCATTTCCATGAGGAGATCGGGGCCGAGATGTGAGATCCAAAGTCCATCGTCGCGGTGGGTGAACATGCGTT
>JBIKVI010000364.1:0-4223 GCA_044356935.1 Silvanigrellaceae bacterium | reverse complement strand
ATCGGGCTCGGCCTCCTCATGGACCCGCATGTCCACTGCGTCGGCTCTCGCCTCGGTCGCCTCGACTGGTCGGCCTCGTGACACAGGCCTGGATTATGGGGACTCACTGCCGCCTCCTGGACCGGCCTTTTCCTCGAGCGCCTTGCCGAGCTGCCCGAGGAGGCCCGCGTCGGCGTCGGCCGCGATAACGTTGTCCTCGACGACGCCTCCCGAGGAAACATATTGCACGGCAAGTTGGAGGTAACGGCGATCCGCGCCATCGGACAATGCGCGCGCGGCCACGGGGAAACTCAACCAACGCGCATTGCGCCAGGTGTTACTCCCTAGGGCAACCTCGGCAGGCAGCGCTTCGGTGGAGGCCGCCGCGGGAAACTCCACGAGGGCGCAACGCGCGCCAGCGTCGCCGGCGGCCCAATCGAAGCTCCCATGACGAACGAAACCGTTGGCTCGCGCGACGTCGTCGAGCGTCGCATCGGCGAGATCGACGCTCAGAGCACCCGAGTCCGGCACTGCGAAGAGGACGACGTTCCCAACGCGCGCGAAGGCGACCAGGCGTGTCTTCATGGCGCGCGGACGCCCGCTCGAGCGAGCGCCTCCGCCGCATCGCGCGGGACGGCTTGTTTCGCCGAGGCGAACCCGTAGGCATCGAGCCAGCCGTTGTCCATCATCTTGGTCATATAGTTTCGGATGCCGTCGGGCAGGAGGATGACACACGTGCTGCCGGCGGGGATGGTGTTGGACATGGCTTCGAAGGCGTGCAGGGCCGTGCCGGAGCTCCCCCCGCAAAGCAGGCCTTCTTCGCGGATGGCGCGGCGAGCCCAGGCGAAACTCGGGGCATCGGTGGTCTTCACCCACGTGTCCACGAGGCCGACGTCGAGCACGTCCGGGAAGAAATCGTAGCCGATGCCCTCGACGTGATAACTTTTCACCTCGGTTCCCCCGCCGAGGATGCTGCCCTCCGGGTCTGCGCCCACGATGCGGACCTTGGGGTTCGCTTTCTTGAGCGCTCGGGCCAAGCCCGTCACCGTTCCCCCCGTACCAGCCCCCACCACGACAACATCGGGACAGCGCCCCAAATCGGCCAGGATTTCCTGGGCGGTGCCTTCTTCGTGCGCGAGGGGATTCGAGGGGTTGGCGTACTGATCGAGGATGTGACTGTCAGGCAGGAGGGTTTGGAGCTTCTTCGCAATGGAAATATGACTTTCCGGAGCATCGAAGGCCGCTTCCGTGGGCGTGCGGATGATTTCAGCGCCGAGGGCTTCGAGGACGACTTGTTTCTCCTTGGACATCTTCTCGGGCATCGTGATGACGACCCGATACCCCAGCACGGCCCCGGCAAGGGCGATGCCGATGCCGGTGTTTCCGCTGGTGGGCTCGATGAGGGTGTCTCCCGGCTTGATGCGCCCGGATTTCTGGGCATCGAGGACCATGCGGTAGCCGATGCGGTCTTTAACGCTGCCCCCGGGATTCAGGAACTCGCACTTGGCGTAGACTTCCAGGGGGAGGTGAGCGAAGAGCCGGTTAAGGCGCACGAGCGGGGTTGTGCCAATGGCCTCGAGAATTGTGTTGAGTTTCATATGATCCATCTTTGAGTGCGGGAAGGCGTCATGGAAGCTTGTGTAGCGAAAGTGGGTCCGAATGTCTAAGCGCAAAGAGTTCCACGTGGCCCGCGAGATGCGGGTCCGGCTTTCGGCCAAAGGCGAATTCCTGGGGAGCGTGTCGCGCTCGTCGGGCGAGTTTTTCCTCGCCACCGAGGTCTTGCTCCTGTTGCAAGAAATTCAAAGGGCACGCGTGGTGGACGAAGGCCTCGCCTCACGCCTGCGCGCGGCTCTCGGGGCACTCACGCGCGCGAGCCCCGAGGCTGGAGAGCTCGGCGGCCTCGTCGAAGAACTCCACGGGGCCGGCTTATTGGTGGCCAAGGGGGCTCGGGCCCCCAAAAATGCCCTGCTCCAGGACGGATTTGGAGATCCCTGGATCCAGTGGGCCATGCTCGCCGACGCCCCCCGCTGCCGCGCGTACGGCAAGGCTATCGTGAGTGCCGTGGACGACGCGAGCGTCGTGGTGGACGTGGGCGCGGGAACCGGCCTCCTCGGAGCGTTGGCCTTGAAGGCGGGCGCGCGCAAGGTGTTCGCCATCGAGGAAACGGCTTCGGCCCGGAGCATCGCGCCCCTGTTCAAGGAGCTCGGCCTTCCCGCATCGCGCCCGGCTTTCGAACTCTTCCAGGGTAACAGCACCGAAGCGCCCCTCCCCCGGGACGCCACGGTCGTTGTGTCCGAGCTCTTCGGCAACGACCCTTTCTGTGAAGGCGTTCTGCCGACCCTGCGCGACGTGGGCGCGCGCCTAACGCCGGGGCGGAAGGTGCGTTGGGTGCCGCAGGCACTCGAGGTGTTCGTGGAGATCGTGGGCCTCACGGGCTCGGCGGTTCATGCTCGGGTGGCGGCTCTCGCGGCCGCCCGTGAGGCAAGGCCGTTACCAGCGAAAGGCGACCCCTATCTTGAGTTTCTCCAGGCCTCGGCGCGGGCGTTGCCTCTCGAAGCCCTCTCGTTTGCGGTGCCGCTTCAGGGCGACGAACTCGTGCGCGCGGGCGAGGCGGTATCGCTCGGAGTCGTTCGCCTCGATCCGCCAAGCTCTCCTGTCGTTCGGTACGCGGGCGAGACCACAGTTGCCTTTGAGCCCGCTCAGGCGGGACGCGCACCGCTCGTGGCCTTGGTTTGGTTCCGCGTGCGATTGGACGCGCGCACGACTCTTTCCAACCATCCGCTCGAGGACGACGCGTGCGAACACTGGAGCCCGCTCGTCGTCCCTCTCGCGCCCATCCCTGCGACCGATGGAGGGCGCGCGCGCGGTGCAAAACGGACATTGAAAGCGCGGTGGGGATTATCGCCCTTCGAGGACGCATTGCGTGTGTCCTTTCATGCCGAAGACGGAACACCCCTCGGCGCGCGCTGAAAGAAGGCACGCCGCGCATGGCGGGGAGCGGGGCAATCGCTCAACTTTACAAGCCCTCCACGCTGGGGTTACAGTTCGTTTATAGAGGAGTGCCACACATCTATGGTCTCAAAAGACTCCATACACGTCCTGGTGGTCGACGACGAACCCGATATCGTTGAGATCATCGCGTTCTCGTTCAAGCACGCGGGCTTCAGCCAAGTCCACACGGCGAGCAGCGGCAACCAGGCCGCCGCCATCGCCAAGACGATCCCCTTCGACATCGTGGTCACCGACGTGCGCATGCCCGACGGCGATGGACTCTCGTTGCTCGCTGAACTCAAGAAAACTTACGCAAAGCCCCCTTTGGTGGTTTTCCTTACCGCCTTCGCGGATCTGACAGTGGAGGAAGCGCAACGCCTCGGCGCTCTCGGACTCCTCTCGAAGCCGTTCGACCTCAACAAGGTCGTATCCCTGTGCACCGAGGAGCACGAAAAGCGCGTCCTTGCCGAGGCCAGCCAAGGCTGACATCCCCAGTCACCTGCCCAGGTTGGCCGCCTCGCGGATGGAATGCGTCGGGTGATGCGAGGCCTCTGCGAGCACAGCACGCGAAGGCTCTCCTGCCAGGGTTTCGCGCTCTGGCGCGTTCCACAGGATGACGAGAAAGGAGCGCAGGGCGAACAGGCGCCGCAGAACGCCCCTGCGAGCACGGGAAACCGCCAGCACGGCGTTGTCCTCACGAGCGGACGCGAGCAAGGCGTCGAGCGCGGCCAGCGTCTCCTCCGAGCCAAGGCTAGAGGCTTCCTCGCAAAGCCGCTCGAGGACCCAAGGTGAGGCGGCGCATCGGAGGCGCGCCGCGAGCGAAGCATCCCCTCCGGCGCGTGCGAGTTCCAATCGGCAAGCATCGAGCAGTTCGCCTGTGATGTGGTCTCCAAGCGCCGCGAGCAAACCGCGCGCCGCGCGCCGGACACGAAAATCGTCGTGGCCGGCGTGGTGGAACGCCAAGCGCGAGGCGAAGCGCACGTCGTGCGCAGAGTCGGGTTCGCTCCATGGGATGCGACCGAACGCCCGGAGGAGCCTCGCAAGAGCGTGCTCCGGAGGCTTGGAGTGGAGAGGATCGGGTGCGAACGAGGAGGAGCCGATGCCCAACGCGGCGCGCGCGAACGCGCGGAAGACCGCGCGGGTGTCGAGCACAGCCTCCACATGGGCGGCAACGCGAGGATTGGGATCGGCTACGGCTCGCCAGAGGAACGAGAGGAGGAAGTCGGGCATGGGCGCGTCCGACTCCGTGAACA
>JBIKVI010000118.1:0-12233 GCA_044356935.1 Silvanigrellaceae bacterium | reverse complement strand
CCACGAGGCAATGGCAGCGGCCAGTGCAGCGTTGACGGCAGCTTCGCCGCGGTCCGCTGCCTCGAGACATGTCTGCCGCGCCCACTCGAGCTCTCGCGCAATCCGATCGAAGCGGCCCGCTCGCAACTCGGGCTCGACGCGAGCCAATAACCCGCGCAAGAGTCCGGCGTAGAGATGGCGGGGTTCTTCCGAGACGCTTCCGAGCGCACGCTCGCCGAAGGCATCGACGCACTCCGCAGGACTGGCCGCGGCGAGGCGCCCAAGGAGTTCCTCGACGCCCGCGCGAACCTCCGCCACCGGCGCGCGCAGGAACACGAGCGCCGAAGGGAGATCCAGCGTGCGCCAACGTGGATTTCCTTCCGCGAGATGACGCGCCGCTTCGTCGCCCAGCGCGCGCAGTGCGCCCAGTGCAGCGGCGGTCGCGTGCTCCCTCACGAGCCACGTGGAATCGCCCAATGCTTCGAGTACGGGCTCGACGTAACGCACGGGGCCACGAGCGGCGACGGCTTTCACCGCAAGCCAACGGACATGCTCGTCGGTGGATCGCCAGACAACGGGCGCGAGGAAGGTGGCACGGAAGGCGTCCTCTTCGAGATCGGGTTTCTCAGCGAGGGTTTCAAGCGCAAAAATCCGAAGGCGCCCCAACGAAGGGGTGAGCGCCATCGCGCGGAGGACCTCAATGGGAGCGCCGCGTGCCTCTTGGGCATCGCGTGGCCATGCCTCGGGTGTGCCGCTCATTTCGAGCTCACTAAAACGCGACCACGGCATGCCGCGTGCGGCTGGAATTCATCGAGGGTATGCCGCGCCCGTGCTTCGCACAGAATGTCCACCGCGCCCGCAAGACACCCCAGGCGCGGACAGGTCAGTTCCGACGTCTTGAGGCCTGCGTCTTGGAGCTGGCGACACACGGGCTTGTAGGGGCAGCGGTGGACGAGCATGGTGAACGTATCGCCCTCCTGCCTCACGTCGATGTCGTCGGGTGAAGCGAGAAGTCCGCCATGGGCGCCACTGGCGATGTAAAGATCGATGGCCTCGCGCGGAAGGCTCCGACGCGCCACGTCGAACCCGCGCTCGACGGCCTCGAAAGCGAGCCATTCCCGCGCCGCGTGGAGGTACACGCCACGCAGGAAATGCTTCGAAGCAGCGCCCATGGAATCGCGGGCGGCGAACTCGATGGCGGCCAGCCACGTCCGTGTGAGGGCGAGATCGGGATACGGCCTTGTCATGACGGGCCCCTTTTCCGTAGAGGTGGGTGGCGTGGACTCCCGACGCGCGACCGGACCGCGACCAAGCGGCGGCGGCGTCCGGGGCACCGTAAAACATGGGACGTGGACGTTGAAAGATACCAAAGGCATGAGCGACGAGGAACGACGAGAGCGCGCAACGAAGCCTTCCCTGCCGCGCGGGGTAAGCATCTTCGTAAAAGCGCCGCCTGGCGCCGACGAACTGGTGCGCGCCGAAGTCGCGCGCGTGATCGCCGACCCGTGGCTCCCTCGTCCCAAGGAATCTCCCCGCTTGGTCGACGATGCGAAGTCGGGAGGACGCATACCGGTCGATGGCCTCACCTTCGCAGGCGTGCACGAACTCTTGTGCCGCCTGCGCACGGCGGAGGATGTTGAGCTCGTCTTGGTGCGCGGCCGGGCAACGGACTTTGGGGCCTTTGAAGCTCTCCTTGCCAAGGCGGGGTTCTCCAAGTCGTTACCTGCCCGTGCACGGGTCAGGGTGACCGCGGACGCGCGTGGAGGGAGGCTGTGGCACGAGGGCGCCCTGCGGGAGCGCTTAGCAGCGCGCCTCTGCACTGAAGGGTTCGTGGCGGGACCGGAAGCCGAGGCCGGGGAGGCGCCCCGGGTTGAAGCGCCCATGCAAGAGAAAACTCAAGATCGCATCCAAGAACCCGCTCGTCCCCTGATCGTCGGTGCGCGTGTGGAAGGTCCCCACGTGGTTGTTACGGTTTCCCTTTCAGGACGAACCCTGGGCGCGCGAGGTTACAAAGCCGTGCTCGCGGCCAACGCCCCCTTGCGCGAAGAGCAGGCCGCATGCGCCCTGGGGTTCCTTGGCGAAGTCGTCGGCGAGCTCGCGGGCGCGCCGTGGGCCGTGTGGGTTCCTTTCGCGGGAACGGGCACGTTCGGCTTCGAAGCCGCACTGACGCGTGCCGACGCCAATGTCCTCCAAGCCACCCGCACGCTCCCATCGGCGGAGTTCGCTTGGTGGAGCGAGTCCACTTGGAAATTCCTCGGACGGCGGCAAAGCGCGGCACTCGCCCATTTACCTCCAGTGGCCTTCCTCGAGCGCGACGAGGAGACGTGCGCTCACTTACAGGCGAACCTCGCTGCGTTCGAGGCCCTTGTGGCGAGAACCGCAGGCGCGAGCCAAGATGCGGCGCGAGCAGTTGCGACGTGGAGAGTAGAAAAGGGCGACTACTTCGACTCCCTCCCACCAGATGAGATCTTGGGCATTGCGGGTGCGCATCCCCCTGCCTGGCTCGTTCTTCCCCTGAACCCACCCTACGGTGTCCGGCTCGCGCGCGGCGCCCGACGTTACGAACGCATCGCGGCCCGAGCCCGGGAAATTCGCAGCCTCCTTGGCGCACGCGTGTCCGGCGTGGCGGGTGTGCTCCTTTGCGCTTCCGAAGAAGATTGGAGCGACGCTTTGCGGGCCCTCGGGCCAAAAGCCCACGCCGGCACCCGGCATTTCACGCAAGGCGGGCTCGATGTGCGCTGCCTCGCGTTTCGATTGGACTGATCGAATTCAGACAAGTGTTTGTCAGGGCTTAGTCGAACCAGGGAGGCTCGCGGCCGCTCCGTCGCGTCGCACGCTGTAGAGCCGCTCCAGCGAGGCGACGGCCCGATCTCCTGCCTCACGGCCCCACGCGACCCCCAAGAGGTTGTGGACCGTTTCCGAGCGCCAGCGGGCCTCTTCGCTCCGCGCCTGCATGGTGCGCGCGAGCGAGTCCTTCTGCAGGACCATGAGGCGACCGTACCAGTAAGCGTTCCTCTGGATGATGGCGACGTAGGTGCGCGTCTCCTTGAAGGGGATGAGGTCGGCGAAGAGCAGGGTGCCGGCGTTCGGGAAGCGCTTGCGCCATTTGTCGAGGTTGCTCGCTCCTGCGTTGTAGGCGGCGAGAACGTGCTCGACGTTGCCATTGTAGCGCTTGAGCAAGTGCTGCATGAAAGCGACACCGGCCTTGACGTTTTGGGTGGGCTCCCAAAGTTCACGATCGGGATCACGGATGTACTGGCGCGCCGTGCTGGGAAGGAGCTGCATGAGCCCGCGGGCATCTGCCACGGAGCGGGCGCGCGGATCGAAGGCGCTCTCCTGCCGGATGAGCGAGAAAAGGAGCACCGGGTCGACACTGGCCGCGTGCGTGATGATCTCCTCGGAGTAGGCGCGCGGGAAGAACAGGTTGAGCGTATCGAGGTTGACGCCGGAACCGTCCATGTCCTTGAAGTAACGCGTGAGGATGGCGATGGCCGTGCGATGGTTCTGCGCCTTGGAGTGACACCATGCCCAGAAAAGCGCGGCTTGCGGATTGGGTGCCTCGAAATTCCTGGAAACGAAACGACTCCACTCCCCGAGGGCCTCGGCGTCCTGGCGCGCGAGCAGGAGTTCGAACACGAACGACGCCTGGTTGAACTCGCTCCAAGCCTGTCCCACTCGGCGCGCAACGCGCACGGGCTCGCCCTTCGTGAAGTTGTCTACGGGGTCCTCGCCCATGGCGTGGGCCGCGAGAACCGAATGGATGGTGATGGGATAGCGACGCCGCAACTCTCCCCAATAGCGCGCGGGATCGCTGCCTTCGACGCCGGCGGCGCGTTCCGAATCGGCGATGACGCCGAGCCAGAACCACGACCGGAAGTCCTCCTGGGGATCCTCCGCGTGGGCGGCGAGCAGGAGAGACTGCTTCGCGGCCACGGCGTCGCCGCGAAGGAGACGTCCGAGACCGACGCGCAGGTGCATGCGCTCGAATCCATCGTCATCGGGCTCGAGGCAACGGAACACCGTGGGATAGTATTCGTCCATGGTCGTCAAGGCGGCATCGTTGGGGAGGAATTGCTCGGCGCGGGCGACCAGCGCAGCGGCCGCTCCCGCGTAACGGCAGTCGTCTCGCGTCGCCTGCCCGTGGGCGCCAAGCGTTGCGAGGTCGGCAAGCGAGGTCGGATCGAGGCGCGCGAAGGCGGCGCTGAAGGTCAGGCCTTCGAGGAGGGGCCACTGTTCCAGACGACGCACGCCTTGGAGCGACTTGGCGCGTTCTTCCTTGGGGCGGCGACGCGAAGCTCGCTCGGAGGCCACCCGTTCGAGCGCGAAGGGGATGCAAGCGAGGCTTTTGTCGGTGACGACGAACGAACGCGGGTTGGCGCCGACGAGCCCCTCGCAATCGCGCGAGTAGGCGAACCGCTCGGCGGGCGAGAGCGCTCGAGAAACGTAACGCGCCAGCAACTGGCTCGAAGCCTCGGTCTGCGGGTTGGCGCGCAGACCCAATTCGTTGAGGAGGTCGACCTCCGAGGGAGTCGAGAATCCCTTGTCGAAATCCATGACGGGTCGCGGCCCTAGGGCAGCCAAAGGCGCAGGCGCCACGGGGAGGGAAGATCCGGCCGCCGCTTCCCGCATTTCCTCGAGGGAAACAACGGCAGGCCCGAGCTCGACGTCAACGGGTTGGGAACGCGCGACGGACGATGCGACGGGCAGCGCGAACGCGAACGCTCCCATCACGGCCAGAGGCAGCGCGACGACGAACTTCGGCAATGACATGGTGTGCGTCTTTCCGGAGTGGTGGCGATTGATCGCCTCAGACGGTATCGGCCGGGGAGCCGGTCTCTTGAGGGGTGGGGTGGGAACGGATCGTCCCACATCGAGTCTTTTCTCGTAGCGGGGGGCAGTCAATGGCGGGAACCTGACTCATTCCGGGAGTCTGGAAGCGGAATTCAACCTTCGCCACGCCCGAGCCGATACGCTCTCAATCCCGGACCGGCCGGGGCACGGAGACCCCATGCGGAAGTTGCCGACGATCCTCGCCTGCGCCGCCCTCACTGGCGCTGCTTGTTACTTCGTTTGGGGCTCAATCACCCAGAACGGAGACGACGCGGCGTTGGTGGCTCCCGTTTCCAAGGACCGGACTGGGGTTTATCCCCCGGGCGAACAGCACGAGGGGAGCGCCTCGACCTCCCCGGCCGAGGCGCAAGACGGGACGCGGGACGGAGCGCGGGACGGGGAGCGAGATGACACGAGCCTTTCTGCACACCACCGCCAGCCTCAGCCGCCACCAGTGGCTCCTGCAACCCTGCCGCAACCCGCGGAACTCCTCGCCCGAGGTTTCCCCGCGTGGCCAACGCCCCTGCGTTTCGATCCGTCGTGTGCTTTCCTGCCCGAGACGACGCGTGCCCACGAGGATCTCGCCGACCTCGTGAGCGCTGACTCCGGTATGGAGGGCCGCGCGTTCCTTCCCTCGGGGGAGCGCGTCGTCGAGTTCGGGTTCACGTGGGAGGCCGGCGGCCGAGCGCGCGAGGTGGGCCTGCAACGGGAAGTGGGGAGCCCCGCGTTCTACCGCGTCACCTCGCTCGACGAACCCGCCAGGGCGTCCTCACGTGAAGAGCTTGCGAGGACCAACGGCGCCAACGCTTTCCTCGGGCGCGAGGGCACCACGGCCTCCCTCCACGAGATCCGCGACCGGCTCGGAGCCGAGTTCTCCCAGAAAGGAAACACCGCGGTCGCAGGAAGAAGGCATCTTCTTCTTGAGCGCTCGGGGCCCGGCGGACCGCGGGTAGCGCGTTGGATCGACGGCAAGGCGGTTGCCTATGCGCGTGGGCCGCTTTCGTGCGACGTCGTCGCCGATAGGGAGGACGCGGTATGCCTGTGTCTTTCGCCATGACGCGAGCCCGTGAGGCCCTAAAATTTGTTACCTGTGTTACCTTTACCGCCATTATCGTCTTGACCTTGGTCGCGCTGCCGGCGGGCTGCGCCCCGCAAAAAATTGTGGGCACTTCTGGCCAGGCCCCCCAGGCTCCCACGGCCTTCCCGGTGGCTCCCGCAGCTTCGCCGCCTCCCCCGGTCGCCCCCCCACCGGCTCCCGTATCTCCCGTGAAGCCGGCCGCCAACCTCACCTCCTACGGCGTGCTGAAAACCCCTCCCTCGGCATACGTGAATCCCAAGCTCGGCGCCGTTCCCACGAGCGACTGGTGCGCGTGTCGCGACCATTGCTCCTACTGCTCGAGCCCCCACATCGGCTGGGATCTGGGTTTCGGTGGCGAGAACCGAAGTATCGCCATGGCGAACGGAGTGGTGAAATCCGTGCGACTGCTGACCTCCGCGTGCGGATACGAGGTCGTCTTCCAGGACTCCGGAGGCGCCCGCTGGCATTACCTGCACCTCGACCGTCCTTCGCTTCGGGAAGGCACCGTGCTGTTTCAAGGAGCCATCATCGGCGTGCACAGGAACTATCCGAAATCGGGCTGCGGCTCGGGCCCGCATCTCCACCTTGAACGTCACAGCGCAGGTGCCTTTGGTGACAAGGAAGTCATGAAAACCTGCCGCAGAGGAACAAAGACCTGCAACTGGAACGCGAAGGCGCCGCTGTTGGGCAAGCGCGTTCTGCGATCGGCATCCGAAGCATCGGCGCTGCAGGAGCGCACGCGAAAAGCCACCCAGGACGCGAAGGGCTACTCCACCGAGGTCGAAAGCATCCCCTTAACGGAAATGGTCTTCATCGACTCAACGCCGCTGCCCTGCGCCCCCAATCAACCACCTGCGCGTTTGGTTGCCGCGCTGCCCACCGCAGACTCCAACACCGAGGCCCCGGGTGGCGCACCAGGGGGCGCCGATACCCTAAGCGTCGCGCCAACTCCGGGCATCAGCGCGCGTGCCAAGATCATCGCTCGTCCAGGCCTTCCGGGGCTCGTCGAGCTCACCGCCCGCGCGCAGCGCGCCGACGGAGAGCTTAACGAAACAAACACGTGCGCCGACGGCCCCTGTGTGGCGGCATGGACACTTTACGCGCGCACCCCAGCGGGCTGGTCTGTGACGCTCTCCGACGAGGGAACGCGCGAGTCGCCCGTCGGTGTGAGCGCCGAGCAAAAACTGTGTTGGCCACAGGACGCCACGGGCCAGTGGGCCCTCGAAGCGACTATCGACAGCTCAGGGACGACGCGTCGAGCCATCGTCATGGGCTCCGCTCTCTGACCCCGTTCACTTTCCCCAGAAAGCGGCCTCGAGTCCGAGACCAACGTGCGCGCCGCGCCAAGTCCAGGGCCCCGTGTGCGGCGGCGAGTCGACCTTCACGCGCGTGAGTTCACCCTTCTCAAAGACCAGTGCGTCGTAACCTATGGGAACGCGCAAAAACCAACGCCCGCCAAGCGGCACTGCGAGTCCCGCGCCGACTCCCCAACCACGTCCGTTCGAGAGCGCGTAGTCGAAGCCCACGGCGTCTTGGACGACGCGAGCCTTTGCCGTCCCCGCGAGCCACCGCGCCGCGAGAAACCAAGAGCCCACGTCAAAGCGAGCTCGCGCGAGCGCCATGCGCGGCGAGACCGCGAAGTTGCGCACGTCGCCTTCGGGTGAGCTCGCATCCAGGGTGCCATTGTCCACATGGTGGTAACCGAGGCCAAACGCGAAGCGTCCCGCGCCCGTGGCAACTCCGGCCTCTAGCGCCGTCTCCCCTCCCACACCGAGGGTTTTCGACGTTATGGTTCCTCCCGCCGCGGCGGCCCGCTGTCCATAAGGAAACACAGCATCGACGCCCACGCGCACGTCGGCGTGGGCCACATTCGTCGTGGCGATCCAGCCAAGGAGAGTTACCGTCGCTTCGCGCCTCATGGATCCACCCGCGTGAGTTCGGGCGAGGCGAGCGTGGCCCGCACCGCTCCTCGCAATCCGCGCTCGGCGGCCTCCACTAAACGTCCGCGCGTGCGCTCGCCTAGCGACGAGAAATCGCGTCCGCCCGAAAACGAAGCCCACACCTGCCGGGCCATGCACTCCTGGAAGCGCGGGCCGCGTTCGACCCAGGTCCGCATGAGGAATCCAGGCCCGTCGCCTTCCACGCCAAAGGCGTGACCCTTCTGCGAAGGCGCATGCCACCACTCCCTATGGCCAACGTCGCTCCAACCCAAGAGCGATGAGCCCAAGTTGTCCATGCCATAGTGGCAGCTCGCGCATCCGGGCTTGGCGCCGTGGGAGCGATCGAAGGCCGACAAGCTGGGATTGATCATCGAGGAGATGCCTGAGGTGTTGAGGAAGACGCCGACGTCTTCGCACGACAAGTTTTGCGAAAGCGCGCGGATCCGCGAGCGGAAGTTATTGTGCCGCTTAAGGAACTGGGGAGCCGTGACGACTCCCGCCCGCGCGGGGAGGAATGCGGGAAGGGTCGATTGCGTTGCGCTTGCCCGGGGGGCGAGCCTCACGAAGGCAAGGAGCGCGGCCTGATCGGCCGCGGGCGGAGCCGGCTTCCACGCGGTCGACTCGAGGAACATGGACTCATAGGCGTATGCGAAGAAAAGGTACCGGTTGCCGTAAATCCAATTTCCCGCCCAGAGCTGCGTCCAGTCGAGATCGCGCGTGTAGGCATGGCGCGCGCGATCGGCCAGTTCGCCTGCCACCGCGGCGCGCACCTTGGGCATGGCCTCCTTGGGAGCGCAGCGGAGCGCGCCCACGCCGCAGGCGAGCGCCGCGCAGACGTCGACCTGACGCCCGCCATCCTCCCACCAAGGAAACACGCGTTCGAGGGGTTCGTCGCCCTCGCATGTCGTCTCCCCGTTGTGCGATTCATAGGCGCCGCGCGCGTTCGTCACGAGGACTGCACCGTCGCGAACCACGAAGGGGGTATCCGGGATGCCGAAGAGATCACCGAAGATCCTGCCCACGCGCTTGCCATGGGATGGCGATGCGTACCACTCCTCCAGGAGGGCTTCGCGTCCCTTGACGCCGGCGAGATAGGCCTCGACGTCTTCGCGCGCAGGGAGCTCGTCGCGCGCGGCCAGGCTCAAGGCCTTCACTCCGGCGGCGTCCTCGAAACGCACGTAACGGCCTCCCACGACGTCAGACTCCATGACTTCGCGGGTCGCGCCATCATCCCGGCACCCCAAAAAGACGGACGCCGCGCTGCAGGCCCAAAGAAGCCGAAGTCGGAGCCGGAGCCGTAACGGGAAACGCAACAGCAAACTCTGACGGAACACGCGAGCGATGTTTCCCGTCTCATGCATGGAGCACCCCCGAGAGGGGACTTGTCGAAATCCCCTTCGATGCCGAAGGGAAGCCCAGTCGCCTGAGGACCGCGGCGACGAGGTGCTCCGGCAGCAACGCCGTATTCGGGGTGCGCGCGGTGGCGTCGCCGCCCCTCCACCCCAGGGCGTGCGCGTCGACGCCGGTGCGGCCCACCACCGCGCCATCGACCACACCCGCGCCCATGAGAATAGCGCTTCCCGACTGCCAATGATCCGTTCCGCCGGCTCCATTGAATTTCGGCGTGCGGACGAACTCGGAGGCCACGAGGACAAGTGTCGTGTCGGCGAGGGTGAGCGTCGTGTCGTCGGGGTCGGGCGTTGCGGCGAGTTCCTCGGCGAGGACGGCCAAGGTGCGCGCGAGTCGTTGGAGTTCACCCGGGTGCCGTCCCGCGTGATCGGAATGCGTGTCGAAAGCGCCGGCAAACGAAACGGTGACGAAAGGAGACAATCCCGCTTTGAGCGTCAGAAACGCACCAGCCACGGTGCCTGGCCCCTGCCAGTCCTCCGCTCCGAGCCAGCGTTCCTTCACTTCGTCGGTGTAGGCGAGCAGCGTGCTCAAGTTGCGCGCGTAGACGTCCTCCACGCCTGCACTCGCGGCACGCCAGGGACCCAATGCAGCGCGCTGCGCCGAAGCGAGTCCCGCCTCTGCGATGGAATCAAGCTCGGATACGAGGTCGTTTCCCGCCTTCACCGTGGCAGGCTTGGCCCATTCGCTCCCGGGCCCCTGCACCATGCTCGCAAGGAGGCCCGTGCTCATGCTCTGCAAAGGCGGCGAACGGAATCGGGTTTCACCGAGGGGAGGCGCTCGGCCAAGGACGACGTGCGGCGGATAGATGCGCGCGCCCTCCCCCGCCAGTGCAGCGATGCTCGGGTACTCCCGCGAACGCGAGAGGCTCGGCACACCCGAGAGCATGTAGTTGAGCGCGATCTCATGGGCACTCACCTCCATGAACACGCCGTTGACGAAACACGTGGGAAGCGAGGCGAATGCGGGAATGGCCTCAACGAGTCCCTCGCCCACGAGGAGGTCCGGTTTCCCATCCACGGCATGGATGCCGAAGGTCGTTCCATAGGCGCTTTGGTAGTTTCCGCTCGCGCGCTTGGCGGAGGTAACGGGGTCGGTGGCCAGCGCCGAATCCCATCCCCCGGCAACGACGAGAAGAATGAGTTTGCGACGCGCTCGACCGCGCTCCGCGGAGCGCGCTCCCACGAAGGGAACGGCGCCAAGTCCGAGCGCGCCGATGCCCCAGCCAAGAGAAAGCCCGGCACGCAGGAACGAGCGTCTCCCCGTGTCCTTGGCGCTCATCCTTCCCCCCAGACATTCCAGAACTCCGCCGTCGACAGGAGCCCGAATAAAACGATTTGCCATCCCAACGGAGGCCACGGCTGCGACGCCATCGCGCGCGCGAACGCCCGCGCACACGCATCGATCTCCTCGGGCCTCGGTGGGCGTGCGAAGAGACGCCAATAGAGGTCCTCGAGCTGAGCGCGCCAACGGGCGTCTCGGCTCTCCACGTCGCGCACTCCTCGGAAAGAAGCGGCCGCCTCGCGGGGAAAGTCCTTAGCGATGTCGACACGTGTCATAATGCGCGTGCGTGTTTCCTTACCCGCCTCGGCCGGCGAGGTTTCCCACCACGTGAAGGCGGCCGCCACGTTCCACGCGAGCGTTCGGGTCACGAGGATGGTGTGGACCTTGGGCAGTGGGTCGCGCGCGAGCGTCGTCTCGAAGTCGACCCCTCCGAGGGGCACGCCGAAGATGCGCACGATGGCATCGCGAAACCCCTGTTCATCGTTCCATCCCGTCTCGAAGCCCAATCGACTCTTGAGGACTCCCGACACCTGCTCCGGGGTGAGCCTCGTGAGCCGCACACGCGCGCTCTCAGGCGTCGCAACCGGCGAGTCCGGCGTGGGGGACACCCGCTGCGCTCCTGCGCTGTCGTCTTGCCGACCGCACCCCGCCAACACACTTCCCAAAGCGAAGGAAACGAGCAAGGAAACGGCCAATGAGCCTCGCGCGCCGCGAAGCCACCTCCGCGACGCCGCGCGCCGTGAGCGGACGTCTCCCACCATGACCCTTCCTCCGTTTTGAGTGGGGTCGGCCAGGAAGGCCCGGGGCTTGAAGACGCCTTAAGCTAAGCTTTCATTTACAGATACTTATGGCCGCGTTGGGAGACGAGAACCCTGCGTCGCCGGCTTTTTTCGCCTCGGGTCCTGTCTGGATTGGGCCGATCAGCCGTTTTTCCACAAGGATTCGAGGGGCTAAAGGGGGTCGCGCAGCACCGGGCAAGTCATGCACCGAGGTCCACCCCCGCCCCGGGCGAGTTCCGTCCCTTCCAAGGTGATGACCATGGGCTTGGGAGAATCGAGGAGCGCTGGCTGACGGATGACTTCGGCAGCCGTGGCGACCTTGAAGCCGGCGTCCTGGCACGCGCGCACCGTGTGCTCGTGCATGTCGTACGAAAGCACGCGTCCGGGTGCCATGGCGAACATGTTCGCACCCGAGTTCCACTGCTCGCGCTGTTGGTGCAGGGTGGAATCGCCGCCGCACAGAATGGGATCCATGCGCACGCCCACGCTGCGCAGACCGAGGATGAGGTCGTCCACGTCGACAAAGCGCGCGTCGCCATTGGGGTTCACCCGGACGCGCACAACCCGTGAACGCTCGCGCCCAAGAATATAGGGAGCATAAACGAGCGCCTGTTCGCGGCCCACGACTGTGAAAATCATATCGAGATGGATGGTCGAGCGTTCGCGGGGCAAGATGACGCACACCACATTGAACGGTTCGCGATTGCCATCCACTCGGCGGGTTTGGACGAGGGCGTCGATGAACGCGTCCACTGCGGCGGGCGTGGTGCGCTCGCTGATGCCCACGAGGAAGAGGTTCTCGTTCAGCAAGAGAACGTCTCCCCCCTCCACGGTGAAGTCCGCGTGACCAGAGCGCGCGCACGCGTCGAGGAGCATGCCCTGGCCCCGAAGCGCGGGGTGGTATTCATAAATGGTGCGCATGATGAGCGCTTCCGC
>JBIKVI010000336.1:0-4810 GCA_044356935.1 Silvanigrellaceae bacterium | reverse complement strand
TCCTCGGCCGTGGCGATGGTCGCGAGGGGTTCCTTCCGACCTTCGCCCGCGTCGATCACGCGCTCGCACACCACATTCAGATTCCCGTGGGCGGTTCGCGCGCTCCGGTATCCCTGTCGAATCTCGCCGATGCGCGCTTACGAATGGTCGAGCCCCGGATGGTTTTCCGCCACACCGTGAAGGCCTTCCACGACGCCATCATGGCCTGCTGGGAGGCACGCGCCGAGGCCTGTGCGCGTCTTGGTCTGGCTTCCTCAGCCGTTCCGGGCTTCGTTTACTGCCACCAAGCCAACGCCAACATCTTGCGCGAGGTTCGCGATCGCCTTCCCGACGAAGTGGCGCGACGTATGCCCATTCTGATGGAGGATGTCGGCAACATGGTGTGCGCGTCGCTTCCGGTGGCTCGAACCCGATTGCGCCTGCTCGAGCGGCTGTGGCTCCCCGAGGGCTTCCGCTCCCCGACGAGCATCGACGGGCTCGTTGTCGACACGCGTGAGGAGGCGGAGAGTCTCCGCGTGGAGGACCGTGCGGGAGGTTTCTTCCTCGAGCGCCTCGGGCGCGAGACACGCGACGACCTCCACGCTTGCCTACGGGCGGGTCAGGGAGACGGGCCGATCGCTCCGTCGCTCGCTCAGCCGGGAGCCTCGCGTCCGCGCATCGACGCGTGGGTGGCGGCGGGCGGAGGATTCCAAACCCTCGGAGTGCTGCACGCACGGAACGTCCCGCTTCCCGATAACTTGGGGATTTCTGGAAGGGGGAATGCGCCATGAGCGTATTCGTTTGCACGGGCAATGCCGGCAAGCTCGCTGAATTCCGCGCATGCTTCGCGCCGCGCGAAGTCGTCGGCCTGCGCGAGATGGAGTCCCTCGCGGGATGGAGTTATGTCGAGCCTGCCGAAGATGCCGATTTTTTCATCGCCAATGCCCTTACGAAACTCCTGTCGGCGCTGGCGTTCACGCGTAAAATTGCTGCCAGTCGCGGTGTGGCTCCCGAAGGCTTGGCGAGCCGGTTGCTCGTCGATGACTCCGGACTTTGCGTTCCCGCGCTCGGCTTCGCACCCGGCGTTCACTCAGCCACCCTGGCTGGCACCCCTCGCGACGACGAGCACAACCGCGCTGCCCTGCGCGCCAGGCTAGAGGCCCAAGGGCTTGCGCGTGCTCCAGCCTTCTTCGTGTGTTACCTTATTGAGATCGAGGTCGCGCAGTGCGCTGGCCTTAGTGATGACGCTCTCGCCCGCGTATGGACGCCCTCGTGCCCCCCCGAAGCACTCGTGCAATTAGAGCGTGACGTCCACTTCCCGCTGGCGGCCCTCGCGTGCGAAGAGCGCAAAGAGTGTGGCGGTGTGGCGGGTACGTGGCTCCTCTCCGATCTCTTGGGCCTGCGCTCCGGGGGCGGCGTTGGCGCCGAGCGCGGCGCTGGCTTGGCGCCCTTGCGCATCGCGTTCGGTTTCTGCGCGGGCGAGGTGGCGACCGTGGAGCAACAAGCCCTCGGCGGCGCAGGTCATGGTTACGACGCTATGTTCTACCCTCTGGGTTCTCCCCACCTTTCGTTTGCGAGCGTCCCCATGGAGGCCAAGAACGCGGTGAGCCACCGCGCGCAAGCGCTTCGCTTCCTCGCCGGCAAGGACTGACAGGGAATTAGGGCGCTACCCTGTTTCCTTCGGTGTCTATTCGAAGCACTTTTTCGGTGAAGGAGGAACCCTTGTAGGTGGCCGTCGATCCTCCATTGGAGATGGAGGAAACGTAGGTAATGCCCGTAAGTGGGTCCACGGCCACGCGACCCGCGGAATGCGAGAGACCGATGTCCCGGTTGCGCTGCGGACATGTTTCGTTGGCAGCATTGCCGTCGTCGCTGCACAGCACTGGGACGAATCCCGTGTCGAAGTCAAGGTCGAAAGTCCCTTCTGTGCCGTTCAAACGAGCCAGGAATTGCGAGTATGCGAAGCCGGGATCTCCTCCATTGAAGTCGACGAGAGGATTAGTCGAGTTCGACCATTCGAAGGCGTTCCAGGTCCCCACCGTGACGATATCGCCCGCGGCGTCTCCGAAGGCGGGATCGTCGGGGATGAAGGCGATCCTCTGGGGATCGAAGAACACCGATCGCGGGGCGGTGAAGGAAACATCCCTGCTGTGGTCGGCGAATTGGAAGCGCAGGAGGCCGCAGGAGTTGTCCCAGTCAGAAAACCCCACTCCGGCATAAGTTCCTCCGCAGTAGTAGCCTCCAACGTAGTACCGACCGGGATCCTCAGGATCGTACGCGAGCTGGTTGATCGTTTCATTGAATCTGTTGGAGGCCGAGAACGAGGCATCCCATCCGCCGGCGCCCGCATTGGCGGAAGCGTCCCAAAGCGCGATGTTGCGGGAAAGGATTCCTTTGTAGGTGTTCAAATTTCCGCCTACGATCCAGGTGTCGTCGTCGGTCAGTGCGATCGCTCCCGGCCCACCCCAACTCCTATTGAATCCCGATCCCGCGTCCGTGATGAATTGCGCGTCGGCCGCGCCGCTCTGCGAAAGCAGTATCACTCCGTCGGGCGTCTCCACCGTGGATCCGTAGCGATCGAAATTGCCCACCGCTACCAAAGATCCGTCGGAGCGGATGGCGAAGTCACGCATGTCGAAATATCGGTACGAGCTTCCGGTGAAGTCGCACGCGGCGCCAGCGTGGGCTCCTCCGGGGCAAAACCCCTGGTCTCGCGAGCCATCTGTGTTCATGCGGGCCAGACCGGCGAAAGCACGTTGCGAACCCTCGCCGGCGAAGTGAACGTCGTCGAAGAATCCGGCGGCGTAAACCTTCGGAGAGGCCGCGGGTTCCGACGGGTCATTCCAGAGTTTGACCTTCCAGACTTCTCCGCGCAGGAGAGACTGAGACGCGCCTCCTGCCATGAACGTGGTATCGAGGGTCCCGTTCCAATTCAGCCGCACGAGCCCTTCGACGGCGATGCCGTTGTACCGTTGGAATCGTCCCGCCACGTAGATCTTCTCCCTAGCCTTGTCGACGACGATGTCCCGGATTTCGATGTTGTTGCCACCTCCAGATTCCGTGAATCCCGATCCGATGGAGAAGAGCCCCGAATCGTCGGGTATTCCCGTGGCCGCATTGAGGCGCACCAGGCCCGCGCGCGGAGTGCCGTTGAGCGTCGTAAATCGCCCGCCCGCGAAAACGTATTTTTCGGTGCCCGCGGCGTTCTCGCCGTATGCGACCGCGTTGACGTTGAAGTCCTCCGTTCCGTTGGTGGGGACTCGCCACCCAACAGCGCACTCGGCCCAGGTCCCAGTAAAGCAGGCGACGCCGGGTGTGGTGATCACCTCGGTCGTACCGCCGTTGGCCATGCGGAGTTCCGAGAAATCGCCAGCCACGAAGATGCGCAGGTCGTCGGGAATGGCTTCAGCGTTGTGGTCGATGTCTTCAACCTCGTCATTAAACCCAGTGTTGGATCCCGTGCCCATATTCGCAGAGTTGTGGAGTTCGCCCGCACCGGTGCCGAGTGCTCCTCCAGAGAGCACGTGCATGATGCGAGGCGTGGTAGCAGCCGTATTGTTTGTGCTGCCCGCGGTGCTTGCCTCCGTGAAGCGCCCCCCGAACAACAAGGATCCATCGGGCAGGCGCGAGATGGCGTGCACGGAGTCGTTCCGCGGGAGTTGCCAGCCTGTGTTGTCAAGCGTTCCGTTGCTCTTGAGCCGGGTTGCGCGGTTGATGCTTTGGTAGTCTCCCACCGTCGTGAAGTCGCCTCCGACAAGGTAACTATCGGACCCTGGAACACGAAGCATGGAACCCGCCCAACCCGCCAACGTCGTCCCCAGAGTCGCGAAGCCAGGGCCATTGGGCACGGTGACGTCGATCTCGATCCAGTTGGTGGCGCTCGCAGTTCCGTCGCTCACGACGATGTGGAGGTGACAGTCCTCGCTAGCCGCTGTTCCTCCCGATTTCAGCCGGACTTGCCCTGAGGCGTTCATCTCGTAACGTTCCATGCACCCGAACGCGCGCCAAGAGAGAGCGTCGCCGTCGGGATCGGAGGCGGTGCAGGTCAACCGGGAGAAGGACGCGTCGGAGGTCGCCATCACGTCTTGCACGTTGCCTTCGAACGCAACGGGAACCGCGTTCCTATCGACGCACCCCGAGAGAATCGGGGAGGAATTGCCCACCGTCACGCTCGCGGTCTCGACGCGGTTGTCGGTTCCGTCGCCGTAGGTCATCTCGCAAGCCAGCGTGTTTCCTTTGACGAGCGCGCTTCCAGAGTCGGAGAACGTCGAGGCCGTTTGTCCCACAAGCACGGTGCCTGCGTGCAGCCATCGGTACGTGGGCGCTCCTACGGTGTCGCCATCGGGATCGGCCGGGGGAGGTGCCGAGCACCCGTAGGACCCACCCTTGCGGTTGGCAACGGGAGTGAGCGTCACGGTAAACGCGTCTGGCGGGCGGTTCCCAAGAGGCGTAGCCGTGGGCGAAGGGCTTGGTTCCGGCGACGGCGACGGAGATGGCGATGGCGATGGCGATGGCGATGGCGATGGCGACGGAGATGGCGTCGGGGATGCGCCAGGAGATGGGCTAGGCTCGGGAGTTGGTGATGGTGTCGCAGTGGGTGTCGCTGCGGGGTCGGGGCTGCCCGAAGGAGAAGGTGCCGCTGGGGGCATGACCTTGTCCACTGCAGCCGAGAAGGGAGTGCCGCGCGCGAGCTCGGCTGTCAGCGATGCAAGCAAACCATTTCGTGCCGCTCGGGAGAGGACGTCGCCAAGTCCATCGAGTTCCTTCGCGTCGAGGGCGAGCAGGATGTCGGCGTGGGCTCCGACGAAGTCGAGGAGGGCAATGAGTGCGT
>JBIKVI010000334.1:0-4826 GCA_044356935.1 Silvanigrellaceae bacterium | reverse complement strand
CTTGCCCGTCAGGATGTTCGGAAGCGCCTCGGCGACCAATTGATCCCCGCTGAGCACTTGGATGGACCTGAGGTTGCGATGCCCCTCTGCAAAGCCTGGGATGTCGATCCATTCGGATGCTCTGTAAGTGCGTTGACGACGCAGCTCGATGGTAAAGCTCCGGAAACGAACTCCCATGGTGAGGGGTTCGAGGGAAAGGTCGATGGGGGACACGGTCGGTGCGACGGTCGGAATCGCCGTCGGTGCGACGGTCGGAACCGCCGTCGGCGCGACGGTCGGAATCGCCGTCGGCGCGACGGTCGGACGCGGCGTGGGACTAGGACCATCCTTCAGCCGATCAAAACCACTCATGTAGTGGAGATACTCGCGTGCCAAAGTCCGCGGACTCGTATTGCGCGGCGCGTTCATCTTGCAAGTTCCCGGCACGTTCTCCCCATCTTGGTCCTTTTGACAAACAAGTTGGGCGTCGCACGCCGCGAAGCTGCACTCCAGGGTGTTGCCGCGGAACGGGCTGTAGACCACAGGACTTCCACTGAAAGCGACCTCGTCGAGTTTTCCTTCGCACTCCGACCTCACATCGGACTTGTTGGAAATCGGACAAAGGAAATCGCGCACCACGGCTTCATAGGCTCCCCGGCTCGGATTGCGAGAAAGCGCTTTCACGGAAGGGAACGCCAAAAGTGAAATCGCCATTCGACGCTCGCATTCCCCTTCCGCCATGGATGTAGGGCAGAACGCTTTCGCGAAGGGGAGTCCTCCGCCATCGAAGTTGCCCCAATAGCCACGGTAGGGTGCGTTGTCTGGCTTCATACGCACGCACGATGACCCTCGGCAATCGAGGGGGACCTGGTAGGATGTGGGGTTGGATGGCGCCCATCCACCCTCCGGCGACTGCCCAGGGTTATTGAAGTACCACTGGCCATCGACGTGGAGTTGTTGGAAGTCGGAACCACCCGCTACTCCGGTGGCCATGACTCCCCACGCCTCCGCTAGGCGCGGCGCGAGCGCTAAGCCGTTATTGCACCCATTGAGAGCAACATACGCATCGGATGTGAAGTTGTCCTTAAGTCGCGAGAGGGCCTTTGAGCCAACTCCGAGGCGAGTCGACCCACCGTCGATTTCCAAACCCAACGACCACGCCGACGAATGGCCATGGAAAGTAACCGACCCGAGGCGTTCGAAGCCGTCCAGGAAGGTGAGCAGGCTCTCACCGGTCCACTTCGCGAGATCGGCCGAAACAACGCGCACCCCGTTGCGTTTAGTAAGTGTGATGTCATCGTCGAGACCGGTTTCACGCCCGCGCAGGAGCACGACTTGGTCGCCGGGCGCCACCTCGCGAACGCGCAACGCGTTTGCGAGCGCGGAACGGTAAAAGAGTTCCCCCACGCCATTGGCGTAGCCAACGAAAAAGACGTGTGTCCGTGCAGAGCGATCCACACCACCTTCGCCGAGCTTGGCGATGATCGTCGCCTGCCGCTCCACCTCGTCGCGTGCAGCTTCGATTCCGTCGTCGGACGTGCGCACCGGCTGCTTATCGTCTGAGCATGACGCTATGAGCATCGCCGCCACGCAAGTGAGTAACTTCTTCCCGTACATAGATTCCTCCGTTCGTTTGACACGCCCGGCCTCTGCCAAGACGCCCCACCGTGATTTCTATTGGCTTGCAAAACCCATCCAACCCCAACAAGCCTTACCTAACAAAACCTGTTCACCATCCTTGCTAGGCACGCGCGTCGAGGTCCCGTAGATCCAACGCGAATACGCCGCGAACTCCCGTCCTGGCGACCAACAACATTCCTACCACAAGGAGCACAATGACAAACACGCCACGTCCCGGTCTGGAAACATTAGGCGCCGCCGCCGTGCTGCTGCTGTCGTTGACGATTGCGCTCATGTTGATGATTACGCTCATGCCGACGCCTCGCGCACACGCCGATGCGCCCGTGGCGTTCCCCTCGGGTTGGCGAGGCAAGCTGCTCGTGATGCGCGGCGAAAGCGTCCTCCTCGACCAGCGAGCGACCTACGTCGACTCCAACAGCGACGGCGTCATGGATCCGGCCGATAAAGGTTGGTTCGCGCCCGGATCGACCGTCAAGATCGCTATCGCACTCGCCGCCATCGCCAACGATGGCGGTCGAGGAAACATCGCGCGCGACCTCACATCCATGCTTGTGGTGAGCGACAACGCCGCAACAAATCGCCTCATCGATCGCATCGGAGGTCCCGTGGTCCTGACGCGCAAGCTCCGCGCAGCGGGATATCGTCGCCTCACCATCGGGCGTCCAATGCTAGGTGACGTCGGAGAGCTCCCGGAGTGCGAGGAAGCTTCGGGACGCCACGGGAATTGCGCATCCGCCCGCGAGCTCCTCAAGTCGCTCCGCGCGGTGGTCGAGGGCGGTAAAGAGGCCATGGGCGTTTCAAAAAACGATCGGCTGTGGCTCGCACGGTTGCTCGCGCAGACGCCCCGCCAAGCTGGATACGCCCAGGCGGACGACTTTTGCCGCTTCGCACGCAGATCTGGGCTCCAGAAATGCGGAATCTCTCCTTGGTCCCCGCAGCACTGGTCGAACATCGGTTACTTCCCGAGCGAAGCCGCTTACGTATTCGTCACAGTCGTGCCACCCGCCGGAACAGCGCGGACGCGTATTTTAGAGGTCATCGACAGCGCGGTGACCGAAGCGCTCTCGCGCGTCGAGCTCCCGCGGAAACCGACCTTCCCGACCCGCGCGGGCAAAGCCATAGCGAAGGAGGCAACGTGGCTCAAAAGGAGCACGCGCGATTCTACTCAACTCGGGGAAAGCGAAAAGTGCCGGGTGCCCGCAGGCACGGTCTTGGCGTACACGTCACGCCTCGACATCGGAAACCATGCTCGACTGACCTTGGAGTTCGCCGATGTCAGTTGCCCCGGGTTTCCCCTGGAAGGCGTGCACGTCTTCAAGCCAAAATGGATTTTCAAGGAACCTTAGGCGGTTCGAGGGGCGATCGCCTCGCGGCCACTTCATGGGCTCGCTTCATAAATGACGCGATGTCGTCGTCATCGACATTTTTCGGCGGGCTCATGTACGTCAATGTGCACTTCACCCGCCGAAAAATGCCTCTTCCTCGACCTCGCGCCCTTTATGAACCTCGCAAAACGCAGATTTTCTCATAGGGAACTGAGCCGGCGCAGCGCAGCGGAGCCGGCGTGTTCCCTTTCCTATTCCTGTACTTCATTGGCTACGCGCCCAGCGCCGTCAGTTTCATTGCCGTCAAGGCCAGTACGCCGAACATCAGGTGGCTCATGATTTTCGTCGCGCCGCGAACGCGAATGTAGCGGCCGCCGTAGTCGTCCTTGAGATTCGAATTGACCCTCTCGGCCTCGGTGCGAGCTCGAAAACGCAGCTTCTTTGGAGGACCGAACTCAATCTTCTCGCCGCGGCGCGGGTTGGAATCGATGACCGCGATCTTGCCATGCGCCTCCGTAACCTCTCGAATGATTCTGGAGTCATATGCTGCATCCATCAAAGTGTATAGGCTCGAAATGCGCCCCGTCGTGATCGCTTCCAGCGGCAACGCGACGGCGCTATCATGCACGGACGCTGAGGTCAGCACGCAGGCTACCGGCACACCGCCTTTAGCCGTATCGATGTGCAGCTCGTAACCGATCCAGCCCGTCGAAATGCCTTTGGCATTGGTTTTGAATCCGTAATCGCAAGAGCTGGGCAAATCCGCGAGCTGTTCGCCGGTTGTCATCGTGAGCTGCCTCTCAAGACGGGATAGCGCAGGCGGGGTGCGCACTTCTCCCTTCCTTGGTCGGCCCCGCTTCTTTGGCTCACCAGTCTTTTTGGGCGGCTTCGCGATGGGCTTTTCACGCGCCTCGATCGCGGTCGAATCGCGCGAGACGTTGTGGACCGGAACGCCCTCGTGCGCGTCGCGCACGAGGGCGCAGTGGACTTGTTCCGCGAAAGACTTATTCGCGAATGCAGCGAACCAGTTCGAGAACGAGGCCTCGCACGGAACGTGCGCCCGGGAGCCGAAACCGCAGATTCGACGGAGCACGGGATCTACATTCAAGCGATCGATATGGCCGCACGTCGTGGGGATGTTGAGGACGGCCTTTGCGACGAACGCGCGCGCCATAGCGGTTGCATCGAGCTTCGGCCGTCCCGGCTTCATCGGGTAAGGATCAATGTGAATGTGGTCTTCAAGCTTGGCGACATCCAAGATCAGCATGAGCTTCCGATGTTTTTCCGTCGTCGCCCCCAATTCGTCAGCAAATCCCGGAAAAAGCGAGGCCTGGATCTTTCGCCAATATGAAGCAATCGTGGTATCCATCATCAACCCTCGCGTTTGTTACTTTCGGCAACTGGAACTTACGCGAAGGGCCCCTCTTTGTATCACCCGTGAAGAGAAAACCTGAGCCGCTCTCAAGAAGACGCCGAGAGCAAGGCGCCGCCCCCCGCCGACTTTCCGCAGCGTACGTGGGTACGTGAGGAAAGCGGCGGGGGAGTGGCAACGCAGCTATCGGGGGATTCTTGAAGTGGCTCCAGATTGTTAAACTAGGCAGCGCCAGGAGACAGCGCTCAAAAATAACCCCTCCGCGCGCGTCGGAGCCCTATTTTACGCTTGAGCCGCGGAAACAGGCCATGGTAACACAGGACCTGTTACCTACCCCCAAACAAAAGCTCACTTGAGGTCCACCATGATGAAATCCCCGGCCCTTATCGCCCTCGCGGCTTTCGGAATGACTGGCCTGCCGAAATCGGCAGGCCTACGCGCTCATGGCCCGTTCAGGATCTGGTCCGTTCCTTTGCGCCATGTTTTCAAGAATCCTTTGTTTGACGCGC
>JBIKVI010000333.1:0-4828 GCA_044356935.1 Silvanigrellaceae bacterium | reverse complement strand
GCCGAACGTCGACCCTTTGCGGTCGGGTCCATTGCCCCAGGAGGAGAGAGGAACGACGCCATGATCGTGCATCCCGCCCTGCAAGCCCTCACCCACGGCTTCATCGATTACGCCGGACTGTTTCCACCCGCGAAGCTTCCCCTTGCACAGGCCGTGTTGGCTTACGACTCGGCCCGTGCGCACGCCTATGGTGGTTTCCTCGCGCGCTTCGTTTTGCCGGCGGCACGCGCGGGGGAGGCGCTCTCGGGCCCTGGCGCACCACTCGCCCACGCATTCGCCGCGCCTCAGGGGCCCTGGCACTTTTCCATTCTCTTGCGCGGCGCGGAAACAGCGGAGGCATTTTTCGGAGGGATGGCTGATGAGCTCGCAGCGACCGCGACGCTCGTTGAAGCGGGAGGTGGACGCGTTCTCATCGACGCTTTCGAGTTCCCGGTTCCCGCCGACGCCCTTGCCGCGCCGCGGCTCACGGAGGGGTTCGCTCGCGCCACCGTAGAAGCCCTCGGCAGAGCCTTTCCTGGCGCCCAGGCTTACTTCGAAATCCCTTGGCACGCCGGATTGGGTGAGGCGCTGGTTACCCTCGCGCACGTGCCTGGGGCCCGCGCGAAGTTCCGAACCGGCGGCCTTGCGCCCTCCAACGTCCCTGCTGTCGAGTCGGTGTGCGATGCCCTGGTCGTGGCCGCGAGCCTCGGGCTCCCCTTCAAGTTCACAGCCGGCCTGCACGAGCCCGTGCGTCACTTCGACGCGACCGTGGGCGCACCGCTGCACGGGTTCCTCAACCTGTTCCTCGCCGCGGGATTCCTCGCCATCAAAGGGTGGTCCCGTGAGGCGGCCATGGCTTTGCTGGCTTCCGAGCGCGCCGCCGATTTCACGTTGTCTGAAGTTGGCATCGCTTTCCGCGGCGAAATGCTCACTATAAACGAGCTGCGACGCACGCGCGCGGAAGTGGCCACCTCGTTCGGTTCGTGTAGTTTCCTCGAACCAGTGGACGGTCTGGCGCGCATGGGCTGGCTTCGAGCGTAGCCACGCTCCGAAAAAACATACGCAACGAAAACATGCATAAGGACCATTGGAAATGACCCTCGCTTGCAACGATCCCAAGCTCTCGTCATGGGTGCCGGTGCCCCGTGACTCCGACTTTCCAATCCAGAACCTGCCTTTTGGCGTCTTCAGGACCTCGTCGCTCCATCAACCTAAGGTGGGCGTAGCCATCGGGGAGCATGTCCTCGACCTCCAGGCCGTAGCCGGACTCGGGCTCTTCAAGAACGTGGAACCGCGACTGGCAGACGCCTTCGCGCAAACCGATCTCAACGCGTTCCTCGCTTTGGGAAAGCCGGTTTGGCGCGCGGCACGCGCGCGCGTCTCCGAGCTCCTGCGTGAGGGAAGCACCGAGCTCAGGGACGCCGTCCTCGGCGTCAAAGATGCCTCGGGTGGTGGGCTTGAGAAATTCCTCATGCCGCAGAAGGACGTCGAGATGCTCCTGCCCATCACGGTGCGCGGCTATGTCGACTTTTACTCGAGCGAGGAACACGCCACCAACGTCGGGAAGATGGTGCGCGATCCGGCCAACCCACTCATGCCCAACTGGAAACACATTCCCATCGGATACAATGGGAGGGCCAGCAGCGTGGTGGTTTCGGGAACGCCGTTCCATCGCCCCTTGGGCCAACTCAAACCCCCCAACGAGGAACTGCCTCACTTCGCTCCCTGCAAGCTGCTCGATTTCGAACTCGAGGTGGGGACCGTCGTAGGAAAGGCGACTCGTCTGGGCGAGTGGGTCACACCAGACCAGGCCGAGGAGCATATCTTCGGCCTCGTGCTCCTCAACGATTGGTCGGCCCGCGACGTCCAAACCTGGGAATACCAGCCCCTAGGGCCCTTCAACGCCAAGAGCTTCTGCACGACCATCTCGCCTTGGATCGTTACGCTCGATGCCCTGGAACCTTTTCGCGTCGACGGTCCAACGCACAATCCTCCCCTACTGCCGTACCTCGCGCAGAGCGGCCGCAAGTCGTTCGACATCGCGCTCGAGGCCTGGCTCACTCCCGCGGAAGGCGGATCGCAGGCCGAGTTGACGCGTATCTGCGCGACGAACTTCCGTGCCATGTACTACAGCATGCACCAGCAGCTTGCGCACATGACTTCAAACGGTGCGCCATTGGACGTAGGAGATCTCTACGGGTCGGGCACTGTGAGCGGCACGACACCTGATTCGTTCGGTTCGCTTCTCGAGCTCACCTGGCGGGGAGCCAACCCGCTTACTTTGGCGGGCGGCGTGAAGCGAACCTTCCTCGCCGACGGGGATTCCCTGACCCTCAGGGGTTTCGGGTCGCGCGACGGCGTACGTGTGGGCTTCGGAGAAGCTCGTGGCACCGTTCTCCCTGCGCGTTCCCGGTGAAGCGCGCATGCGCTCGCTGAAGGACAATGCGACCATCGGCGTCCTCGCCATCGCCGTTGGCGTGATGGCGGGTAACGTTTGCGCGGCCTTCCTTTTCGGCCTCTCCTACGTAACGGAAGCGCGACTCGACGATCCCCGCTTCATTTGGGCGTGCCCCCTCCTTGGGCTCGCGGTGGGCCTGCTCGTGAAGTTCGTGGCTCGGGGCGAGGACACCTCCGTCAACGCCGTCATCGCCAGCGTGCACGATCCGACGCGTGTTTCAAGCGTGCGCGCAGGTGCCACGCTGTTTTTCGCGAGCCTCCTCACGCACCTTGGCGGAGGATCTGCGGGGCGTGAGGGTGTCGGCGTTTTCCTCGGGGGCGTGAGTGCGGCAATCGTCGCGCGTGTGAGCCGAACGGGGCCAGAGCTCTCGCGGATCCTGATGGTCGCCGGATTGGCGGCCGGCTTCACAGGCACCTTCGGCACGCCGCTCGCTGGACTCGTGTTCGCGCTGGAAGTTGTTTCTTTTGGGCGCGTTTCCTACGACGCCCTCCTCGCGGTGACGGCTGCGGCGGTTGCCTCCCTTCTCACCACGCGCCTTTGGCCCATCCAACACGGCGTCCTTCCCGTGGGCGACATTCCTTTGCTCGACGCCGCATCGGCAGGACACGCTCTTATGGCCGGGGTGGTGTTCGGCGCCGCGGGGCTCCTGTTCCTTTGGCTCCTGAGGGCGTTCGGTGAACTCGCGCGTCGCGCGGTGCCTTGGGACTGGGCGCGTCCCGCGGTTGGTGGACTCATCATCGTGGGGGTGTTTGCCTTGACCAACTCCCAAACTTACCTCGGTTTGGGCCTGGGCATTTTGGAGGAGAGCTTCAACACGCCCCTGCCTTGGTTCACGAGTTTCGCCAAGAGCCTCCTCACCGCCGTTACTCTGGGCTTTGGCTTGAAGGGAGGAGAAGTGACTCCGCTCTTCATTGTGGGATCGACTCTCGGCAATGCGCTCGAGACGTTCGTGTCCCTGCCTTTCCCCCTGCTCGCTGCGATGGGTCTCGTCGCTGTGTTGTCGGGCGTCACGAGCACTCCACTTGCTGGTGTGGTCCTGGGCATGGAGCTGTTCGGCTCGGAAGCGGGCATCTTCTGCGCCCTCGCCTGCGTGGGAAGTTACCTTATGGTTGGGCGCAGGGGGCTCTTTCCCGCGCAGAGTGTGGTTGATCCGTTGGCAGCGGGCGAGGGGCGGGGAGTCAGGGACGCGGGATTGCGCACGTTGTAGGCGCGTTCATTTTATCCGCGCGGTCGGCAGTGAATCAGGCCGTCGCGGTAAATCATCCCCATGAGGAGATTACCGTCGAAGGAAAGCGCGGTACTCACCGCTGAATGCCCCTGCCCGCTATCCGCGATGACTTCATCGACCGCCAAGGGAACATCCGCGTTCGGCTCGGCGAGTCCTTCGAGCGCCAAAACATGGTAGGGCGAGTCGCGCCCGAAGGGATCCTTGGAATGGGCATTGAGAGTGAGCAGGCGCGGATGGGACGCCACCAGAAGCCGGCCGCGGTCATCGAAACGCACATTGTCGGGGGCGGTGTCGAGTTTTATGCGCTTGCGCTCGCGGAGGTCGCCTGTCGCCTGATCGGCATCATAGACCCGCAAAGCCCGGCCGAGCATTTCCGCCACGAAGAGCCGCGAGCCATCGGGCGAAAGGGTCAGGCCGTTTCCGAAAAAGAGTCCCGAGGCCACGGTTCGCGTGGATCCGTCACGATGGAAGTGGACGCCGCCTCGCGGGATGCGAAGGAACTTCTCAAAAGTCTGGGAGAGATGACTGGCGCTGCCGAAATCGTTGGTGAACCAAAACGAGGTTTCCCCCAATGGCTGCACAGCGTTGATGGTCTCGAAATCGGGGAAGGCGATAGTCCGGGCGTGGCGCGCGCGTCCCGCTTCGAATCGAAACACCTCGATGGTATCGCCAGCCCCCTCGGGCACCCCTGCATGGTTGACGACGTGGAGCCAGCCGCGGGCGGCACCAGCATCAGCAAGGGGTGCTGAACCGGCGTCTGGGTTTGAGTCGGAGACGAACCCGAGTCCGTGCGGGGCGAATCGGAGGCCGCTTGGCAGTAACTGCTGGACGGGCGGCTCCTCCGGGCGCGCGGCATCGTAAAGGAACAGACCGCTTGTGAACCGCTCTCCTTCGCGAAGGACGCGGGTGTGCGTCGCAAGGAGGACGAGGGAAGTTCCCGGGACGCGCACGAGATCCTCTACGCCCGGAAGACCCGGATGGGTGCGGCACTCGAGGGTCTCCGGGCGGTGCGTCCAGACGCGGTCGAAGGTTCCCGCGTCGACGACGAGAACGGCGGCCCAGGTCGCCACCGCGGTGAACACGGAAAGGGTAGCGGCGACGACGATGAAGGAGCGGTGTATCATGTGCGTTCCCCTGGGTGGATATCCCAGTCTACCGGAGAG
>JBIKVI010000345.1:0-4563 GCA_044356935.1 Silvanigrellaceae bacterium | reverse complement strand
TCTTCGCGACGTCCGTCAACCATGCATCGATATCTCGTCTTGCCATAGGGACCTCCGCCGTTGGTGGCGAAGGAGAGAATCACGCCACGGAAGCCCTCTCGCAATGTGCCAAGAACGAGGGGTTACGAACGAGCGGCTTGGGAACGCGACAATCCTCGCTCCGTCTTTGGAGGCCGTAAGGACGCGGGGGAACTCTGGTGTGGCGTCGTCGGCCACCAGCCCACCATTTTTCGACTTTTTCATGCTGCGGGAATGGTAGACGAGCATGGCGTGCTTACGAATGTCTTCGGGCACGACGTCGATGGCTGCCAATGGCGAGGTTGCGCCCGTCACCGCAAAACGGGCAGGATCAAGGTTTCGGCGATGTGAGTGAAAGCGGACCCGCAGCGGCGAGGAACGCAGCGATACGGGTGAAGGCGAGGCGGGCGTTCGCGAACTTGCGGAAACCGTGCCCTTCGTCTTCGTACACGTGATATTCTAGGGGCTTCCCCAAGCGCACGAGCGCCTCCACGAGCCTGTCGGACTGTTCCTTAGGCATCCGCGTGTCGCGGGCGCCCTGGTGCACCTGCAGCGGCACCGCGATGTCCTCGAGGTGGTAATAAGGTGACACCCGCCTGTTGAAGTCTTCGTCCTCGCGCGGGTCGGTTCCCAACTCGCGAAGCCACGTCGGGACGACGCTGTCGGGCCAGGAATCGACGAAGCTGGCCATTTCCGCCGGGCCAAAGACGTCCACGGCGGCGTTGAACTCCGTGGGGAACTGCGTGACGAGCGATAGGACGCTGAAGCCTCCGAAACTTCCGCCCACCGCCGAAACCCGCTCGTGGTCGACGAACGAAAGGGTCTTGGCCCAACGCGCCACGGCGACGAGGTCGCGGATGTGGCCTCCCCCCCAATCGCCATCGTCGAGGGACGTGTAGGTTTTTCCAAACCCTGAGCTGCCCCGCACATTGGGCGCGATGACCACGAATCCTTGATTCGCCAGGAATTGAAGTCTCTTGGAATAGCCGGGGTCGACGTGGTCTTCCGGGCCGCCGTGAACCCACACGACGACAGGGAGTTTGGTACTCGAGTTCGTACCGGGCGGAAGGAACAGGTGTGTGGGAATGGGCAGCCCATCGAAGCTCTTCACGTGCGTGGAGTGCGGCACCGCGAACGCTTCCGGGGGGATGTCGGAGACGTTGGCGTCGTAAAAGGTTTCAAATCGTGAGTCCTTCTGGAGAACGTAACGGTCTGGCGCGGCACCCTGCGCGATAATCAGGATTGCTGTCGTGGGATCGGTCTTCGAGAATACTGCGCCGCTTGCGCGGCTGCCTGAGAGAATGCTTGAGAATTCTTGACTTACTCCATGACGGAGGTCTTTGAAAGAGGTCTGGAGACCGTCGCGAAAGGTCGCCGAAAGGACCTCCCCCGCGCGAGAAAGCCCTACGGAAACGATGTCCCCGAGGTCCGCATTGGTGCCCAACGGCAAGGGAACGAGAACGGACGTGCGGAGGTCGAAATCGAAACGCCAAAGGCGTTTCGTGTCGGAATCCACGTCGCTCAGGTAGAAGAACCCTCGCTTTTCGTCGAAGGCGAGTGCGTCGTGTGTGACGGCCTTCTCCTGACCTACGGGAATGACTTCTTTCCTCGCAAGGTCGAACAGGGCGAGATGGGTTTCCCGGTTCTCTATGAAACGGGCAAAGGCGAGGATGCGGCCATCGTGCGAGAGCCCCTGGCAGAAAAGCGGGGTGCCTTCCTCTTCCATGAGCGTCCTGTTCTCCAACGTGACCAGGTCGACCGACTTCAGCGCCTGCGCATTCTTCCCCCCCGTACTCTGCGAGAAATAGAGCGTGCGGCCGTCGGGCGAGAGGTCGCCAAGGAGGCTGCGTTCCCCCGTCGGATTGCGGGAGACGTCGATGGAATGGCCGCTTTCCAGATCGACCTTGAACAAGGCGAAGTTCTCGTCGCCCCCCTCGTCGACCTGCGCCACAAGGAAACGATTCGAGGCGTCGACGCGGAAGGCGCTCACCGCGTTCGTGAAGCGGGTCACCTGCGACGTGCGGAGGGTCAAGACGTCGAGCGAGAAGACGTTCCTCACGTTCCCGTCGGACTTGAGGAAGAAGACCGTTGCGCCATCCTTGCTGAATCGAAAGTCCGACAACGGCGAGGTTCTGTAAAACTCCTCGTAGGGGTAACGCGGGGCAGCGGGAAGTCGTGCCACGCCCGTTCTGGCGAGGATGCGCGCCGAGGTCGATTCGGTGTCGCCTGCGCCCTGCGGCAGGGCTTGGCCCGAAGCGGAGAGCGTGGCCAAGGTAAGGCCGAGGAGGGGAAGCGTTGGGTTCATGGAACGGGCTCCGTTCGCGGGAGGGATTCGACTGCGGCCGGGTTCGCGGGGCCGGCCGGCTGAGAACGAGCCTGTGGTAGACTTTCATTCACAGCCTTTGGCCAGCCCCTTTGGATGGGGCTCATTGCGTGAGCCCCAGGTGGCTCCCGGAGTGTCGGAATAGGGGCCTCGTTCGTTCGATGGCTTTGAGTTGCGGGGCGAGGAAGGGATCACGTCTTGACGAGGGAAGTGTGACGCAACGCCAAGCCGCGGCCATCGCTGGCGCCATCAAGGGCATCCTGAAAGCACGGGGGCTGAGATACGCCGACCTCGCCGGGCACTTGGGTGTTTCCCTTGCTACGGTGAAGAGGGATCTCGCCTCCGGCGACGTCAGCCTTCAGCGCCTCCTTTCCATTTGCGATTGGCTCGGGCTTTCCCTCGAGGATGTCGTGCTGACCTCCGTGCGCAGCGAACCCGAGGGAAGCGCGCTCGACGAAGAGCAGATCGAACTCTTCGCGGAATTCCCCGCCCTGTTCTCTCTCACCGTGAAGCTCGCCCGTGGCGCCAGTCCCAAGGAGGTCCAGCGTGCCGAGGGCATCAGTGACGCCGAAATGCGCTCACACCTCGTTGCGCTCGAAAACGCGCGCGTCCTCGAGCGCCTTCCCGGCGACAAGGTTCGCCTGAAGCTTCGGTCCCCTTTGACTTGGCCCCAGGAAAGCCGACTAGGCCGTAAGCTTGCCCTCGACCTCTTCCTCGATTTTTCAAACCATGTGGGAAGATCGTACCTCGCGAAAGGAACGGCGCGCCTCGATGTCCTCGTTCACTCCCTCACTTCAGAAGACGCCAAGGAACTCGAGGAGTCATTCCAGCGGATTGCCGCCGATTTCCGCAAGAGATCGCACTACAACACGAAGGTGTTTCCCAAGGGTAAGCTCCTGCGCGTCACATGCTCGTTAGCCATGGACGAATACGAAGCGCCGTTTCTCCGGGGGCTCGCGGAGCCGTAAGTCAAAAGGAGTGGCGAGTGGGAAGGACGCCTTGTTTCCTCAGTGCGCCGGCTTGTCGTGCTTCTTTCGCAGGCCTTCGAACTCGCCGATTCAGCGCTTTGATGAAACGAGATTCGATATTGAAGCGAAACGAGGCGCATCCCTGCTCCTTCAGGGGCGAGTCAAGCCGAGCTGCGAGACCCGAAGCGTCGGCGGACGCGAGGGGTTGGATTTCGGCGAGTCCGACGCTGGTGCTCGGCTACGCCAGGAATCCGTATGCCTAGCGCCGGGCTGCCGTACCTGGCTTCTTCCCTCCAGGGGAGTTTCGAGTGTTTTCGCGTGTAGAGATCTCGATGCCTTTCTGCGAAGGCGGCCGCTTTTGATCGTCGATATATTTCTTGACGATTTCAAGCGGTGCGCCGCCACATGTGACGCTGGCGTAGCTAGGGCTCCAGAGGTGATCGCCCCAGAGTTTTTTGCGAAGGTGATGTCCGAAGTCGCGGCGCAGTACGAAGCTCGATTGTCCTTTGAGCTTCCCGACGAGATTGGCGGCGGACAGTTTTGGGTGGGCAAATGACCAACAAATGGACATGATCCCCTTCACCGTTGCATTCCAGCAGTTGGCATTGCATTTGGAGACAAGTTTCGTGGAAGACCCCTCGCAGAGGGTTTGGAGGTCAAGTTCCCATGCGTCTCCAGCGTGGCAAGAAGATCGAGATCACCCGACATCTTTCGCCTGACAGCGCCATGAAGCTCGCGCGTTGGGTAGGTTGTTACGGTGTGGTGTGGAACCTCAAGGTCGCTGAAGACGAGAACAGATTTGCGGCTTGGTGTGCTCAGGGAAAGCCGGACGCGGGAAAATCTGCGCCGAATCAGGCTGCGGCTCACTTTGTAAACGAAGAGCGTCCGTGGCTAGGCGAGGTGCCTTCCCAAATCCGGCGCAACGCGGCGTCCAAGTGGTTCGAGGCCAAGGTGGCCGCCATGAAGGGCATCCGCAAGAATCCGAAGCACAGAAGGCCCTTTGGGAAAAAAACCTGCCTCGTGACATCGGAACTTTTCGATGCCGACCTCGAAAAGGAAGCGCTTCGAATCCGTTTCAAAGCCTCCCAAAAGGCGAATCCCTTCTGCATCGTCACCGTGCCGCTCGGCCTTGGCCAATCGGAACTCCCTCGGTGTGTGGTGATTTCCCGCATCGGCTCACGTTTCTTTCTGTCTTCGAGTTACGAATTCGAGGCCAACGTGGAGGAGGTTGCGGTTCTCCACAACCGGCTTGCC
>JBIKVI010000074.1:0-16680 GCA_044356935.1 Silvanigrellaceae bacterium | reverse complement strand
TGCGGTTTGCTTGCGGAGGATGAGCTCGGGATCCTCCTGGATGGACTCCACGAGCGTCAACACGCGCGCCGGATACTCGGGAGCGGCAGGGTCGAGTAGGCCTAGGGCGTCGACCAGGAAGAGCGAAAGCGCCTGGTTGAGCGAGAAGTCATCTTGCAGGATGACGTTTACACGCACGGGGGTGAGGCCGGGAGCGCGCTCGCCGGGCGGGATGATTTCCACGATCCCTCTGTCGACCAGCGAACGGAAAAGCTCGAAGGCCTTGCGCCGCAGGCGCTTCTTCGTAACCGCGGTCTCATGGCAATCGCGGATGATGGCGCGCAACGCCTCCACCCCCCCCCGCTCGCGCGAGAGCACATTGAGCACGAGCCCATGGCTCACCTGGAAGCGCGACACGAGCTGCTCGGGAGGCGCGCTCACCAAGCGTTCGAATGTTTCCTTGTTCCATGGCACGAAGCCCCGCTCGGGCGGCTTCTTGCGCACGATGCGACGCAGCTTGGCCGTGTCGCCTCCCGCCTTCTGCTCGAGACGCTGGTTTTCGATGACGTGTTCCGGCGCTTGAGCCACTACGGTTCCGGCCTCATCGAACCCGCGCCGCCCCGCACGGCCGGCGATCTGCCGGAAGTCGCGCACGCTCAGCAGACCCACCTTCTCGCCGTCGAACTTGCATAACTTGGTGAAGAGCACCGTGCGAATGGGGACGTTGACTCCTACCCCAAGAGTGTCGGTGCCGCAGATGATTTTCAGGAGCCCCTTCTGCGCAAGGCGTTCGACGAGGATGCGGTACTTGGGCAGGAGGCCCGCGTGGTGCAGGCCGATGCCGTGCCGCAGAAGCTTGGCAATGTCGCGGCCGTAGGGACTATCGAAACGGACGCCCTCGAGCGCCGCGCCAATAGCCTTTTTCTCGTCCTTGGTGCAGAAGTCGATGCTCAGGAAATTCTGCGCCTCGTCGGCGGCGTCGGCTTGCGTGAAGTTAACGAGGTACAAGGGCGCTTTGCCTTCGTGAACCAGGTCGGTCACCGTCTCGTGCAAAGCCGTCTCCGCGTATCGAAACGTGAGCGGCACTGGGCGGTGTTCCGACTTCACCACCACTGTTTCGAGGCCGTTGAGCGCGGTGAGGCGATCCCGGAAGAAGTCGGTGTCGCCAAGCGTGGCCGACATGAGCAGGAATCGCGTGCGCGTCAGTGTGAGGAGGGGAATCTGCCATGCCACGCCACGATCACGATCGGCGTAGTAGTGGAACTCGTCCATCACCACGTCGTCGACGCCGCAGGCGTTCCCGTCGCGCAGCGCCATATTGGAGAGGATTTCCGCTGTGCAGCAAAGGATGGGAGCGTCGGCGTTCACCGAAGCGTCGCCGGTCACCAGGCCGACGTTCCGAGGACCAAACTCGCGGCACAGGGCAAGGAACTTCTCGTTGACCAGGGCCTTGATGGGGCAGGTGTACACCGAGCGCATTCCCCAGGCCACCGACTTGGTGTGGAGCGCCGTGGCAACCAGCGACTTGCCCGATCCCGTGGGCGTGTTGAGGATGACGTTCTTGTGCTCGAAGAGCGCGAGGATAGCCTCCTCCTGCGCTTCGTAGAGCTCGAGGCCTCGTTCGTCGACGGCCTCCAGGAAGGCATCGAGGACCATGTTCCCGTCGAGCCAGTCGCGTGGCGGCAGCCTGCGGATGAACGTGTCCGACCTGTTTCCTTTGCTCATGCCTCGGTTTTCCTCGAACATGGTGTTTTGCACCGCCCATGCCGCGGTCCGCCCGCCGGAAAACTATGCTCATCTCCCGTTTCTGTCGAGGTCTCTACCTTCCGTGTGCTTTTGCTGCCATCCTAGAGCGCCTCACCAAGCCTAAAGAGGAGGACGTGAGAGCCCGATACGGCGCTGGGGTTGGAGGAATAACGTCCAGGAGAATTCCATGAAAGGCCTTGAAGCAAGGGCGCTAGTGCCTGGGCTTTGCTTGATGCCCACCATCTGGGTGTTCCTCGTGGTTCTGCAATCACAAGGGAGTTTCACTCCGGCCTGGGCCTTCGCCTTGGCAACCTTCCTTATCGTTGGAGTCGATCTTCCCCATCAAGTTTGGACCGCGCTGCGTGCCAAAAGACTCCTCATCGAGGGTCGGCTCTCGTCGAAGGAAATGAGCTCGGTCGTGGTTCTGTGGCTTGCGGGAGGCCTTGCTTGCGCCTTCGCAAGTCCCACCCTAGCTTTCAGCCTCCTGGCCTACTTCACGATTCACCACAACGTCAGGCAACAACTCGGTCTCCTGGCTCGATTCAGGTCCGGCATCCCCTGGATAGAGCGCACGAGCGAGTGGTGCCTTTGGTTCGCCATGTGGCTAGGCGTCGTCTACTGGCACATTTCTCCCATCGCACCAGGATTCATTTCCCCTGGAGACCTTTTCACGTTTCCGAACGCTCTCAATCGCGAAGGCGTCCGCACGGCGGCCTGCGCCTTCGGTACTCTCGCCCTGGCCCTCGAGGGATTCAGTGCCCTGCAAAGACGCAACCGCGGGAGCATCTCCCACGCAAGAGTTCTGGTGACCTTGTCATCGATTTTGCCTTGGGTCCTGGCAATCACAGTTTACGAGGACAGGCTGCTCTTCGGCATCGCCAACGTGCTTGGGCATTCTATCCCCTACTTCGCCCTCATCGAGAATAGCGGCGACCGCATTTCGAGCGCACCCGGACTTGTCTCGCTGTTTCTTTACGCCGCGGCGATGTTCGCGGCCTATGGATACCTGGTGATGCCAGTCCGCAGCGACAGCCTGGCTCCCGAGGCCATCGTTCGTGTCGTCGCCTGCCTCGTCCTCCTCCTGCCGCTCGTCCACTATTTCGCGGATGCGGTACTCTGGAGATCGTGGCGCGAGAGCCGGGCCTGACAAATTCAAGTCGAATACGAGCTATTGAACGTCACATAGTCGTGGGTGAGATCGGAGAACCACACGGTCGCGCGTCCAGTCCCCTCTCCCACACGCAATGCGCACTCCCACTCGGGGGCGGCCATGCGCGCCGAAACCAGTTCCTTATCAAACGGCAACGGACGCCCCTCCGCGAGCACGGGCGTTCCACAGAGCGTAAGCGAACAGGCATCGGGGTCGAAGGGAACACCGGCGCGTCCCGCGGCGGCCAGGATCCGCCCCCAGTTGGGATCGCGCCCGAAAACTGCGGTCTTCACCAACACCGAAGTGGCGACGGTGCGGGCCACACGGCGCGCGTCGTCGGCGTCTCGCGCACCTTCGACCGTGAGCGCTACGACGTGGTGCACGCCCTCGCCGTCGGCCACGATGGCTTTTGCCAAGGGCCGGCAGGTCTCCAAGAGCGCGGCGCGCAGGACAAGGGGTTCTAGCTCACGGCCGCTCGCTCCGCTCGCCAAACAAACGACGGTGTCGTTGGTGCTCGTGTCGCCATCGATGCTGATGGCATTGAAGGTTTCATTTGTGACCTCACGCAGGGTGTCCTGGAGCAGGCGCGGCGATACGACGGCGTCGGTGACGATGACCGCGAGCATGGTGGCCATGTCGGGGTGGATCATGCCAGCTCCTTTGGCAAAGCCAACGAAGCTCACATCATCACGCTCGGTGCGGGAAATCTTCTCACGCGTGTCGGTGGTCATGAGCGCGCGCGCGAACGAGAGCACGGCGTCGGGCCCGCGCGCGAGCTGGTCCGACGACGCCACGATGCCCGCCTTGACCTTCTCCATGGGAAGGCACGTGCCGATAAGGCCCGTGGAAAGAACCAAAAAGCCCTCGCCGGAACGCCCTGTTCCCCTGCCAGCTTCCGCACACATGGCCCGCGCATCGGAGCGTCCGTTCTCTCCGGTAACAGCATTGGCGCATCCACTATTGACGACCACGCCCGAAATCCGGCCTGGAGCCGAGGCAAGGTGCGCCTCCGAAATCTCCACAGGCGCGGCCCTCACTCGATTGCGCGTGAAGACCGCCGCCGCGGCGCAAGGAGCGTCCGCAACCAGGAGGCCGACATCGAGTGCCCCGGAGGCCTTGATGCCTGCCGGCACGCCCGCGGCGCGAAATCCCGCTGGCAAGGAGAATGGCGGTGTCATGGCGAGTCCTCTCGGAGTGGGTGAAGGAAGGGAACGTATCGGGCATCGCAGGGACGCGCGTGCGCGCTGGACACCGCGCAGACCAGTGATTTCGCGACGGCGATCTCGTCGCAGGCAGATCGGCGCGGACAGTGCGCGCAGTCACCAGCGATCTTCCAAGGGAACTGCTCGCGCACCACGACATCGTAACCCGAGGCGGCGAAGAATTCCGGACACTTTGTGAGGGCGAAAATCCGCACTGTACCAAAGGAGCGCGCCCAGCTCTCGAGGAACGCGACCAAGCGCGATCCTACACCCCCACCTCGAGCGGCGTGCGCCACGCAAAGTGTGCGAATCTCGGCGTCGAGAGGGGTCCAGTGGCGCAGCCCCCCACAGGCCAGGATTTGTCCTTCGCGCTCAACGACGAAAAAACGCCAAGCGGGATCGCTTTGCGCAAACAGGCTCGAGAACCCAGCAGGTGTGAACGACAGGAGCTCTCCCGAGGCGACGGCTGGCGCGATAAGCTGCTCCACCGCAGCTGCGTCGGCAGGGCACGCGAGCCGAATGTCGCCAATCTCGGGCCTCACTTCGATGCGTGAACGAGCGCCCATGCCAGACCATCCTTCAGGAGTTCGATGTGAAGGGGCTCCACGATGAGGGGCGGAAGAAGGCGCAAAGTGCGCGGCCCTGCCGTGAGAAGGATGAGACCACGCGCGCGCGCAGCCTCCACCACCGACGCGGCGTCAGGCCCGTCTTCGGAGAGGTCGATGCCGTGCATGAGCCCACGGCCACGAACGGCGAGCACTCGCTCACGATGCGCGCGAGCGACGTCCGCGAGTGCGTCGTCGAGCAGGCGCGCCCTGTCTCGCACGCGCGCGAGGAAGTCGGCGCGAGCCACTTCCGCTACGAGCGCGCAGGCGACGGCGCAGGCAAGCGGGTTGCCACCGAAGGTCGTACCGTGATCTCCGGGACGAACGCAGCCGGCCATTTCTTCCGTGAGCAGCACCGCGCCGCAGGGAAGCCCGCCTCCTAGCGGTTTGGCGAGCGTCAGGAGATCGGGAACCACGTCGTAGCCTTGATAGGCGAAGAGATGTCCAGTGCGTCCTAATCCGCATTGGATTTCGTCGAACACCAAGGGTGTCCCCGTTGCGTCACACAAAGCACGCAGGCGCTTGAGGAACGCTGGGCTCGCCGCGTGCACTCCTCCCTCGCCCTGCACGGGTTCCACGATGACGCAAAGCGTCTCGTGGGTGATGACGTCCTCGAGCCCCTCGAGGATGTCGAAAGGCGCGAACAGCGCATCGGCCCCGCGCAATGCCGCGAAAGGGGCGCGGTAACGCACGTTGGCCGTGGCGGACAGCGCGCCGCAAGTGCGCCCGTGGAAGGCGCGCTCGAAGGCCACCACGCGCGCGCGCGTAGCTTCCTCACCGCGCTCGCGCGCGCGCAAGCAGGCGAACTTGAGGGCCGCCTCGTTGGCCTCCGTACCAGAATTACAAAGGAACACTCGCTTTGCGAACGAGGACTCCACGAGCATACGCGCGAGGCGCTCCGCGGGCTCGGTGTGGTAAAGGTTGCTCGCATGCCAGAGCTTGCCGGCTTGCGCATCGAGGGCCGCGCGCAACAACGGGTGCGCGTGCCCCAAAGCGTTCACGGCGATGCCGGAGCCAAAGTCGAGATAACGTTTCCCCTGCGCGTCGAAGAGCCAGAGCCCGTCCCCGGACACGAAAGTGAGGTCTGGACGTGAATATGTTCCCAGGAGCGCTGTTTGCGTCATACGATCCTCGTTCCCAGTGCGAGGGAGGGCATGCCCACGGTGGCGCCGCGGATGCGCACCTGCGCCACGCCACCGGCGCGCGCCCTCAATGCCGATTCCACCTTGGGAATCATGCCATCGCGTATGACGCCGTTTTTTACGAGGGCCTCGGCGTCGGCGCGCGTGAGGATCGGCAGAAGGCGTCCGTCGGACAAGACGCCTGGCACTCCCGACACGAACGACAAGCATGTCGATCCCAGCGCGAGGGCCACAACGACAGCCGCGTGGTCGGCGTTCACGTTGAGGAGCTGCCCTTGATTGTCCACAGCAACCGGTGACACGACGGGAATCCGGCCTACGGAAACGAGAGTCCGCAAGAGAGCCACGTCGACGCCCCCAACGGCCGGTTCTCCAACGCGTCCAAGCTCTTCGGCGCGGGCGTGGAGCGAAGCGCGCAAAAGGCCATCCGCCCCGCGCAGCGACACAGCTTGAACCCCCTCGCGCACAAGGAAACGCGCGACTCTCGAGCCCACCGCGCCCAGGACCATGTCAACGAGATCCACCACCGCAGGCGGAGTGACACGCAATCCTGAAACGAAACGGACCGGGAGGCCCTGGCTCTCGCAAAGGGAGCTCACGCGCCGCCCGCCTCCGTGCACCAGGACGCAAGGATTCGCGCCGAGGTCGCGTTCGCGCAGTTCCTGCGCCAATGCTGCGAGGAAGGACTCATCTTCCGACTCGACGCCACCTATTTTAATGACCTCCAGAGGAGGCGAATCGGCCGAGTTCATAGGCTCTTCTCTTCCAGGAGGCCGCGGTCGATTGGCAAGCCCAGACGCGCGTTGAGGTTCTGGATGGCCTGGCTCGCAGCCCCCTTGAGGAGGTTGTCGAGAGCACTCACGATGACGACGTCTCGACTGGTCTCGTCTTCGGCACCGTGCACGGACAAGACAGCTCCCGGAGTCCCAACGACGAGCGAGATGTCGGCCATGCCGCCGGTGGGCAGCACGTCGACGAGGCGGCACTCGCTGTACCGTTCAGCGAGCGCCATACGGGCGCGGGAGGCATCCCAACCTGGTGCGAGGCGCAGGTGGAGGGTGGAAAGCAGGCCGCGCGCAAAGGGGAGGAGATGGGGAGTGAACAACACCCGTGGCGAGGAGCCGGCTGGCGACAGGCGCGCCAGGGCGCCCTCCATTTCGGCCACGTGCCGGTGTGTGCGGCCAGGCTTGTAAGGAGTGAGGTTCGCCGAGGCCTCCGCGACAAGGAGGTGGGTTTGCGGCTTTCGGCCCGCGCCCGTCGTTCCACTCTTGGAATCGACGATGAGGGGAAAACCCGGATCGAGCGCGCCGGCAGACACCAATGGGCCGGTCGCAAGGAGCACGCTCGTTGGATAACAGCCGGCGCACGCCACGACGTCCGCCGCAGCGACGTCGTCTCCGAAGAGTTCCGGAAGTCCGTAAGCGACGGCCTCCCCGACTTCCGGGAATACCCCCTGCCCAAGCGCCGTGGCTCTCATCGCATCGCCCACGTCGAAGACTCGCGTCCCCCGTGCGCGAAGTGTGCGCGCGACGGCAAACACATCAACGCCGCTGTCGTGAGGCAGGCACAGGAAGGTCACGTCGAGCCCACGCTCGTCGGCAAGGAGCTCCTCGAGCGAAAGCAGCGTGCTCGCTAAGCGCGGGCTACCTCCCCGCAAGGCGAGGCGAGGCCAAGCCACTTCGATTTTCGTACCGGCTCGTTCGCCAGCGACGCCGACAACGTGCGCCACGTCGGGGTGTCGCGAGAGGAGGGCGAGAAGCTCACCGCCCGTGTAGCCTGTGGCGCCTACGACGGCGGCGCGCAGCTCGAGATTCGACATTCCGGGATCTCCCCCGCGCCCCTTCGGGCCCATGCGGACGGGGCGTCGGGCGCGTTGGCACTGAGGATGAAAAACGTGGCGGGCAGGGTCAACGCCCGCCCTCCTCTTTTCGCGAATCCGCCATAATTGCGTGGCAATCTAAATTTCATGTTTCACGAGGTATGAAAATCTTTTTTCACCCCCCTTCGGAGCCTCCATCCGCGTTGCTGGCCATGTCGAAGACGGGTGCGTACATCGCAAGGAGTATGAAACCGACGATGCCGCCGATCACCACGAACATCGCCGGCTCGATCATCTTGAGGGCCGCAGCCATGGCCGAGTCCACATCGTCTTCGTAGAAGGTCGCCACCTTTTCGAGCATCTGGTCGAGCCGACCCGAAGCTTCGCCGATGGACACCATGGAAAACACCATGGGAGGGAACATGGGCGACTGCGACATGGGACCGGCTATTCCCTTTCCTTGTTGGACGGCCTCTCGGATCTTCAGGATCTCAGCCTCGATGACCTTGTTCCCGGAAGCCTTGGCGCAAACCTGCAGGGCTTCGATAATGGAGATCCCCGAGGACACAAGCGTCCCCATTGTACTCGCGAAGCGCGCGATGGAGATTTTCTGCATGAGCCCACCGAAAACCGGCACCTTAAGGAGGATGGCATCGAAGCGCGCTCGGCCCGCGGGCGTTTCGCGCCACTTCTTGAACCCAATGACGATCCCTATGATTGCCAGGATTATCCAGTGGAACGAGTTCTGGAGGAAGTTCGAGGCGTCTATGACCATCTGCGTAATGCCCGGAAGGGCGCGCCCGCTCTCCTCGTAATTCTTGGCGAACATGGGCACCACGAAGATAAGCATCATCGCTGTCATGCCGACGGCTAGGCAAACGATGATGGCCGGGTACGAGAGCGCGCTCACCAGTTGCTTGCGCAGTTTGGTCGCCTTCTCGATGTACAACGAGAGGCGTTTGAGCATGACGTCGAGTTGTCCGGACGACTGTCCCGCCTCGATGAGGGAAACGTAGAGGCTGTCGAACACGTGCGGATGCTTGCTCATGGAAACCGAAAGATCCATGCCCGTCTCCACCCCCTCGCGCACCTTCGCGAGGGCCTCGCGGAGGGTGGGGTTGGGCGACTGGTTGGCGAGCATGTCGAGAGCCTGGACGATGGACACGCCGGCGTCGATCATCACCGAGAGCTGCTTGGTGAACACGGCGATCTCTCCGCCCTTCACGCCCGGTTTGCCGAACTTGAGCTCGATGCGGCCGCCGGGCTTGATACGGAAGAAATAGTAATCCTTCGCTTGTCCCTCGCCCCCGAACGCGTTCACGCTCGTTCCCATGAGTCGGAGCATGGCGCGCGCCTCGACTTCGGATTTGGCGGTTATCTTACCAGAGACGTTACTGCCGTTTTTGGATATGCCGGTGTATCGAAACTCGCCCATCGCGCACTCACCCCGCCTTTCCGATGCCACCGCGTGCGAGGTTGGCCTTGAGCTCCTCGACGTCGTTGGCAGCCAAAAGGGCGATCTCCACGCTTATAAGGCGCCTTTGCACGAGCGACGCGAGGCACTGGTTAAGGGTCTGGCAGCCGCTCTTGTCGGAGTTCATCTGCATGGTCTGGTAGACCATGTGGAGCTTGTCCTCACGAATCTGCGAGCGAATGGCAGAGTTGGGGACGAGCACCTCCAGGCCAAGACACCGGCCACCGGCGAGCGAAGGTAACAACTGCTGCGAAATGATCCCTTGAAGTGAGCCGGCCAATTGAGTGCGCACCTGCGCATGTTGGTGGGCGGGAAACACGTCGATGACGCGCGTGATCGTCGATACGGCGCTGTTCGTGTGGAGAGTGGCAAACACGAGGTGGCCTGTTTCGGCAATGGTCAGCGCCGCGGAGATGGTCTCAAGGTCGCGTAGCTCGCCGATGAGCACGATATCGGGATCCTGCCGGAGCGAGCTTTTGAGCGCCTTGGCCACCGACATGGTGTCGGATCCGATTTCGCGCTGATTGACGATGCACTTTTTGTGCTCGTGACTGAACTCGATGGGGTCCTCGAGCGTGAGGATGTGTCCGGGCGTCTCGCGGTTGATTTTGTCGATCATGGCCGCGAGCGTTGTCGACTTTCCGGAACCGGTCGCCCCTGTGACCAGCACCAAGCCGCGCGAGAGCTCGCAGAGGCTCGAGACAGATTGGGGAAGATTCAGCGAATCGAAGGGCTTTATGTTGTGCGGAATGAGTCGGAAAACACCGGCCACCGCGCTCTTCTGGCGGAAAATGTTGGCGCGAAAGCGCGCGACCCCTTTCACCGAGAACGACAGATCCAGTTCCTTGTTCTCCTCGAAAACCCGCTTTTGCTCCTCCGTGAGCACAGAGTAACAGAGGGCCTCGGTGTCCTGAGCGGAGAGCGGGTCGATCTTCACGGGGCAGAGGTTGCCACTGATGCGCATTTGCGGGGGCGTTCCCACGGTGACGTGCAGATCGCTCGCCCCCTGGTCGGCTTGGGCCTTGAGAAGCTGGTGCAACGTCACGCGCAACGCCATTTTACGCGCTCCTCGCCGTGGGGGTTTGTTTCTTTTCCTCGGTGTCCGGGTTGCTCGCCTCGAGCATCTCCTGGACCGTAGTCACTCCCTTGAAGACCTTCTTCCAGGCGCTTTGCCTCAACGTCTGCATGCCGCTCGACATGGCGATGCGCTTGACCTCTAGGACGCTTGCGTTCTCGGCGACCGCGCGTTTGACCGCGTCGTTGAGGGTGAGCACTTCGTAGATGGCGCAACGGCCCTTGTATCCGGTGTGGTTGCACAACTCGCAGCCCGCTCCCTTGTAGATCTTGAAGGTCCCCGCGAAGCGGGGGGGCAGTCCCATGGATATCTGTTCGTCGGGCGGGATGGGGTCCTCAGCCTTGCACTGGAGGCAGATCTTGCGGACGAGCCGCTGCGCGACCACCGCGTTGAGGGCGGAGATGATCGTGAACGACGCGACGCCAAGGTTACGCAGGCGCTCGATTGTCTCGGACGCGTTGTTGGTGTGGAGCGTCGAGAGGACGATGTGACCCGTGAGTGCCGCCTTCATGGCGATCTCGGCGGTCTCGGCGTCGCGCACTTCGCCCACCATGATGACGTCGGGGTCCTGGCGCAGAAACGCCTTCAGCGCCTTGGCGAAGCCGAAGCCGATGTCGTTGCGCACGTTGACCTGGGCGATGCCCGGGATAGTGAACTCCACCGGATCCTCGGCCGTCACGACGCAGTCGGACACGCGGTTGAGTTCGTTGAGCGCGGAATAGAGCGTGGTGGTTTTCCCTGAACCCGTGGGCCCCGTGACGAGGACCATGCCGAAGGGCTTCATTATCGAAGCCTGGAACTGATCGAGCTGCTCCTGGTCGAAGCCTAGGCGCGTCATGTCCAGCTGGAGGTTCCCCTTGTCCAGGAGCCGGAGCACGATCTTCTCGCCGAACACGGTAGGCATGCTGCTCACGCGGAAGTCCATCTTCCCGTATCCAGGGATTTCGAGCTTGGCATTGCCGTCCTGCGGGAAACGTTTCTCGGCGATGTCGAGCTGGCTCATAATTTTCACGCGCGAGAGCATCGCGTCGCGCGCTTCGAATCGGGGTTTTTGCTCGTACTCGAGGAGCGACCCGTCGACGCGTAGGCGCACGCGCATATGGGTTTCGAAGGGCTCAATATGGATGTCGGAACACTTGCGCGTGGCTGCGGATTGGAGCAGGCGGTCGATGTACGTTATGACGTAATTGTCCGCGCTTTCCGCGGAGAGGGCTTGGCCCGACTGCGATTTGCGCGACTCGCCTTCGACTTTATTGGCGTAGTGCTTGTCGAGCGCTTTCTGAACGGAGAGCTCGGAGGCGAGCTTGAGCTTCAGGCGCACACCGAGTTTCGTCTGGACGTGGTCAAACGCCTCGATGTTCGTCGGGTCGCCCACGGCAACAATGAGATTGTTGGCGAGGCGGTTCACCGGGATCATCCGGTACTGGTATGCGAAGTCCTTGGGGACGCAATTGATGACCGCGGGCTCGATATCGATCTCATGTGGGTAGAAGACCTCCGACTGTCCGAGCCCCAGCGCGAGGGCCTCCATGAGTTTCTTTTCGTCGGCCATGTTGTTGGCGAGAACGAACAGGCACAACGGCTTTCCGTCGCGCTGCGAGAACTCCAGCGCCTTCGCGAAGTCGTCCTTCGAAAGGAGGCCGGATTTCTTTACGATTTCCGCTATCCTACCGCCCATTCACTCGCCGCCTTTACATCCTCGACGCGCCCATGTAATCGTGGAAGACCCCTGGTCGTAGCTCAGCTGGATAGAGCATCGGATTTCTAATCCGACGGTCGCAGGTTCGAGCCCTGCCGACCAGGCCATCTGTTGTCCAGCCGCCGGCCGCATGTCCTTTCCTGCATCGGATACCCAGCTCCTCAGCCCGAGGTGCCCGTCCGTTCCCATGTCAACGCGACGGCGGCGGCATTCCTCTCCGCCGCCGCGCGGTCGGAGCGACCGATGATGTGCGCTGGAGCGAAAGAAACGGCCCGCCGTTTCCCTTCGCCTCCGGGAGACATGAGGCGTGACGCAAGAGTGGACTATCCGAGCCGCAGGCCAGACCCACACTGGAATGGTCCGCGAGAGCAACCAGGACAGCTACACGTTCGATGAAGGAACGGGCCTGTACCTGGTGGCTGACGGCATGGGAGGGCGCGCCGGTGGCGAGGTCGCCAGCCAACTCGCCGTCAAAACCATCGGAGCGGAAATAGGAGCGCGCCTCGAGCAACTCGTCACGCGCGACTTGGGATCGCGCCGATCACTGCTCTCCCAAGCCATCAACCACGCCTCCCTCAAGATCTACGAGCGTTCACTCGAACTGCCCCAGTACCGAGGCATGGGAACCACTACGACACTTTTATGGATCCCCCCAGTGCGATCGTCGTCCTCGGGTGCGAAGCACGGGCGCACGGCGGTGATAGCCCACGTCGGCGATAGCCGCTGTTACCTTCTTCGAGGCGGATACCTTTACCAAATCACCGACGATCACAGCCTGGTAAACGAACAGGTCAAGGCCGGAGTGCTCAAGCGGAACGACCCGCTCGCCTCGCAGATACGCAACGTCATCACACGCTGCGTGGGCTACCAGGAGGACGAGGAAGTCGACACCTTCCCCATCGATATCGAGCCGGGTGACGCCTTCCTGCTTTGCAGCGACGGTCTCACCAACAAAGTGCGCGATCTCGAACTCGCAGAGTTCATGGGGAAGCAAGACATCGAGTCATCCTCCAACGATCTCATCAAACTGGCGAACCAACGCGGCGGAGAGGACAACATCACCGTGGTCATCGTGAAGGTGGAGACAAACTAAGTAAACATCAATCGCAACGCCGTGTTGCGTCGGACCAGCGCCCTTACGACTCAATCATTCCCACCCGATGCCGAGAATATGAGATGGACCCAGGGAGACCCCCAGGGCTCCCGACACTGACGCGAGGCTTTAGAGGAGGCTAAAGTGTCCAAGACCCCCCCCCGTGGCGCCTCGGCGCCACCAAGAAGCCATGCGGCGAAGAGCAGCCGCCCCGCGCGCGTATCATCTTACAATTTCATCTACCTCCCCAACGAAACGGGAGCGTCGCGGCGCATTTCCATCCCGAAGCCGGCTGTGTACCTACTTTTTGCACTCGTGTTCGGACTGATGGGCGCCCTCGGAGGACTCACAGTCTATGCGCGGAACATGAGCTTCCTGGCGCACGACTACGAGAAGCTCAAAGCGGAGAACCACGGCATTCGTTCCGAGGCCGCAGCTCTGGTCAACAAGCTCCAGCAAGTGCAGAACAACCTCTCGCGCGTCGACCAGTTCTCCGGTCAGGTGCGCCAAGAGGCCTCTCAGCTTGAACCCGGCAACCTCAAAGGCAAGAAGATCCGTAACGGCGTGTCCCTCATGGATGGCAAGCGCGCTCCCACCACGCCCAAGGGGAGGGCCGATGCAGACAAGGCCGAGTCAAAGCCTTCCGGAATGCCCCAAGGCAACGTGCGATCGACGCGCAGGCTTCCGGCAGCCATTGGCCCTCTCACCAAGGAGGAGTTCGAGTATAGCCGGAGGGCCGGGACGGTCGAGGCCAAACCAGTGGCCATTGGCATGGAACTCAAGACCGAAAGCCTCGAGTTCAAGAACCTCTTCGAGACCCTTGACGACATCCGATCGCGCAGCTCTTTCCAGGCAGAGACGCTCAGCGGCCTTTTGAAGGAACTCCAAGGTTACAGGGCCAAACTCGCGGCCACGCCGACCCTCGCGCCCGTGCAGGGACTGGTCACTTCCCAATACGGAAGGCGCGTATCTCCTATCACCGGCCAAAACCGCATGCACCAGGGCCTCGACATCGCCGCACCGCTGGGCTCGCCCATACGAACGGCCGCGCAAGGAGTGGTGAAACGCGTGGGCTACGCCGACGACTACGGCAAGTACGTGGAAATCTCCCACGGCTACGGTGTCCTTTCGCGTTATGCCCACGCCCAGTCAATCTCGGTGAAGCCAGGCGAGCAGGTGAAGAAAGGCGACATCATCGGTGCGGTTGGAATGACGGGCCGCACGACGGGTCCTCACCTTCACTACGAGATCGAGATTGGTGGGCGGAAGGTCGATCCTTCCAACTTCATCAACGCGCTCTAGAGGTTCGCGCGTCGTGAAAGTCTGCATCATTGGAGCCGGTTATGTGGGTCTACCGCTTGCGGTTTGCCTGGCCGATGCGGGCCTTTCTGTCGTTTGTGTGGAGACGCAAGCAAGTCGCCGCGAGCGCCCGTTGGAAAGAGGAGAGTGCTCCAACGAACCCGACCTCGCCCCTCTCGTGGCGAGCGGCCTCGCGGCGGGTCGATTGTCGTTCGCGAGTGCTTGCGCCGAGACGCCCGAAGACATAGACGCTTGGTTCGTTTGCGTGGGTACGCCCCCCGACACCTCGGGACGGCCCGATCTCTCCGCGGTCTACGCAGCGGTCGACGCCATTGCACCCCGACTTCGCCATAACTCCATTGCGATAATCAAGTCCACCGTGCCCCCGGGGACCACCGATGCGCTACGCGCGCGCCTCCAAGCATCGTTACGTTCGAGGAGAGATGGTTTCCCAGCGCGCGTCGCCTTCTGTCCCGAGTTCCTGCGGCAGGGTTCCGCTGTGTCGGACACCCGCGCGCCCGAGCGCATCGTCGTGGGTGCCGACGATCCGGCGATCGACCACGACGTGGCCCGGATTCTGGAACCGTTCCTCCGCCATGGGGCTAGGCTCCTCACCCTCCCGACCCGTTCGGCGGAAATGTCAAAATACGCCGCCAACGCCATGCTCGCCATGCGCATTTCGTTCATGAATGAAATTGTTTCGCTGTGCGAAGGGGTGGGAGCCGACATCGAACTCGTGCGCGGTGTCATTGGAACCGACCACCGCATCGGACCCCATGGCCTGGCTGCGGGCTTGGGTTACGGAGGGTCATGCTTGCCCAAGGATCTTGACGCGCTCATCGCCTTTGCCGATGACGTGGGCGTTGAGCCTTTCCTCCTCGGAGCGACGCGAAAGCGCAACGCGATGCAACGCGTCGGCTTCGCGACGCGGATACTCCGGGGACTCGGGAAGGCCCCCGCGGACACGCACGTGGCGCTTTGGGGTCTTTCCTTCAAGCCTTTCACGGATGATGTCCGCCAAGCGCCCTCGCTCGATGTCATCGAGTCACTCCTGAACGCCGGCTGCTCGCTCAAATTGCACGACCCTTCGGCGCAAGCGCGCGACGCGGTGCGCCAGCGTTTCGCCAACGATGCGCGGGGAGAACGCATGGCGTTCTTCGACGACCCGTACTCGGCCGCCAGGGATGCGGACGCCATAGCCATCGTTACGGAATGGCCCTGTTACCGCGCGGCAGAACTCCCACGTCTCGCGACGCTCATGCGGGGAAACCTGATCGCGGATGGCCGCAACGCGCTCGATCCGCGCATGGTGGAAGCCGCGGGCCTTTGTTACATAGGGATAGGCCGCGGTGGGAGCTCCCGCCCGCGCCCCATCGAGGAGCTCCTATGAACTGGCTCAACTATCACCACCTCCTCTACTTCAAGACCATCGCCACCGAGGGTGGAATCACCAACGCGTCCAGGAAGCTGCGCATCGGCCAACCCGCGCTGAGCGCGCAGCTCAAGCAGCTCGAGAACATGCTCGGCACCCCGCTTTTCGATCGCAAACACCGAAGCCTCATCTTGACCGAGGCCGGCAAGGTGGCGCTCGACTACGCCAACGAGATTTTCGGATTGGGCGAGGAGATGCTCAATGTGTTCCGCGACCAATCGTTCTCCACGCGAGTGCGCATCGACGTGGGGGTGCTCGATGGCGTTCCGAAGATCTGCGTCACGCGCCTCACGCAGGCGGCGCTGGCCGCGGGCGAGTGCTCCGTAGCGCTCTCAGAGGGTAAATCCGATCAGCTCTTCCGGAGCCTCTTCGCCCACGACCTCGATCTCATCCTCACCAACCACACTCCCGCCTTCAGTAAGTCGGAAAGGGCAATCGCGCGCCCTGTCGCGAAGTTCCCGGTAGCCGTGTTCGGCGCGCCTTCCTTCAAGCCACTCGCGCGAAAGTTTCCCGCCTCGCTCCACCGGCAGCCATTCATCGTGCCATCGTTCGACAGCAAGCTGCGTCACGATCTCGACCATTTCTTTTCCGTCAACGGAATCGCTATTGAGCGCGTCGTCGAGTCGCAGGATACAGCAGTCCAGAAGAACCTTTGCGTCGAAGGAACGGGCCTCGTCGCCGTGCCCGACGTCGGAGGCATGGAGTACGTGCGCGAGAAGAAGCTCGTTCGCCTCGGGCTGCTCGACGGCGTCACCGAGGAGATATGGCTCGTGGCCGGTGCCCGGCGAATCGAGAACCCCATCGCCTCGAAGCTCATGAAGAGCTTTAAAATCGAGGGTTGAAGAAGATTCGATTACTCATTCGAAGATTCGGAGGTTGCGGAGACAACCGGAAAATACTCGTAGTCGGTAAACGAACCCTCAAGCTCCTCAGCGTGGACAAAGCATCCTTTCGTTTTGAAGTAT
>JBIKVI010000438.1:0-2850 GCA_044356935.1 Silvanigrellaceae bacterium | reverse complement strand
GTCCTCGGCTTCGACGTCGCGGGTCGTTATGAAGGAGCCGCACCGGCCAACTCGCAGATCCTTCCGCTCGCCGTGGCGCACCTGTACCGCGACAAGGAGCTCGTGAGTATCCCCACGAAGGACTTCGAGCCCAAGGCCTTCAACCTCGAGAAGAACCCGGCCTCGTACCTCTTCCTCTTCTCGGGCTTCCTGCCCATCGCGACGCTCCTCACTGGCTTCTACATTTGGATGCGCAGGAGGTCCGCGTGAATTTCTACACCAAACTCGCCCTTGGCGTGCTGGGTGTCGGAGCCATCGCGGGCGCGTGGTACGCCGATGAGCACTTCACCAAGAAGGAGCAGGAGGAAAAGTCTGTCTCCTCGAAGGCGCTCAATTTCGAAACCGAGAAGGTCCGCAAGGTCACCCTGCGCAACGCTGAGGGCGTCTTTTCGTTCCAACGCAGCGACGGGACCTCGGACTGGGCTTTCGTCGAGGCCGCCGGGGCCACCAAGCCCGACCAAGACGCGGTGAACAACCTCGTGTCTTCGCTCCAGACCCTCACCGTGGAAACGACGCTGGCCGGCACCGAAGCCGCGACCAAGGAGGGCGCTTCCGAAGCGGCGGCCTTCGGGCTCAGCGCTCCGCGAGCGACTGTGGAAATCGGATTGGAAGGCGACAAGACCCTGTCCTTGCGGGTGGGTGGCGACGTGACCATCGGATCCGAGTCGGGGTCCACGTTCAACGCCTTGTCTGCCTACGCATCGACTCCTGAACGCCCCACGGTGCTCGTGGTGGGCAGTGGAGTCGTCGCGTCCACGAAGAAGGCGTTCGCTGATTTCCGCTCGAAGATAGCGGGCGATTTCAAGACCGCGGACGTGCGCGGCGTCGTCGTAACGAAAGCGGCCGATTCCTCGCGCATCCAGTTGTCCAAGGGTGAGAAGGACTGGTCCATCACCTCCCCGCGCGAGCTGCTCGCCGACGCCAACAACGTCGGCCTGTTCCTCGATCGCTGGTCGCGCCTGCGCGTGGAGAAGGTCACCGAGAAGGCAGCCGTGAGCGACTCGAACAAGGAGAGCCTCGGGCTCGCCGCGCCTGCGGCGACCATCGAGATCCTTGGGGCTGAAGGCAAGGTCCTGCAAAAATTCGAACTCGGCATGACCACCGAGTCGATGTACGTCACCATGGCCGACGGTGCCGTGGGTAACGTGGATCTCGGCCAGTTCACCGACCTCGTGCCCGACCTGAAGTATTTCCGCGATCGGCGCGTCATGCGCGACGTCTCGCTAGGCGACGTCGTGAAGCTGCGGACTTCGTCGGGCAGGGAATACCAAAAGGAAGGCTCCAACTGGTATGCCGTGGGCGAGGCCGCGAAGACGACGGCTCCTGCGCCCGCGCCTTCCAGCGCGGCGAAGCCGGCAGATGGCGATGCGACACCTGCAGCGGGTTCCGCCGGGAAGACCTCGAGCAAGGACGCCTACGACGTCTTCTCCCAGTGGGAGTTTCTGGTGGCCGACGACGTTGTCGATAACCCCTCGTCAAACCTGGCAGATTACGGGCTCTCCACACCCATTGCCCGCCTTGTGTTCGGGTTCAAGGACGGCGGCCCCGCGCCCGTGGAGGTCCTTGTCGGCAATAGGGTTCCCAGCAACGAGAAGCTTGTGTATGTGAAGCGCGTCGATACGCCCGAAGTCTACGCCGTCGAAACGCAGTGGCTCGAGCCGCTGGCCCGCATGGACGGCAGCGCCGTCGGCAAGGATCCGCAGGCGAAGAAGTAAACGCGAGTTCCGAGAGGTCACCGGCCATGTTCGCACGCACCGAGCTCTTCCTCGTTCCCCTGTCCGCGCACGGAGGCGAATTGAGGGTGCTCGTGCGGCGCGACCAGGCCACCGACAAGCAGGTCCTCCCGTATACCGTCCTCAAGCCGCAGTCGTTCCAGCGCGGCCACCAGGAAGCCTGCCTGCGCGACATCCTGTCGAGCTGCAATCCCAACGAGGTCGACACCTGGTTGTCTTCGCCGCGGTGCCGCGACCGCATCGTCGACTGTTTCGATCGTGACCTCCTCTTCGAGGGATCGCAGAGCGTGGCCATCGTGCGCGGCATCGCGCTGCCCGAGGAACTGGCCGCAGAGGCCAAAGGCACGTGGATCTCGCCCAAGGTCCTCTTCTCTCAAGATTCGCTCCTTTCGGAAGACTGCAAGCTGTTTCTTCGCGAGGCCCTCAACCTCGTGCCGGGCTGGGTTCGGTACACGAATTTCGCCTTCGAGCTGCTTCCATCTGTGTTTTCTATTCAGGATCTCCGTCTCTTGGTGAGTTTGTTGGCGCAACAGGACATCGATCCCGGCAACTTCCACCGTCGCCTCAAACGCTTAGACATCCTGCGTCCGCTCGTGTCGGGCCAGCGCGTCCATCGTTGGGAGTTCGCGTGGAACAGGGCTGAGGCTCTGAAGGCCGAGGGACTCATCCCTTGACCCCTTCTCCGCTATACGAAGACGAACAAGTCGTTTGCGAAGACGGAGGGATGGTTCTCAAGAATTACTTCCTAGGTGTGCTCCCAAAGCGCGTGCCCTGGAGCGGAATTTCGTGGTTCCGGGTACACCGCCTGACCCTCCTGGGCGGCAAATGGCGGCTTGCGGGCCTCGGGTTGTCGCCCGTCTGGTTTTCGGCCGACATGGCTCGGCACCGGAAGGACTACTGGATTGAGTTGTCCACAGGCGGAATCGTTCGAGCTGGGTTCAGCCCAAGGGACTCGCGTGCGGTGGTGGCTCTGCTCAGGGAAAAAGGCGTTCCCCAGCGCGCCGAACTTGCCTGACATTCGGCCATTTTTTCCGGCTCGTCAAAATTCATGCCTCGTGCCCTTGACCCTGGAATTCGG
>JBIKVI010000330.1:0-4896 GCA_044356935.1 Silvanigrellaceae bacterium | reverse complement strand
CCTTCGTCGGCCCCCTCTGAAAGGGCGACGTTGAAGGCAACGGAGTCACTCGAAAGAAACGCCTCCTGCTCCACGAGGGCTGTCGCCGCCAAGAGGCGCGAGCGCGTTCCCTCGTCGTCGAGCGGTGAACGTCCGCCTTGCGCGTCGACGAGCCAGGCCCTCCCCCTCGTGGGTGGCAGGCGTCCCGTAAGGACCTGCACGAAGAGGCTTTTGCCCGCGCCCACGGGCCCAACCACCACGGTCTTGCGCGCGAGCGGAATGAGCAGCCGTGGCAACGAAAGGAGTTCGCGCCCCTCAAGCCACACGTGGACGTCCTCGAATTCAACGGCGACGGGGGCATCCCCTTCACCACGAGTGCGCTCGGGGACGGGAGCGAAAGTGTCAGCCGCAGACTCCGTGGCGGAATCCACCTCGCCGGGCTCGCCCACGTTGCGACGCACGAGAGTTTCCTCGGCGGCGAGGAAAGGCCTGATGCGCTCGAGAGAAACGCGCGCCTGAGTCCAGCGGGCGAGGGTATTCGGAAGATGCATCGTGTACTTCGACAAGTGCGAAAGAAGCCAGCTCGCTTGGAAGAGCGACGCCACATCGGGATCGGTTCCGCTCGCCACGGCTGCAAGCAGCATTCCCGCCAAAGGAACCATCCACCACGAGAACGACGTTCCGAACACGAGGCAAAGATAGACATGCGATTTCGCTCCCGCGTGCACGTAATCGCGCAGGTGTGCCGTCATGCGCGCGCGCGCGGCTTCAGACCATCCCAACGCCCGCACGAGGCGCATGTTGCGCACCCACTCCCCGGCAACCGAAAGAAGCGCATCGAGGCTTTGGCGTCCAGCGCCATCGAGGCGTGCGATGCCCTTGCCGAGGAGATGCGAAAAAGCCAGCTGGGAGAACAACAGCGTTACGCCCAGCGCACCGAGCCATCCGAGGCGCCAGGTGATGAATGGGACCGCGACCAACGCGAACGCGGCGGCGGGCACGGCGTTCACCACGATCTGTTGCAGGGCCTGCGTCACGTTGAGCGCGTCCGATGACAGAAGGCTCTTGAGCATCCCGGAGCTCAAGCGCGCGCGCGCCATGGGATGGAGGCGTTCGTACTTTCCTTCAAGCGCGTGCACGAGACGACGCGTGACACCCATGGCCAGTCCTGCGCCCCGGACTTCGGCACGCCAGGTGAAGCCCGACGCCGCCAACGAAGCCGCCAGGAACACGCAAGACGCCGCAAGCCCTGAGCCCAATGCGGCTCCGGGTGCGAGGATGCGGCGTGGTGCCTCTACCGCCACCAGCGTTAGGAGGGCGGCGAAGCTGCAGAGGAGCAAAATAAAGAGCGCCTCATGGCGCTCAGGCTTGGAAAGCTTCATGTCTTCTTCCCCGGAGCGACCGCCGCGCACTACGCACGAACGATGCCGGGCGGAGGCATTGGGGCCTTACTTCTTCTTCTTGGGCGGAGCCTTCTTGGCGCCAGTGGACTTCTTGGCGATGCCCACGGCTTCCTTGAGCGACTTGGCCGCGCGGAAACCGACTTTCTTCGACGCGGGAATCTTGATTTCTTCGCCCGTCTGGGGGTTGCGGCCCATGCGCGCGGCGCGCTCCTTCACCTGGAGGATGCCGATTTTGTCGATGCGGACCTTGCGGCCGTTGCGCGCGATTTCCGATTCGATGACCGTGAGGAACTCCTGGAGGATTTCCTTGGTGACCTTCTTGGGAAGTTCGCTGTGCTTTTCGGCGACGGCGCTGATGAGCTGGCTCGTGGAAACGGTGGCCGTGGTGGACTTCTTCTTGACCATGCGCTGCACTCCTTGTCGCATAATGGCATGCGTGGGGTAGGGATGACGGCAACTCGACGGGAGCTGGTGCCTGCGGGGAATGCTACGCACACTCGGTTTTCAAGTCAATTCCCGCGCCACCCGATCATGTTACTATCTACGCACCGATTTACGGTCCGACCTTTCCACGCCGGGAGCCCTATGATCGCCCCCTCGCACCCATCTCCCCCTCGATTGCTCGCGTCCGTATCGGATGCGGCGCGGGAGGCCGGCGCCCTCCTCATGAAATATCTTCGCTTGCCTCATACTGATCTCGACGTCGAGACGAAGGCCGACGAGAGTCCGGTTTCACGCGCCGACCGGGAATCGAGCGCGCTGCTGGTCGAAGCTTTGGGCCGGATTCTCCCCGGCGTGCCTGTCGTGTCTGAGGAGGACGTCCTTCCTTCCTTCGAGGAACGCTCGTCCTGGAAGGCTTTCCTGCTCGTCGATCCTCTCGATGGCACCAAAGAATACCTGAGGGGGAGCGGCGACTTCGCCGTCAACATCGCCTACGTCGAGGGCGGCGCGCCCCTCTGGGGCGTCATGTTCTGCCCCGCGATTGGCCTCCTCGCCGCCGGAGGAAGCAACGCGGAAGGCAGACGGGGAGCGTGGATCTCCCACCCCTCGGCTCCCCCCTCCGACACTCCTTCCGGCGCGCTTGCGCCGGTCGCGTGGACAGCGATCCCGCCACCGGTCGCTCCCGATGTCGACGCCCTGCGTGCCGTCCTCAGTCAGTCGCATCGCCATGGTTCCGAAACTCTGGCGCTGGAACGATTCGGCGTCGCGAGCGTCACCCGCAGGGGAAGCAGCCTCAAGTTCCTCATGGTGGCGCAAGGCGAGGCCGATGTGTACTTCCGACGGACTCCGACGTGGGAGTGGGATACCGCCGCAGGGCAAGCCATCCTCGAAGGGGTCGAGGCAGTTGTTTGCGATGCGGCCGGCGCACCCCTGCGCTACAATCGCCCAGATCCTCTCAATGGGCCATTCCTCGCTTGCCCGAGGGCAATCCAGGATCGCTGCCTCGAACGGCTCCAACGGAACGCTGTCCTCTCGGGCCCCACGTGAGCCTGCGGATCAGTCTCCGCGAGCCGACATCACTTCGTCGGGTGCGAGATCGTGTCCTGTGGCCATGTCGACGATGGCGGTATGTCCTTCGCGCAGCCCCGCGACCTCCTCGGGCGAAATGGCCTCGACGACCTTCATCTCGAACGTCTCCAAATGGATGACCGTGTACTTCATGGACCGTCTACCTCCCTCTAATTGTGGTACCGTCCTTCTCTCCTTTTCGAACAGTTGAAAATATAATTTAGAAAGTTCTACGTAAATTGCTTTTACTTCTCATTTACGTAACGTTACAACAAAATAAAAACACCCCTCTGGAGGTGGTATGACCCGCCGTCGCGCGACCTTCGGGATCGAGGAGACCAACGACGCTTTCCGCGTGACCTTGCCTAAGCCTTGCCTCAAGTATGTGGATTTCTTCCTGTCGCTCGATTGCGTTGGGATCCTGTCGAGCAGTGGGGCCTACCCGAATTGCAAGGAAATCACGGAAACCATCGGCGTTTTTGAGGCGGCTCGCCTGCGCGTGGGCCTCGCCCATCCCCGCGAGGACGTCCTCGCCGTGTGCGTGGGCGACGGTGTGTTTCCTCGCACGGCCGCCTACGTGGCGTACCTCTCGCGTTGGAAGGCGGTGTCGGTCGATCCCCTCCTGCGGATCGAAGATCCCCGTCTGCAGGCTTTCGCGCAACGCACCTCGCGCCTCCACATGCACGCCCAACGCATCGAAGACGTTCGCATCGACGCTCGAGGGTTCACCGACGTCGTGTTCCTGTTCGTCCACTCGCACGCGAGCCTGGCGGCAGCGGTGTCCGCGCTCGATGGCCTCGCGCACGACGCCCGCATTCACGCGGTATCGATGCCCTGTTGCTTTGGCGACGACCTCGGCCTCGCGCCCACGGAGTCGTACGACGACCCCAACGTGCTCTCGGTCCGCCGTACACTGCAGGTTTACCGCGACATGGCAGTTTCCCTTGAAAAGGCTCGCCTCGCCACCGGGATTTCGCTGAACGAAACACCCCTGCGCGGGCGGCGCCCCGGCGCGCGCTGATCCGCCTTTTGGGGAGTTTGGAGTGGGTCCGGGCAGGCTGAACAGCCGCATCTCGGACCGGCTCAAGCGCCGCATCGTGGGCACTGCGGCAGGAATTGCCCTGTCGCGGGATCGGCAACCACCTTCGTTCCTGGGCTTTCCATCCGATATCACCTCCCGTAACTGCACGTCCGCTCCGGGAGGCAACCCATGTCCGACCTTTCGCTCCAACCGGCCACTGTTACGGGAGCCCATCCATGAGGACGGTCGCGACGACCTTGGTGAGTGTCGTGGGAGCCATCGGCACCATGGGAGCCGTTGCGGCGACCGGAATGCTCTCAACTGGTTGCATCCGCAAACCCGCTCCCCCAGCCGCGACGACGAGCGTGCAGTTGGACCCCGAGACGCTCGCAAAGGAGGGCGAGGTCATGCGCCTCGCGCTGATGGACCCAGCAGCCCTGAAGCTCGTGGACAGTCCGGCGGCCCTGCACATCGACGACTCCTTTGAGCTCCTCAAAACGACACACGAGAACCTCATCAAGTCGGACGCCTTGATTCCCTCGCCGGTGAACAAGGACGCGAGCCTCTCGAAACCACTCTTCAGTGCGCTGAACCTTGCGGGCAGCTATGGCAAAGATGTTCGCAAAGGAGAGGCCGGATGGTACCGGCACGACGCCTTCCAGATCCGGGGCGACCTCTCGAAGGCCTTCGTTGCGGGAAAGCGCGCGACGGTCGCACTGCCCTTCACCTTGAGCGCGGAGTCGAGCCTGCACGTCGCGCGCTGGTTCGCCACGGAGGACGAGGCCAAGGCGGCCAGTGGCGCCGCGCTCGCGTTCGACCTCGGCGACCTTCCCCTCGACGGGAAAAAGGCGCAGGATCTCAAGCCGGGAGAGTACTTCGGCATTCCCATGACGACCAACGTGATCCTCAACATCAACGGCGCCTTCCTCCAGCGCGCGGTATCGTGGCAAAAAGAAACCGTCCTCCTTAAGTTTCTGCAGGACT
>JBIKVI010000073.1:0-16735 GCA_044356935.1 Silvanigrellaceae bacterium | reverse complement strand
CGCCAGTGGTCGTAGGGCTCGACGAAACCTTCTTCGGCGCGCGCACCTGCCTCGTCGCGGCCGACCTTCTTACGGGCTTCCTGCTCATCGAGACTTTCGCCGAAGCCCGTGACCGTGACGCCTGGAAAGCAGCATGGGACGCGGGCACGGCGGGACTCAAGCTGTCGGTCACGCACGCCGTCTCCGACGGCGCGCGTGGCATCCACGCCTTCGTCGAGGGAGATCTTGTCGCGCACCGTGCGCCGGATCTCTTCCACGTCTTGCACGACGTCGGCAAAGCCTTCGGTTGCCACCTCTCGAGGCTCCAGAAGGCCGCGGAGGGCCGCGAGGAAGATGCGCGCGAGGTCTATGCTGCTCTTGGCGAATTCCAAGTCCGCCGGGGCAAGGAAACGCACCGAGGTCGTCCCTTCGACTTCGACGCTCGCAAGGCCGAGGGGCGTGGCTGCATCGCCTCGGCGGCAAAGGAGGTCCTCGTCGCCAAGGAGCGCAGGGAGGAATTCAAGGCGATACTCGGCGCGCTAAGCGCCGCATACCTCCCCGTGTCCATAGCCAGCGGCGAGCCCAAAAACGCGGAAAGACTCGAACGAGAACTCGCCGAGGTGTTCGCATGCCTGCACGAGCTGGCGAAGTCCTCCCGCCTCGGCGAGCACCACCTGGCGTTCCTTCGCAAGGCACAACGTTGCCAGCCTGACATGGTGGCAGCGCTGGCGCACTTCCACGCGCAGGTCGAGGCAGAGATACAGGCGAGGGACTACCCGCCCGACGTAGCGCACGTCCTGTCTCGGATTCTTGTTCCTTGCGCGCTTCTTGAGGAGCGCGCAAGGAACACGGCGACAGCGGAGGATCGCGGGGCCATTCGAGAGCAGGTCGATTCGATGCTGGGTGAGGCAGCCGCGAGGCTCGGCCTCGCGGTGACCGACAAAGCCTTCCTTTCCCTCCTGCCCGTCGCCGCCGCCCTTGCGGGGCTCTGGCAGCGAACGACGTCGAGTATCGAGGGGCGCAACGGAACGCTGTCGCAGCGGCACCACGCGCGCCGAGGTTTGAGCGAGCGGAAGCTACGTTGCGCGACGCACGTCCACAACTTCTTCTCGCGGAGGAAAGACGGGACGACAGCGGCGGAGAGGTTCTTTGGAAGGGAACACCGAGACGTTGCGCGGGCTGCACTCGAGACCATGGGGGAACTCAAGCGACCGAGGCACTCACGCAAGGCTGCATAACAAGGAGGCGGTCGGCCTCGCTACACAGGCCAAGTTTGGCCTTTCCTCCGCACGGAGCCAAGCTTCGTTTCCTTACTCTCTGAGTCAGGGAGTCTCTGGCATGGAGAGTGCTTCACAGATTGAACGAACAGGCAAGAACGTTCTTCCGACCCCGTGAGGAGGCTCCCCTTGAGCAAGCAAAACACCGTGACCGTTGTCTTCTTCGCACTTGCTATTCTTTCCGCGTGCGGATCCCAAACGGCTTCGCGCGACTCCAGGGCCCTCGGCGAAGCGTCCAAAGGTTTGACAACGTCGACACTGACGACAAGAGTGGGCCTCCTGAAGCGAACGGAACAGATGAGCTTCTTTCTGAGGGGCAGCGATAGGGCGCTGTGCATCTACTCATTGTCGGGAGGCTTCTGGAAGAACGAAAAGGAATGGAACAAGAACGCTATTTCCTTGGATGCTTTGGTCGCGAACATCAAAGCCCTGAAGCTTTCGGGGAACAGAACGCACGCGTTGGCGCAAAGCACCCTCGACGGCTTGGAGTCATATGGCCACACGGGTGACGTTCCGTTAGGACTGCGCCAAGCCTTGAACAAGCTCGACGTGAAACTCAACGCCAAGGGGCAGCTGCAGCCGGGCTCGGCCATCGAGCATAGCCCGTTCCTCGTAGTGGGAGACGATGAGTTCCCGCAACGCGCCGGGGATTACATCCGCGAGAAGATGGCCGAAATCGATGACTCCCTCGCGAAGGAAGCAAACGCGATCGAACACGCTATTGCTACCGGCAAAGAGAAGGAAATCAACGAGAATGAATTCAAGCTCGTCCAAAGAGCCTTGAAGGAAACCATAAAATTCGAGTTGCTCGACGCATCCTGCACGGACATCGTTACCGAATAAGCAGGTTCGAGTCACCGCCTCCTGATGAGCCTCGCGGCGGGGTTTGCGCGGCTTGCACCTTCTTGCCGATGGTCGGGGCCCCGCGATAAAGGGGGCCCGTTCGCCACAGCGGAATGTTCTTGCGAAACGCCAGGCGGCCCAAGAGGTGAGCCGAGATAGGGGTCGTAAGGAGTTGGAATACGCCGGTGGCGAGAATAATCAAGGTAACGCCGCTGCCGTGCAGGGCGAGCCCCGTGGCCAGCAGGATGAGCAGGATTCCAAGGCACGTGGCTTTGGCGACGCCGTGCGCGCGGCACATTGCGTCGGGAAGGCGCACGAGGCCCAAGGCCGCGAGGAAGAAGAGCCCCGAGCCGGTGACGAGAAACAGGGAGATGAGGAGTTCCCTCATGGGTCGTACCTTTCGTCGCCGGAATCCGCGCCGTCGATGACTTGCTCGGGACACGGTGTGGAAGGGGCCTCTCGACCCGACACGGCCACGTCGAGGTAGAAGATAATGGTGGACACCGACAGGAAGCCGAAAACCGAGAAGAGGAGCAGAGCCTCGAGGTAATAGGTTTCCTGCCAAGCCACCGAGAGCAGGGCGATGAGGGCCACCACGATGCCGTTGATGGTGTCGAACGCGAGCAAGCGATCGAGTGGAGTGGGTCCGCGCAACAATCGCCACAGCGCGATGAACGTTCCGGCCCCTAAGAATGAGATGCTGATGCCCAAGGCGACTTCTATCATCGCGTGAACCTCAGGATAGGCGTTTCAAGGACATCGCGGATGCTCTTGCGCACGGCTTCCGGATCGTCGCCGTCGAAGGCGTGTAAGATGAGTTCCTTGCCGTCGTCGGAAATCTCAACGGTGGTCGTGCCGGGGGTAAGCGTCACGCAGTGCGAGAGCAGGAGCACCTCGAATCCCTTCAGGTGCGACACGTCGTAAGTCAGGAAACGTGGATGGATATCCTTGCGCTTACGGGTGAGGACGGCCCAGGCGATGGTGGCATTGGATTCCAGGAAGGCGCGCGTGAAAGCGAACACGAAGGCCGCCGCTCCGGTCCATCGCCTGAGGTAGGATTTGGCTCCGAAGAGGTCGCCGAAACACCACAGGAGGAGCAGGCCAATCACGATGCCCGTGAAAAACGACGTGAGTGAGGGCTTTTCGGAGAGGAACAACCACACCAAGGCCGCGAGCGTGTGGAGAAGGATGACGCTGGGGTTCTTCATGTTACGCGTCTCACTTTCCTTGCAGGGAGGCCACGAAGGCCGCGTAGCCGGGGCCATCGAGCGCCGAACGCGCCGCCACCTCGGCCAATCGGAATACCGTAGGGAAACCAAGACCGATGGCCAAGGAGAGGCACACGAGTGCGAGCGACGTGAACAAGGGAACGCGCGTGGCGGACCCGGGTTTCGGCCCGTGTCCTTCGGGAGCCCTTCCCCAGAAAGCTCCAATCCAAATCTTGAGCATGCTCACCAGAGTGAGCACACCCGCCACGACCGCCGCGGCCGCGAACACGACACGCTCCTGCCTGAGGGCCTCCAGGACGATGACGTACTTGCCCCAGAAGCCCGACAGGGGCGGGATTCCGGCCAGCGAGAACGCTTGCAGGACGAAGGCCGTCGCGAGCCAAGGGGCCGTGCGTGCGAGACCGCCCATGCGCGCGAGATCGTCGGTACCTTGCAGGCGCGCGGCCACGCCGCCGATGAGGAACAGGGTTCCCTTCACGACGATGTGGTGCACGACGTAGACGATGCACGCCGTCACAGCCAAAGGCGAGAATAAGCCTATGCACAAGGTCATGTAGCCCACCTGGCTAATGACGTGGTAACTGAGCACGCCGCGGATGGTGGGCCTCGAGAGGGCCCCGAGCACGCCGAGGATCATCGTGCCCACGGAGAGCCATCCCACCAGCGCGTGGGCCTCGCGCATGTCGTGCGGCAGGACGGTAGCGAACATGCGCAGGAGGACGTAAATGCCTACCTTGGTGAGAAGGCCCGCGAAGAGCCCGGCGATGGCCGCAGGAAGCGCGGGGTAACTGCGCGGCAACCAGAAGTACAGCGGAAACAGACCGGCTTTGAGTCCAAACACCAGCGCCGAGAGGACCGCGAACAACACAACGCGCGCGCGCTGTGGTTCGGTAGCCAACTTCCCGCCGAGGTCGGCGAGGTTGAGGGTTCCCCACATGCCGTAAGCGAAGCCGGCGAGGCAAAGGAAGAGGGTGCTGCCCACGATGTTCATGACGACGTACTGGAAGCCGTGCCTCACGTCGCTGCCACGCGATTCAAGTGTGAGCAGGGCGTATGAAGAGAGGAGCTTGACCTCGAAGGCCACGAACAGGTTGAAGAAGTCGCCTGTAATGAACGAGAGGTTCACACCAATGGCGAGAAACTGGAGCAGCGGCGCTCGCAGAGGGTGCTCCTTCCAAACGCCGCGGGAACTGACGTCGTAAACCACGGCGGCGAGCAGCAGGATGGAAGCGAGCGCCAACATGATGGCCGACAACGTGTCGATCACCAGGACGATGCCGGCGGGAGCTTTCCAACCACCAAGTGGCAAACCGAAGCGCTCGCCGTGGCGCGTTGCGATGACGAAGCCAAGGGCGACGACGACCTGCGCGCTCGAGCCCACCAGCGCGGTGAGGCGCCGAGCCGTTGCGCCCGTGAAGGCCAGGCACGCCAGGGCCGCGAGCAAGGGAACAAGGAGGGGAAGGACGACTGCGTTCACGCGCGGGGGCCCTCCACGGCATCGTCAGGTAACGCGTCGATGATGTCGATGTCGGCTCCATCGTGTTCGATGAACAACCGGTAGACGAGGAACACTGCGAACATGAGGACACCCGATCCAATGACGATGGCTGTAAGGATGAGAGCCTGCGGCAAGGGGTCCACGCCAGGAGCGATGGCCGTCAATCCGGTCGTCGCGCCGCCTTGGGACACGATGGGGGAAGTTCGCCCCTCCGGTGGCCCTGACATGGCCAACACGAAGAGGTTGGCTGCGTTGGAGAGGATGGCCAGGCCGAAGAACACCGACAGGAGGTGGCGTTCGAGCAGGAGATAGACGCCCACGGTGAAGAGGAATCCCACGAGGAGCGAGACGTCAAGCAGGCCCATGATCGTCCTCCTTCCGAACGTAACGACGAGGGTCGACGCCATCGAACGGGTCGCGTCCGGCTGCGGCTTCCGTGAGGGTGAAGAGTCCCTTGGTGAACACGCCTACGACCACGAGGAACACGCCGGCATCGAAGAGCAGCGGCGTCCCAATAGGCAGGCCACCGAGGATGTCGAGATGGCCATTGTAATGCTGCATGAAGGCGTCGCCCACGAGCGGCCCGACGAGAGTGGACAACACCGCAAGGCAAAGCCCGAGAATCGCGATGAGCAAGGGATCGACGCGCAGGAGGCGTTTGACGCGCGCCACGCCCACGTCGAAGGAGAGCACCACGAGGGCCAACGCGCACACGAGGCCGCCGATGAAACCGCCGCCGGGCAGGTTGTGGCCTCGCAGGAGGAGGTAGATGGCGAGGACTTGGGACACGAAGAAGACGATATGGAAACCGACCCGGAAAATGGGGGAATTGGCTTCAAACATCGGTGGACCCCCCGAGTTTCCGCGCGCGAGCGCCCGAGACGAGACCTATGCATCCGAGGACGGCAATGACGAGCACCGTGATCTCGAAGAGCGTGTCGGTCCCTCGGAAGTCGACGAGGATGGTGTTAACCGCGTTGGTACCCGCGGCGTCGGGCACCGTGCGGGCAAGGTAGGTGGTTCCCAGGCGTTCGAAATCGCTCAAGCCTCGGCTCGATGCCACCATCGTGAGCCCCGCCATGAGCGCACCAGCGGCAATCGCGACGAAGAGGTGGACCACGCGGCGCAATCCACGCGTTTGCTCGCTCGGTAGGATTTCCACCGTCCGAAGGCGGATGAGCAGCACGACTGTGGCCACGAGCACGAGGGTTTCCACGAGGATCTGCGTGAGCGCCAAATCGGGCGCGCGGAAAAGGATATAGATGGTCGTGACGATGAGGCCCACCAATGAGGTGGCCACCAACCTCGTGAGGATGACTGGCGTGAGGACCGCCACGAGACCGGCGATAACGGTGACCAAGAAGATGATGAGCCGCATCAGCACTTCCCCAGTGAGCGCCGAGGTGGAAAGCGTGCGTGTGAGGGCGGGCACGTCGACGAGGTCCTGAAGATGGATCGCCAAGGTCACGACGCCACACAGGGAGACGAACCCGACAACCACCGCCAACGCTTCGCGAGCGTGGTCGGCGCGCAGCACCTTGACCGAGAGTTTCGCCGAGGCCATGAGGGCGTCGAGAAGCCAGTCGAAACCGCGGTCGAAGGCGAGCGCGCGCGGGATGCGCAAGCGGTCCCACCCGTATTTTGAGGTGATGCCATAAAGAGAAAACCCAGCCGCGGTGAGCGCTACTGACCACAGGAATGGCGCGTTGACGCCATGCCAAAGGGAGAGCGCCGGAAACCCGGGGGAGCGACCACCCGCGGCGGCGCGCGCGAGGATGGGCTCGAGCAACCAAGGGAACAATCCGAAGAGCAAGGATGCCACGGCGAGGAGAGCGACGGGGGCGAGGATGAGGGTGTCGGGCGCGTGGAAGTGGCTAGGGTTCGCATCCTGCAAAGCGGAGTGGGGCTCGCGTCGCACGAAGAGGTGGAGGAACAGGCGAGCCGCGATGGCGACCTTGAGCACGGACGCGATGGCGAAAAGGGCGAGCGCGCCTTGGGCTTGCGCTTCAGATAATGCCGCCGACGGAGAGAGGAAGTCGGCCAAAATTGTTTCCTTGCTCACGAACGCCAAACAGCCAGGAAGCGAGGCGAGTGAGAGGCAAAGAATGAAACCGCACGCCGCCATGGCAGGCGATCGCCTTCCAAGCCCACCGAGTTTGCGGAGGTCGCGTGTGCCCGTGGCGTGGTCGACGATGCCGGCGAGCATGAACAGGCCGCCCTTGTAGAAAACATGCGCCAAGACGTGCAGGAGGTCGGTTCCCGCGGTGGCGGGATTGCCCAGAGCGAAGAAACCCATGAGCACGCCCAACTGGGCAACGGTGGTGTAGGCGAGGATGGCCTTGAGGTCGTGCGATAGGAACGAGAGTAACGATCCGACCGCCGCGGTGGAGAAGCACACCCACAGCAAGGTGGCGTTCCAGGCATCCATTCCCGCGAAGGCGGGTGAGAGGCGCGCCACAAGGAAGACACCGAGCTTCACCATGGTGGCAGAGTGGAGATACGCACTCACGGGAGTGGGAGCGGCCATTGCATTGGGAAGCCAATAATGGAGAGGGAACTGCGCCGACTTGCCGAAGGCTCCGGCGAGGAGGAAGGGAACGGCCCAGGCCGCAGCGTCTGGCGATACGGGGGTTGCTCCAGTGGCGAGGATTCGTGTTAAATCCAAGGTCCCGTAGGCTTCTCCTAGAAGGATGACTCCCACCATGAGGAGCAAGCCGGTCGCGGCGGTGGTCAGCAGCGCCATGCGTGCGCCGCGCTGGCCTTCGCGGGAATCGGTTTCGAAACCTATGAGCAGGAACGAAGCCAGGCCTGTGAGTTCCCAAAAAAGGAACAAGGCAAGCAGGTTCGACGACAAGACGACGCCGAGCATGGCTCCCATGAAGAACAGCAGGAGTGCGAAAAAGCGCGGAAGATCGCGGGGACGATCGTGCATGTAAGATGTGGCGTAGGTGCACACGAGCACACCCATGCCGGACACCACTAAAGCGAAAAAGAGCGAGAGGCGGTCGAGAAGGAGCCCGACATCGAGTGCAAGGGCCGGCACCCAGGAAACGGACGAAACGACAACGCCATCACTGGTAGACGCAGCAAAAGTAAGGAGCGCTGTGGCGACGAGAGCCACGACGACTGACAGTGGCGCAGCCAACGCACCGCGATGTCGCGGGAGGCTTGCGCAAACGCATGCGCCTGCGAAAGGAGTGAGCAGGGCGAGGAGAGCCGCTCCCATGGAGTCGATCATACCTGGGTTTCCCGGAGGACGAGGGTGGACGTCACGGCGGGCTCATGGAGAGCCGACCTCTTGGCTGGGAGGCACAGGAGGGTACGACAGCACTTCGTAAAATTGCAAAGGCGACAGACTGAGTGCTTGGTTTGTAGGCAACCTGGTGTGTCTGCCTTCAGCACTTCCGTAACGAAGACGACCTCAACGTGACCGGAACCGCAATAGCTGTTTGCTTGGGCGTCGTCGCCTCTACGACGAGCCTAGAAGGCGTACAAAATGCGCGCAGGCACCAGGCTCAGCGAGAGGATGGTTTGGCTGCCGCTGGTGTAACGGACGACACCAAGGCCGCCTTCGTAGCGCAGTGCGGTGGCACCCAGGGGCATACGACCGTAGAGGCCGCCCCCGAGGCCGGAGTATCCCGTGACGCCGCTGCGGGGAGAGTTCACGAACATCTGCCCTGCCTTCATTTCGAGGAAAAGGGCGTGACCCGCCGCTTGCGTTCCCTGGAAGGCGGCCGTGCGTTCGTTTCCGAGGTAGCCAATCTGCGAGAGCGGACGTCCGGCGAGGGTGATTGAAACGGTGGCATGCCAAGCGCTATAGAGGGCGAGTCCGGAGTCCTTGAGCGAGAAGGCCTGCTCGAGCTCAGCTCCCAGGGAGAGGGAGGCGTTTGGATCGTAACGAAACACACCTTGGGTCGCCGCTCCCGACAGGATCACCCATCGCATCCGTGACGACCGATGGCGTCGACTCGTTCTTCGCCGTCAACGCCGCTGCGCCAAGGTGCGTGGAATCTGGAAGCATGCGGGCTCCACGGGAATCCTTTCGAAGGCGACCGCTGGCACGTTCGGGCAACCGGGTGTGTCGGAAGCCGTCGTCATGGTTACGCAGCACGAGTCCTTTGCGTCGCGTTTCCATTGGGGGCCACTTCGAAATCCAAGTCCGTCTTTCGCAACGATCACTTCGCCGGAGAGGTGGAGTTTTTTGTCCACTCCCTGCGAGGGCGCGACATTTCCGACGTGAGCGTCTACGGGGATGGGGAAGGCGAAGTGCTTTTCGCTCCGGGGAGTCGATTCTGCGTCTTGAAAGTCAACAAGGGCCTCCTCGGACGGAAGGTGTCCATCACGCTCGCCGAGGTCGACTCCGAATCCGACGATGCCATGTGTCGGTGATGAAATCCCCCAATCACATTTGCCTTCTGCGCGTGGACTGATTTGTGGGGATCACTGAACGCACACCGCGTGCGCAACGCATGTCTGGCAGTCGCCGGGCCCTGATTCCTTAATGCAGCTCACCTGACAGTTGTTGGCCCCGGGCTGAACGATGGCCGACATCACGTCGCAATTCTCGGAAGGGCAAAAAGGCCCACGCCTTTCGCCAGAGCAACCGATGATGCGTCCTGTCCCACACGAAGAGTTCACCACCACGTTGCTGCAAAAATTTGAAGACTGGCTTCTTACGACAATAGAACCGGCAAGCAGGTCGGACAGGGTCGTGCAGATGGGGCGACCGTCTGCACCGATGCCGACGACGACTTCGCCTGGGGGACACTGGTTAGGTGGCGTGCCGAGGATCTCAGAACGGCACAACCCAACGCCCGGAGGAAACACGGCTTTCCAAGGGGGGAGCCTTTTGAGGACGGGATCCTTTTTCTCGCTGCGGTACTCCACAATGAGTTCATTGGTGACGCACCGATTCCGGATGTTGTAAATTCCAAGCTTGGTGCCAAGGGAGTTGTTGTTGCGGTCGCGAAGAGTATACGACGCTAAACATCCCGGCGTCGTGATGGTGTTTGCGCACGAGAATCGCGCCTTGAAGATATCTCGGAAGCCAGCTTCATCTTGAATTCTTGAATGCGATAGGGACTGCCGGGAGACGTCGCCAAGTGATCGCGATATCGCCGCGATCACACCTACGCCGATCATGGCCGCCAATAAGGTTCCGGCAAGATTCATCGAAGGCCCCGTTCGCGCACGAACAACGTCATGAACGCTTCCTCATGTATGGCACACATACACGATGCGGGATCGGCAGTTTGGCGCTCAAACTTGAATAAAGTTGACCTCAAGCCCGCTTCCTTCGCCTCGGGCTATTTCGGGCGGAATCTAGGATTGCCGGGCCGCGACTCAGAGCAAGCGGCGGAGGAAGTTACGTTCCCAGCGGCCCGACTCGCACACTGTTTGCCCACCATTGGCGGCGATGCACTTGGCTACGAGCTCGAGCGGGAATGGTCCGAAGGCGTCGACGCCCTCCGCGCAATAGCCGGTTTCGGCGTCGAACGAGGCGCCATTGGGGCACAAGCCCGTGCCGCGTGTGGAGACCGCCATGGCCACACTCCAACGATTGGAATTGCATGCCGAGAGGCCGCCTCCGAATTCCACGCACTTGTCGATCATGGCGCGTGTGAAAGGGCCCCACACATTGGTACCGTCGGAGCAGATTTGGCCACCTTGAGTTCCCACGGGCACCAGCGCGTAGCCCTCAGGACAGCCGAGTTTTCCGATGGAGCGTCCGCCCGTGCGCGGATCGATGCGGTTGGGAGCGCGATGATCGCAGCGCGATGCTCCGAGGCCCGATGCCGCGTTGTACTGGCAAGCGAAACGCGAAAGCTTCATGCCATCCCACGTTGGGAACATGTACACACCGCGTGAGGCGGTAGCGGTCGGACGCACAGCGGCCGGACGACCGGAGGTATTGAAGACAGGATAGTCGACGTCTACCGCTTGGCCCTTGAACGTGTCGTACTCGCCGTGCGGGAGGACACGCACGCGTGCCGCCGTGGCGCCCGCGTATTCGTCGATTCCGTAGACGCGCGAGCGGACGTTGGTTCCGATGAGCTGCGCGAGTTCAAGCGCGTGTTCGCCCTGCATGCGGTTGCAACCGTGGGAAACGCGCCCGCGCATGAGCTGCCATTGCGACCCGCCCGCACCGTAGGCGGTAATGGGCCCGTGCAGCCCGATGCCGCCGTTATAGACGATAAAGGGAAAACCACCCCATTCGGCGATCTCATTGAGGGTTTTGCGAGCGACAACGTATGGCCTGCGGAAGATTCCTGGTGCTGAATTGGACTCCTCGCGCGTGTCCGCGGTCGCGATGGGGTAAACGATATGCAGACGCGTGCGCGACCCTTCGGGTTCCGTGACGGCGTAGTATGGTAGCGTAGACATATCGAAGTCGGCGGGCAGCAGGCCGGTGATGCGAGCCGTGTGGCCAACAATGGAAATGGTGAGTTCGGGATTTTCGAGTGGCTGCGTAAACGGTCCGTTGTAGAGCCACTGGGGTCCAACGCCGCCGGTGTAGGGCATGTTCTCCGGGCGCGCGGTGGCAGCTTCTGGTCCGGAAGAATCAGGGCGTCCGCAGCCCCCAAGGCTGGTTGAGATCAACAAAGCGGCGAGGGTACGCACGAGGGTCTTCTTCATAGCGGCAATCTCCTGGACATCATCTCTTGGTGCGGAAGTCTGTCCTCAGTTTTGGCCCAGGACCCAAGCCGCGTCAACGGTTACCTGAATCGGACACTGGCCATTGATGGTGCCTCGCCGCGATTGGCTATCCCGTGAGACGCTCCACGTGGATGACCCCGTCGAGGGCTTCGAGCTTTTGGTGGACGTCTCGCAGTTGGTGAATGTCGCCCACATGCACGCGAATAGTGATGACGCCTCGCCTGTCCGGCGTGGTTTGGACTTCGGCGCCCGTAATGTTGATTTGAGCGGAGGAGATGAGTTTGGTGATGTTGGCCAGCATGCCTTGCTTGTCATGTGTGGTTATACGCAGGCGCGCGTTGTGCTCGCCCGCGTTCTCCGAGTTCCAAGCGCATTCCACCCGGCGCGCCGGATCGTTGGCGATGGCCCATGGGCAGCTCGCTTGGTGGACGGTCACTCCGCGTCCGCGCGACACATATCCGACGATAGGTTGTCCGGGCAGGGGTTCGCAGCATTTGGCTAGGCGCACCACGATGCCTTCGAGGCCCTGCACTTTCACCGAGTCCTCGGTGCTCCGCACACAGCGGGTTTTCGTGGTGCGCGTCTTGCGTCCGAGAGCGTCGCGGCCGCGCTCCTGCCCTTGGAGGATGGCGGGGGTTGCCGAGGCCGCCGCAGTTTGTTCAGGCAATTCCCGGCCGGTGACTTTCTGCGCGAACGCGAGGGCGTCGAGCTTGCCATAGCCAATCTGCATAAGGGCGTCGTCGAGCCCACCCACCTGCGCGAGCCGGTGGACCTCCTGGAACTGGCCGGACTTTTGCGTGCGTTCGTAGGTCGTGCCTAGTCTTTCCAGCGCCTGTTCGAGCATTTCGAGCCCGGCGCGCTTGGCCTCGTCGCGTTCCTCGGTGCGCAGCACGGAGCGGATTTTGTTGCGCGCTTTGGAGGATGTGACGAAAGAAAGCCAGTCCTTGTTGGCGCGGACCTTGTTGCTGGTGATGATTTCCACCACATCGCCCGAGAAGAGCTTCGTGCGCAGAGGGACCATGCGGCCGTTGACTTTGGCGCCCGCGGTGCGCAGCCCAAGGTCGGAGTGGACCGCGAACGCGAAATCGAGGCAGGTGGAGCCGCGCTGAAGTTCGAACACGTCGCCTTTGGGCGAGAAACAATAGACCTCGTCCTCGAACAGGTCGACCTTCACCGCCTCGAGGAACTCGTTGGGGTCCTGTATCTCCCGTTGGTGCTTCACAATCTGCTTGAGCCAGTTAAACTTCTCGAGGTCCTCGGGGGAGAGGGCGTCGTCGCCGGAGCCTTTGGTGCCGCGTGCCGATTCGCGGCGCTCCTTGTAAACCCAGTGAGCTGCGATGCCGTTCTCGGCCAGGGCGTGCATTTCCCAAGTGCGTATCTGAACTTCGAGGAGCTCCCCGCGCGCCGCCACGACCGTGGTGTGGAGCGATTGGTAGAGGTTCGCCTTGGGCATGGCGATGTAGTCTTTGAAGCGTCCCGGAACCGGCCGATAGAGCGAATGCACGGTGCCGAGCACCTCATAGCACTCGCTCATGTTGCCCACGAGGATGCGCACGGCGAAGAGGTCGTAGATGTCCTCGAACTCCATGCGCTTGTCGGTCATCTTTTTGTAGATGGAGAAGAAGTGCTTGGCGCGTCCCTCCACCGAGGCTTTGACGCCCGCGGCTTCCAGCTTATCGCGCAAATGCCCGATGGCGGCGTTGATGACGCCCTCGCGCGCACTTTTCTTTTGCGAAACGCGGGACACAAGGTTGAAGTACACCTCGGGCTTGAGGACCTTGAGGCAAAGGTCCTCGAGTTCGGCTTTGACCTTGTACATCCCGAGCCGGCCCGCCAAGGGAGCGTAGATTTCAAGGGTTTCCTCGGCGATACGCTGGCGCTTCTCGAGCGAAAGGGCCTTTATGGTCCGCATGTTGTGCGTGCGGTCGGCGAGCTTGACGATGATGACGCGAATGTCGCGCGACATCGCGATGACCATCTTGCGGAAGTTTTCGGCGAGCTTCTCTTGGGTGCTGCGGAACTCGACCTTGGCGAGCTTGGTGAGACCGTCGACGATGGACCCTACCGAAGCTCCGAATTCCGACACAACCTCCTCTACGGAGACATGGGTGTCCTCGACGACATCGTGCAGAATAGCCGCGACCAGGCTCGTTTCGTCCATGCGGTATTCGCAAAGGAGTTCGGCCACCGCCAGCGGATGGACGATGTAGGGTTCCCCGCTCTTGCGACGCTGTTCGGCATGGAGAGCGTGGGCGAACTCGAATGCCTTGCGGATTTTCTTTTCCACCTTGGAGTCGAGGTAGGTGAGGAACTTATCGCGCAACGAGGCCCAGGCGCGCTCGGCAATTTCGTCGGCGCTCCCTAAGACATCGGGCGTGGGTTCGCGTATTTCCACGGCGGGCGCCAAAGTGTCGACGTGAGTCCCGTCCGTCCCGCCGCTCGGTGCGTCGTTGTCGCCTTCCATCGTTCCCCCGCGGGCCGCTTTGCACTGCGACCTGCCTGTAACTTAAGATGGGGCCGTGGGCGGGTCAAACGGCATCTTGCGTGCCTCCGCCCGCGGGGAGGGGGCGTTTTGGCGGAAGGGATCGCGTGGCACCTCGGTGCCGGCCTGCTTTCGGTGTGGCTCGCGTTCCTCTACGTGAGGCGAGGCCGTCGCCTAGAGGAAATCGAAGGAGCCCTCTTGGCTCTCCTGGCGGTCGAGGGTGAGCCGCCCAGACCGTTGGTTCGGCGCGCCCTGTGCTTCTTGGAGGAGGAATGCGCTGATGTGCTTGGGACGACTGTGCGCCTGGAGCAGCCAGCTCCCGCGCAGGCGCGCGATGCGGCTGCAGCCTTGGTTCGTCTCCTAGCGAACGTGCGTGCTTCCACGGGCGCCCAACAGGCCCTGCCGTTCGCGCAGAGCGGGCAAGCCGGTTTCAAAATGCGGTGGGATGTCGACCACTGGGAGGTAAACCCATGATTTTGAAGCTGAGAACGCCCTCGACCTCGCTTGGCCTTTTGCTGGCGGCTGTGCTCGTCGGTGCCTGCGCCACCCGCGTTGCAGGGTCACAGGCGAGCGATGCCCAGGTGCAGGGTCTGCGCAGCGCGCAGGGCGCACCGCGTGAGTCGACTTCGTCGAGTGCGCCGAGTGCGCCGGACTCGTTCGATGCGCGCGCCTTTTGCGCTTCCGGTCCTTCCGCCTCGAGATTCGTAAGTGAGGTGTTCCCAGATGCGTCTCGGCGCCAGGCCGTGGCTGAACTCCTGGCTCCGCGTGCCTCACGGGCGCCGGATTCCCAGGCGGCTCCCGAGGGCTCCGGGTGCAACCAAGTCTTGGCCGCCGCGCTCAACGGCTTGGCCGAAGGTGATCCCTCCGCCCTCGTGAAAGAAAATAGGGTGGGCTTCTTTCTCCTGGGTGCAGAGGCCAAGCATCCGGGATTGCAACGCGCCCTGACAGCCGCCATGGCTTTAGAGCAAGGTGACAACACGGCCTGGTTGGCCGCTCTGTTGGAAGCCGACCGCGACGCGGGGCGCGAGGCATTGCGCCAATGGTTCGTGTTGACGGCGAAGGGGCTTCGCGAAACCCAGAAGCTCTCTCGCCTCTCCCCCGACTTGTACGGCAAGGCGGCCTCGGCGCCGGACTCCGAGGGGCTCACCGACGTGAAGCTCACCTCGCCGCTCCTGTTTGGGCGTTACCTCGAAGAACTCTCCCGCGGAGGTTTCGCGTCCGACGCCGGCGGGGCCGCCGAGCAGATGAGCTCGCTTACCATCGTGTGGGCCCTGCAGGACCCGGGAAGCCGGCGTCTCCATCTCGAAACGTTCGCGCGCCTCGTGGCGGGGCGCGAAGGGGCGTTTTTGGCCGCGTTCCGAAGGGAACACCCCCTCGTGCAGTTCCGATTGTTGCCTGTCCTCGCCAGCGCGGGAACGCCCACCAGCGTGCGGGAGCTCATCTGGGTGTCCTCGCACCACGCGGACATTCGCTGCAAATCGCTCGCGAGCGCTCTCCTGGATGCGCCGCCATCCCGGGCGAATTGACGCAGCTTTAGGGATTCGCCAAGTGGCTTGCCGCCCGCCCTCGGGCGGGGGTTCGTAGCCTTATTCGCGATATTCATTATGGGATGCAGGGCTGCAACCGATTCCTCCTCGGGAGGAATCCGCCATGCCCTTGTCGTTCCCTCGTCGGCACCCCGACTCGTTCCTGGCCCGAGCCACGTGCGCACTTAGCCTCTTTGTTTCGTTGCCGGTCCAGGCCCAGGAAACCCAACGGGTAGGGCACGCCGCGCAGGAAGCCCCGCGCGGTGCACCTGTGGGTTTCGCCCCCCGGTTCCTTGCCGCGTGCGCGAATCCGTTCCTCGCATCGCACAAACGCAAAACCGTGGAGGCCATCGCAAGTTGGGCCAATCGTGTTTCGGGAGCGCGGGGCTGCGCCGCTGCCGCGCGCGTCCTGGCAACGGCTTCCACCATTGAACTCGAAGACGCGGGGCTTACATGGGCAGCGCCTCTCGGGGAGGCCCGCAACGCCCAGCGGATTTACGTGGCCGGCAATGCCTTCGGAAGTCTGGACGAGCTGGCAGGCCTCGCTGTATTGGAGGTTCTCGACCTGCGTGGCAGTCCCGTCGAGCGGCTTCCCGGTGCACTTCTGGCGCGTTTGCGTGTCCTCAACATCAGCGGCACGCGTGTCGACTCCCTCCTCGGGTTGAGCGCGGCACGAGGTCTCGTCCAACTCGATGCCCACGGCGTCGGGCTGCGCGATCTGAGCGGCGTGGATGCCTTCCCCGCGCTAGTTTCCTTGGGAGTCACCGCAAACGCCCTCCAAGACCTCGCGGGACTCGAGGCGCTGCGAGAACTTCGTTTCCTGTACGTCGCTTACAACCGACTAACGGACCTCTCGCCCGCGTGGACGTTGCCAGCTTTGCGGCTCCTCAACGCGAAGGGCAACCCCATCGCTCCCGACGTCGCGTGCCCCATGGGAGTGGAGTGCGTCCTGGATTGATGGATTCCCTCGGCAAAGCCCCTACGCCCGAAGCAGGCTTTCATCGGGATGCGTCATGACCAAGGGCTCGCCCTCGGTGATGACGATGGTGTGCTCGAACTGAGCGCCGCGCTGATTGCGAGGCAGCGAGAGCGTCCAGCCGTCGCGGCCTTCCTGTGCGTGATCGGAGCCGGTGGTGAGGAATGGTTCGATGGTGATGACCATGCCTTTGCGCAAAATTCGAGTTTCCTTGGGATCGAAATGGCTTGGGATATGTTTTGGCTCTTCGTGGAGCGCGCGTCCCACG
>JBIKVI010000072.1:0-16778 GCA_044356935.1 Silvanigrellaceae bacterium | reverse complement strand
CGGTGGTCGCCGTATGACCGTCGATGACAAGGTTCTCGTGTCCAAACCTCCCCACAGCGCGGTCCTCCTTGAGACGTGATCGATCGGTGGTCAGGCTTCTCGTCTGGATGCCCTTCCGAATTTTCTTCACGAGTTTGTCGTAGGCCATCTTCGAGGGGGTGGTCGCCGGGACGAGGACGGCGAACTCGTATCCGCCCTCGGGGTCCACGGGATCGTGTTCCCTGGCTCGAATGCCGAGCCCGCCCGGGTTCAGGTAGACGTGGAACAAAAACGTGTGACGACGGCCACCAACTCGGAGCGTGAGGGGCTCGAACTCGGCCGGGTCTGGAACCGGAACACCCATGACCAGAGCGGCCTCTTCGTTGAAGCATTCCGCACAAAGGAGGGATGAGGCCCCCGCGCTGCCATAGATGGTGAACGTGGCGCTGGGAGCGACGTGTCCGCAGCACTCGCAGGTGCTGGTCGGGATCTCGGTCATTGGAACCTCCATGGATCGACAGATTCGCCTTACCGATCTCGTGTGCGCCTGTCGATGGAAGTCCTCCATTTATTTTCCGCGATGTTCGCGTTTTCCGCCGTCGCCGTCCTCAAAGACGGTGACGTTCTTCGACGCGCTCTCCGGCGTCGTACCGTCGAGCCAGCGGCGCTCCTGCGGCGGGTTCCAAAGGCCGCCCGCCTGCCTTGACCTGACCACGGGCCATGGATAAACCCTGGTCGGGAGCTCAATTCTGACCAACCAGCCAAACCCTCCCGGTTCAACCGTGGAGGGTTTTTCCGTTGACTTCGTCCCGCATTCTCGTTACTTCAAGGCACGGCAGGTTAGAGCACAGCATTCACATTGCTGGGGTCCGCGGTTCGAATCCGCGGCTCTGTACCATTCTTTTCTTCGTAGATGCGAGATAATCTGGACAGCGCAAGCTCTCCAGATTTTTTTTCGTCCGATGGAGGGAGCCCCCGATGACGAGCACTGCATTGAAGCGAGCGACACTCGAAGATTTGCTCGCACTCGGCGAAGACGCGCGCGCAGAACTCATCGATGGTCGCATCGTCCCCAAAGCGCGCCCCTCGGGGGAGCACTCCGACGTCGAAAGCGCTATCGATACGGAGATTCGCAAGCGTTTCCGCCGCAACAAAAGCCCCGGCGGCTTCGGAGGTTGGTGGATCAAAACCGAAGTCTCCGTCCTCTACCCCCAGCTCGAACGCGTGTTTTGCCACGACATAGCCGGCTGGAATCGCGACCGAGTCCCCGAGAACCCCAAGGGCTATCCGGTTCGCGAGCGGCCCGACTGGGTCTGTGAAGTCTGCTGGACGACGTGGCGCAAAGACACCGTCGACGTCCCGGAGACGCTCGCCCTGGCCGGAGTTCCCCATTATTGGGTGGCCGACGTCGAACGCGAGTGCCTCCTCGTGTTCCGGTTGGTGGGTGACAAGTATGCCCTCATCCAGAACCTCTTCCGCACGGAAACGAAGGCGCGCATCGAGCCCTTCGAGGCGGCCGAATTGAATGTGGACGTTTTCTTCGGCGCTGACGCGGAAGACTGAGGCGGCGTTCCGCGAGCGACAAGAACCAGGCGCTGCGCGATGGCGAGGCCGCCGAAACGAGAGAGGGCTTGGCGGGCCTCTTCAGTCAGTGACTTTGTACCTAGTAATTTATTCTTGAGTGCGAGATATTTCGTTTTCCCATCCTCAATCTGAACGATTTTGTCATTTGGATGATTTTTCTGCCTTGAATCAGAAAATGTTCTAACTTTACATGACGTCATTGCAGGATAGATAGTCAAGAGAGCTAAAACGTTCAAGGTCAGAGGAAAAACGAATCTCATGCGAATGCGACCTCACTTTGATCGTTTGTTTTAAAGGGCGCCCCCGAAAGCCAACCCTGGTCGGGCCCTTCGCGATGGCGGTCCTATGAACGACGCCAGAATTGAGAAGGAACGCGATGCCTCGACTCGTGCTGTATAGCGACCAAATCCGCGGGACGAGCGACGCCCTCGATGATACCCTCATGGCGTTCCTCGATGGAAGCCTGCATCGCATCGCGTTCCTACCCGCCGCCACCGACCGCAACGAGCGTTACTTCGAAAAGGCGTGCGCCTACTACGGACATCTCGGCTTGCCGCAACCAACACTCTTCGACGTCGACGCGTGTTTCGATCCCGCGCGCCTGCCCGAACTCCTCGCAAGCGACGCCATTCACTTGGGTGCGGGCGATCCGACGCACTTCCTTGCCGCCCTCGTGCGCAACAATCTCGTTTCTCCCTTGCGCGCGTTCGCATCGCGAGGTGGGGTCATCGTCGGGGTGAGCGCGGGAGCAATGATCCTCGCTCCCGACCTCCGGGCCCACCTCGCGTTCGAGGAAGCGGTAGCGAAGGAGCGCCAGCGAGATCGGGGTCAGAGCCGGAGCCGGGGGAACACGAAAGGACGCGGCAGCGACGCGGGCACAGCCGCGTCCAAAGGGAATCGGAGTCCTGCACGAGGGCTGGCCCTCGTGGGTTTCGACTTCCATCCTCATTACGGCGAGCACGCACCTTGGGAGGATTCGGCGCTCATCGACGTTACCCGGAAGGTCGGTCGCCCCCTTTACGCGTGCGATGACGGGCAGGGCATCGTCGTCGATGGAAGCGCCATCGTTCCTTTGGGCGCCCCCCTTCACCTACAACGGCAAGGGAAGTGAAAGGGGACATGCCTGGGGCCCGAAATCCTCAATCGGAGAGCAAGCGACGGTAGCGCGCGTCGATCATGCAATGAACGCCGTAAGCGAAAAGTCCGACTGCCAAGAGCGCCACCAGGATGGCTCCGCCGGGCATCGATGCGAAGAAGTCGAAGACGCCGTCGAGTCCCCGGGCGCGTCGGGATTCGTCGGACACGCCCGCCGCGAAAAGGAAAGCTCCGGTGATCGAGAAAACCACTCCGCGGGCCACATACCCCAATTTTCCGAGCCTACGGGAGAGTGCGTAACGTTTGTCGTCCATGGCGCCCACGTCGAGCTTGGCGAGGAAACGCTCCTTCACGCCGCTCACGATTTGCTGGACTCCGTATGCGATGCCCGCGAGGGCTGCCACAATGACGACGAACTGGCCGAAGGGTCGGCTCAAGACCTCAGCCACGAGTCCGCGCGTGCCATCGCCTCCCGCTCCGCGTCCGGCGAGGAGATCGAATGCGGCCATAGAGAGACTCGCGTAGGCCAGGCCGCTGAAAAGGTAACCGAAGTGCTTGGCGAGATCCTTGCCGCGCCGCTGGGCGCGGATGGGCAACGCGAACAACTCGATGAACCGCCAGATTGCATAGGCGGCGAGGCCCACGCCCAAAACGCCCAGGAGCAACGAGCCGAAAGGAGCATCGGCCAGCGAGGAGAGTGCTCCGCGCGAGTCGGTTGCGTCTCCCCCAAGCCCCGCGATCGCGCGCAGCGCTAAGAGCCCCGTCAACGCATGGACGAATCCTTTCGCCGCGTATCCGAAGCGCGCGAGGCTCTCCATTTGCGGACTGACGGCAAGCCCGCGGGCGGTGGCGTCGACGTTTCCTTTTCCGGGAAAGGTGATGGCCATGACGTGTCTCCTTCGGAAAAACGTGGGGGAGCGCGCGGGGTGGCGTCCCGGACGCTATCGCGATGATGCGCTCATGGGAGACGGGCAGGATCCAAAACCGGCCGGGGCGCCCAAGGATTGGTCGGTGGCCGGCGCGCTCTCCACCAGGGGAAGGCAACGGCCCCAACCGCGCGTCATTTTCTGAGCGTTTTTAGTTACTTTAAGAAATGCACAGCAGGCACGCGACTTGCTTTTGGGGCGGGGCCAAGCATTCCGCGCGGCGTTTGGAGGAATACGCATGAACATGACCCGCACTCTCGGTGTCGTTCTCTCCACCTCACTCCTGGCGACCGCATGCGGCGGGTCCAGTGGGGGCAAAAAGAACGAGGTCACTCCCGAGGAAACCAACAAGCAAGAGGCGACGATCACGGATACGTCGAAGCTGACACCTGAGCGGAAACAGGCTCCCGTTCAAGGACAGCAACCCGTTCAGGGACAGCAACCCGGTCAAGGACAGCAACCCGTTCAGGGACAGCAACCCGTTCAAGGACAGTATCCCGGACAGGGGCAGCAACCCGTTCAAGGACAGTATCCCGGACAGGGGCAGCAACCTGTTCAAGGACAGTATCCCGGACAGGGGCAGCAACCTGTTCAAGGACAGAATCCTGGCCAAGGCTATAGCCCTGCGTCCGCTCTCGACATCGTCTTCCCCAAGAAGATCGTGGGACAGCCACAAGAGATTATTGACCTGCGCGAGGCCCAATTCCTTGACGCGCGCCCCATCACGACCCGCGCGCTCACGGTGGGAGGCATCGTGGTTCCCGCGGGCACGCCTCTCTCGGGATCGGTCCAGCTCAGAAAAGGACAAGCCTCCTACTTCAACGCAACGGGATTCGTGCTGTCCGACGGTCGCTCCTACGGACTCGAAGGAGGGGGATGGGTCGTCTCCCGTGAGGACACCATTTCGAGCACCAACGTGTGGGCAATCGTCGGTGGCGCAGTGATCGGCGCGGGTGCGGCCGCAGCTATCGACGCACTCGTCGGAGCCAACGACGTCAACGGCTGGGCCGTGGCGGCGGGCGCGGTGGTCGGAGGGGTCTTGGGCTGGCAGCTGTTCCCAAATCGCAGCGACGTCGTGGTAGTTGAAAAAGACGCATTCCTGCGCGTCACGGTAACACCAAAGTAACGAACGCTGCCAACTTCTCCCACGCTCCCCGAGGGAGGCGCCGCGCCGGCGACTTGACAGCGCGGCGTCCCTCGGGGAGCGTTCATTTTTGGTCCACCCGGATCGCAAACTGATCGCACGCTTGTCGAAGGCCTGAAGGTAGGTGAGGACGCCACATCGACTCCGGCGTCCAGGCTCCACGCTGCGGTCGCGTGCGCCGTCGTTCGGCACATGTCGCGTCAGCCTACACCGGCGCCCAGAGGACTTCCCCGTCATGACCCTCCTCGCACCCCTCCCCTCCCTCCCACTTTCCTGCATCCACGTTGATTCGCCCCTGGGTGAGCTGCTCTTGGCCGCTTCCGAGGAAGCCTTGGTGGGAGCCTATTTCGAAGGCCAACGATCCCTTCCCGCGGAGGCTTCCGAATGGTCTCGCGCACCGGATCACCCTGTGCTTTCCCGCGCGCGCGCTCAGCTCGCTGAATTCTTCATGGATGCGCGCGCGACCTTCGATCTCCCCCTAGCCGCCGCGGGCACGGACTTTCAGCGGCGAGTGTGGGGCGAACTCCTCACCATTCCTCGCGGGGCCGTGCGCAGCTACGGCGACGTCGCACGTGCCATGGGCCTTCCGCACGCCAGCCGGGCCGTGGGAGCCGCCATTGGACGCAATCCCATTTCGCTCTTCATTCCCTGCCACCGTGTCATTGGTGCAACGGGTGCCCTAACAGGTTACGCCGGCGGTCTCGATCGCAAGCGGAAGCTCCTCGAGCTCGAAGGCTTTCGCTCCGTTCCCTACCTCCGCGTCGTGGCCCACGACGGAAGCCATCCGCTCGCTGAGCAGGGGCAGCCTGGAATTCGCCCTTGAATCCAACCGGGCATGGCACGCGCCTCATCGTTCTTGCGGCAATCTGGGGCGGATCGTTCCTCTTCACGCGAGTCGCGGGCCCGTATTTTGGTCCTGTGGCGCTCATTTTCCTGCGCGTCGGCTCGGCGGCGGCCCTTCTGCTCCCGCTTGCACTTTTGGGCGGGGAGATCTCCGCCATCCGCGCGAACGCGGGTAAGCTCCTGCTTCTGGGAGTCCTCAATTCCGCTGTTCCCTTCACCTTGTTGGCCGCCGCCACTCTTTCTCTCGGCGCTGGCATGGGCTCCATCCTCAACGCGACCGCCCCGCTTTGGGGCGCGGCCTTAGGAATCGTTTTTCTGGGAGAACGTCCAAGCTGGCTGCGCGCCCTGGGTCTCGCCTTGGGTTTCGCCGGAGTCGCCCTTCTGGTGGAGTTCCGTCCCGGTGCCCACACCCCCGGGGGCAACCAAATGGGCCGACTCGCGTGGTTGCCAGTGGCCGCTGCCCTCGCCGCGACGTTCCTTTATGCCCTGTCGGCGCAGTGGTCCAAACGGCGCCTCGTGGGCGTCAGCCCTCTCGCCGTTTCGGCGGGTAGCCAACTCGGAGCCACCCTGCTGATGCTCCCGGCTGCCATCGCCACTTGGCCCACAGGTCCTGCCCCGGCGCACGCCTGGATGGCGGCGCTGGCGTTGGGCGTGGTGTGCACCGCGCTCGCCTACCTCATCTACTTCCGCATGATCGCCGAGGGAGGTGCCGGACGCGCCCTGGCGGTCACCTATCTCGTGCCGGTTTTTGGGGTGCTGTGGGGTTGGATGCTGCTTAGGGAACGCGTAACCCCGGGGATGCTCGCCGCGAGCGCCGTGGTCATCCTGGGCACGTTCCTTTCCTCCCGAACGACGAAAACGGACCGCGCTCAGCCACCCGTTGCAAAACCAGTGGCGCAGCCCGAGGATCGCTGACGCATCGCGCAATCGATTGCCGGTGTAGATTCGAAGTGCCCGCGCGGATCCGCCGCGCGCCACATCCTCGCTCGGAGCTCACCCATGCGCCACGCATCGTCGCTCACCCGTCCCCACTCGCCTCTGCCTTTGGCCGCCTGGATTCTGTCGGTCTCGCTGGCGCTGCTTACGGCCGGTTGCACGCTCCAAAAGGGCGAGGAATCAGCCTCCAAAGGCGTCGTCGCTCCCGCCGACGCAAAGGCGCGCGACCCCGAACGGGCCCGCCAAGGCCACCTATGGGGATGGATTCAAACGACCCAGCCAGAAGAGCCTGCAGCCTGCCTTTACCTCGCGACCATTGAGGCCAAAGAGCCCATCGATCGGCTGTTTGACATCGACACGTTGGCCCGCTCTTCCCTGGTGACACCCAAGGCCATCCCCATGGCCCCGCTGCAGGCGAAAATGCTGCGCGAGGGCCAGGAGGGTGAACGCGCGACCTACGCGAACCTAGCCATTTACGCCATCTGCGCGGCGGTGGGGGGCACGGTGGCCAGCACGTCATTGGGCGCCGGGGCCATCATCATCCCCACCTGCGTTTCCTTGTTCGGTGGCTACTCCATCGTCTCGTTCCTCAACGGCGAACCCCAGGTGCGCGCGGCAAACAAGGTGGCCGCCGTGGCCGACGACGAAACGCGCTCATACGCCTCTTGGGACGACATCGACATGATCCGCAAGAAAGCCATTGCCCATGTAGAAAAGGAAGGCGTCGCTCCCTGCGAGAGTGCGTCGATCATCGCGCCTAAGGTTGCCGACGCGCGCGCGGCAAGAGCCGCGCAGCCTTAAAGCTTGCGCGAAATCTGGCGCTGGTTCGCCGCGAGGACGCGCTTACGGATACGGACGTTCTTCGGGGTCACTTCGACCCATTCGTCGTCGTCGATCCAGTCGAGGGCGCCTTCGAGCGACATGCGTGCGGTAGGCTTGAGCTTGGTGGAGTCGTCGGTACCCGCCGAACGCATGTTCGTGAGCTTCTTCTCGCGCACGGCGTTGACGTCGAGATTGTTGTCACGGCTGTTTTCGCCGATGATCATGCCCTCGTAGACTTCCTCGCCTTCGCGGATGAACAGCGAACCGCGATCCTCGAGGCCGTGGAGAGCGTACTCGGTGGTCTTGCCGGCGCGGTCGGCCACCAGCGCGCCGTTGAGACGCGTCAGGTATTGGCCGCGCGAGGTTTCCCAGCCTTCGAAGTAGCTGCTCATGATGCCCTCGCCCTTGGTATCGGTGAGGAACGTGGAGCGGTAACCCAGGAGGCCGCGCGTCGGGACGCTGAACTCGAGGCGCGTGCGGTTGTTCTCGAAGTTCTGCATGTTCACCATGCGCCCCTTACGGGTCGAGAGCTTTTCGGTGACCACGCCCACGGCGAAGTCCGGCACGTCGATGACGACGCGCTCCACGGGTTCGAGCGTCTGGCCGTTCTCGGATTTCGTGATGACCTTGGGACGCGCCACCATGCACTCGCCGCCGGTACGACGCAGGTTCTCGATGACGATTGCGATTTGGAGCTCGCCGCGCGCGTTGAGCACGAACATCTCGGGGCTCTCGGTTTCGTCGATGCGCAGGGCCACGTTGTGCATGGCTTCCTTGGTGAGGAACTCGAAAAGCTTGCGCGAGGTGAGGTAGGTGCCTTCGCGGCCGGCCAGGGGCGAGGTGTTCACGCTCACCTCCACGCTCACCGTGGGCGGGTCCACCAGGATTCGCGGCAACGCTTCGGGGACGAGCGCGTCTGCCATGGTGTCGCCGATAGTGAGGTCGCCTAGGCCCGTGGCGAAGATGCCGATGTCGCCTGCCGCGACTTCGTCGACGTCCACCTGCTCGAGGCCCCTGTACACGCGCATCTTGACGATCTTGGCCTGTTGGACCTTACCGTTCTCGCCCAACACGACGATGGACTGGTTGCTTCGGAACGCGCCGCGTTCGACGCGGCCGATGACGAGGCGCCCGAGGTAGTTGTTGTACGAGAGGTTGTTGACGAGCATCTGGGCGGTGCCATCGCGCTGCACCTTGGGTGGTGGCACGTGCTCGAGCACGGTGTCGAAGATGTCCATAAGGGTTTCCTTATGGACACCTTTCTCCTTGCTTGCCCAGCCATTGCGCCCCGAGGCGTAGAGGATGGGGAAGTTAAGGTGGTGATCGAGGTGGGCGAGCTCCATGAAGAGGTCCTGGATGGCCTCTTCGACCTCTTCAATGCGCGCGTCGGGGCGGTCGACCTTGTTGATGATGACGATCATCGCGAGGTCGCGCTGAAGGGCCTTCTGCAGCACGAAACGGGTCTGCGGGAGGCAGCCTTCGGCCGCGTCCACGAGCAGGATGGCGCCGTCGACCATCATGAGCGTGCGCTCGACCTCGCCTCCGAAGTCCGCGTGTCCGGGCGTGTCGACGATGTTGATGCGCGTGTCGCCATACTGAACGGCGCAGTTCTTGGCAGCAATGGTGATCCCGCGCTCGCGCTCGAGATCCATGCTGTCCATGACGCGCTCGGTCATGGTTTGGTGGGCTTGGAAGGTACCGGCCTGCTGGAGAAGACCATCCACGAGGGTCGTCTTGCCGTGGTCCACGTGCGCGATAATCGCCACGTTACGCATTTTGTGCTGGGTGCTCATAAACGGGGAACTCTCCTTGGATGGTCGACGGGCTTATTGCCCGCTTTGTCAACAATTCGTCGTAGATACCTATTACATGCCGCCCCACGCGATCCCAGCTAAAGCGCCGGACTTGGAAACGACCACGCTCGCTCATGCTGCGTGCCTCGTCGGTGGTGAGGGCGCGTTCGATACAGGCCGCTATCTCAGCGGGATCAGAAGGATTCACGAGGAGGGCAGCATCGCCGACCACCTCGGGAAGCGAGCTGTTCCTACTTGTGATGACGGGCGTGCCCGCGGCCATGGCCTCGAGCGGGGGAAAACCGAAACCCTCGTAGAAACTGGGATACACCAGCGCGCGCGAATCGCCATAGAGACGTGCGAGATCGGCATCGGAAATGTAGCCGACGAAGTCGATATCGCCGCCATACTCGCCCAAATCGTAGTGCTCGTCGGCGAACAAAGGGTTCTCGCACCCCACCACCGAGAGCTTCAGCCGGCTCGAGGGGTTGCGCGCGCGGTACATATTGAAGGCCTTGAGGAGGCCCACGAGGTTCTTGCGGGGCTCCAGGGACCCTACGAAAAGAATGCGCTCGGCGCGTTCCTCGAGAGGCTTGGCGTAAAGGAAGAACGTCGGGTCCACAGCCCAGTAGGTGAGGCGCACACGCCCCACCTCGATACCCAGCAGCTCGAGGATATCGTTCTTGGAGTAGTTGGAATTGGTGATTACCACCGAGGCCTTCCGCGCGATGCGGGGCACAAGCCAGCTGTAAATGAAACGGAAGCTGAACGAGAACCACGCGGGCTGCACGAGGAAGCAAAGATCGTGGATATTCACGATGCTTCGCCCCGAGTAAAACAACGGCGCCAAATTAGCGGGACTATGGAGCACATCGACGCCATACTTCGCTGCGAGGCGCGGGAGCGTCACCTGTTCCCAGAGGTGGTTGCGCAGGATGGTGCGCTGCGAGAGCGGCGAGGTGACGACGCGCACGTTGGGACGCTGCCAATCGGGTGCGTAGGCTTCGCTGTCGCCCGTGAAGAGGATGAAGTCATACTTGTCGGAACCCTGCTCGAGAATGCTCTGGAACAGGCGGTACGCGGATCGCTGCACTCCCGTGCGCTGCGCCACGAGGAAACGTCCGTTCAGGCCGATAAGCGGCCTTTTTTTCGCGACGGGCGTCTCCCTCATTCGAGCATGTTCCTGTAGATGGAGAGCGTCTCCTCGGCCACGCGCTGCCAGGAGTATTCCGAGGCCTTCTTGCGGCCCCGCTCGACGATGTCGATGACGGCTGGGGATCGCGAGAGAGCTTCCTCGATGCCGCGTCGGATGTCGAGGACGTCTTCCGGGTTCACGAAAATGGCACTGTCGGCGAGCACTTCCGGGAGGGAAGCGCGATTGGACACGACCACCGGGACGCCACAGGCAGCCGCCTCCAGGGGAGGGAATCCGAAGCCCTCGTAGAGCGAGGGATAAACGAACGCGCGCGCCATGGAGTAAACCTTTGGCAAGTCCTGGTTGGCCACGAAGCGCATGAAGTGCAGGCGATGCTTGAGTCCGTGCCGGCCCGCCAAGCGCACGATGTTCTCGTCGAACTCCGTAAGCAGAACCAGGGGCGGCGGATGGGACATACCGCACCACGCTTCCACGAGGCGATACATGTTCTTGTGCGGCTTTTTGTTCCCCACGCTCAGGATGTAGTCGTCGGGCAGCTCCATGCGCTCACGGAAAACCTCGTTGGAGGTGTCGGTGGCGGCCGAAGGCGTGCCCGGCAGTCCGAAGAACGATTCCGAGATGCCGTTATACACCACGCGCACGAGCGAAGGAGGGATTCCGAAAAAGCGGACGATTTCGTCTTTCGAGAACTGCGACACCGTGATGACGCATCGAGCGAGGCGCACTTTATGCGCGAGGAAGAACGTATAATAAAGGCGATGGAAGACCGAATAATTCTCGGCAAGCACCACATGGTTGAGGTCGTGGATGGTGGTGATGAGCGGCGCGCTCGAGAGGAACGGGACGATGAAGCTCGGCGAGTGGAACATCACAGGACGCAAACGTCGCAACGCCCAGGCCAGTTCCACCTGCCCCCAAAAAGCAAGCCATCCACTCCTCATGACGAAAAGGCGCATATGGGCGGGCCAAGCGCTTCGGCACAGGGGCGATTCGCGGTTCACAAGCAGGACGAACTCGAGGTCGTCGCAGGGCAGTTCCGCAAGCCTGCGCAGATACTCCTCGGTGTAGCGCGCGATGCCATGGCCGTGATTGTCGAGCACGACGCGCGCATCGACCACGACGCGCCTGCGACCTGGCATGGGCGTGGGCGTGGGCGGGTGAGAGTGCGCATGGGGTTCCCCCACGTGGCGCTCAGCCGAAATCGCGGGCGACCGTTGGGTTGAAACGGTGGTCAAGGAGCGCTCCCTGACCCAGCGCGAGACTCCCTGCGGCGATAGAAGTGGCACTTCAAATAGAGCGAAAGGGCATCGCCCGCGGGCACGGTGTGGTCCGGCGCTTGCGAGCCCCTCAACACGAGATCGAAGCCCTCGCCGTCGGGACCCGCGCCAAGCTGCCCGCCGGCGAGCTCCACGAACTCCTCCTCGGGCATATTGCGGCTGCAACTGCACGCTACCAAAAGTCCGCCGGGGCGCACGAGCTTTGCCGAAAGCTTCAGGAGGCGGGCGTAGGCGCGACGAGCTTCAGGAACGTGCTTCTTGGTTTTGGCGAAGGCTGGAGGATCGGCCACCACCACGTCGAAGCTGCGGCCTTCGCGCGCGAGCACGCTGAGGCGCTCGAACATGTCGCCGTGGAGGGTTTCCACGGTGGGTGGAGCGCCGGAGCCATTGCGGACGACGTTCTCGGCCGCCCGTGCCAAGGCCACGGCGTCTTGGTCGATAAGGGTGAAACGCGTGAGACCCGCGGCCGCGGCGGTGGCCGCCCAAGCGCCCGCATAGCAGCACACGTCGAGGAGACTTTCCCAAGGCGGAGCCGCACCTTCGTTAGGAGCCTCACCCTCGTTCGGAAGGTTCGCCATGCGCAGCAGCCGTCCAAACAGTGCAAGATTAAAAGATTGATCAAGGAATAAGCCCGTTTTTTGGGCGCGCGCAGGCGCAAATCGCAGCCGTAAACCGGCGAAGGAAGCTTCCACTTCGTCGGGCACGACACCGCGCAGAGCACGAGTCCGCTCAGGGAGGCCGGCCATGGCTCGGGACTGGCCCGAGGAGCGTTCAAAAAGAGGGCGATTGCCGCACAGGGGCTCCAATGCCCGCACCACATGGGGCAGGAGGAGTTCGCCCGCATGGGCTCCACTCTGCACCACCACCATGGCGCCGTAGTCGTCGACCACGAGCCCCGGTAAACCATCGGCGTCGCCGTGTACCCAACGAAACGACTCGCCACCCGACAACGCCCGCAGGGGCAACTTGTGCCTGCGCAACGCCGAGAGATGTTGACGCAGGTTCTCGACGAGGGCCTCGGGATCCAGGCCGTGGTTAGGGCGCACCGCGCCAAGGCATGCCGCGGGCAGGAACCGTACCGCCATCAATTGGGACTTGTTGTAGACCCCAACGCGTCCTGGAAGGCCTTCTACGGTTACGAAGGCGCTTCTCGTGGCGTCGAGCAGAGAATCGTCGAGGGGAGAGACCTGGTTGCTGAAGAGGGTCGTGCTTGCGCGCAGGCGCGCGGGGGGAACGGCGAGCTTCAACGTGTGGAGTGGGAGCATGGTAGGATTTCGCGGCCTCGACTGACGCGCACGTCGACGGATGAAGGAAGGACCTCGAAGGTCCCTAGGAGTACGGTGTCGTGAAACTAGCACGGATTTTGGCTACATTCACGCTCCTAGTCGGATGCCCCATGGTGAGTCAATCCTGTGGGAGCGGCACAGGCGAACGGAAGACCTCGCCGGCGAAGGCAAACTTACGGCCATCCGCGACTAAACGGCGTCCCGCCTGGGCGGAGGAGCACTTTCGCTCAAGTTCCGCAGCGCCCCTCCGAAGAGATCAATGGGTGGCGGGAGTGTTTGTTCAGGAGCTTCTGCAATAGCAACGCAGCACCATAGAGTGCTAGCATTTGAGAGCTTTCCTAGCCAAAAATAGGCCATACGCTCTCGCCACCTTCCCCCGGGACGAACCCATTCTTCGCTTCCGGGGGTTTTTGCGTCGGACCACTGCTTGCCTGGAGAACTCACTGTGAATGCCAAATCGTTGCTGACCTCCACCCTCCTTCTCCTCATGTTTTCGGGCTGCGCGAGCCGGGGCTATAATCAAGACGAAACTCAGAACGGGGAAGGAGGAGGCGCCTCAGCAGAGTCTACAGCCTTGCACCAGACTTTCTGGGTCCGGTGGTTTAAAGACTGCCCAAGCAACATGGGCACTAGCCCGGATCATCGTTGTCAGTGTTACAAAGATGAAAAGCGGGACAGTCGGCTAAGTACGCTCGCCTCAGCCAGTGCATATGGTCACCAGGAAATGGGCTCGGAGCAGCAAATGCGATGTGTGCGCGCGGCACGAAGGAACTGGCCCGACTCTCCTGTGGAGGCGAGAGAGGTGAGGGACAGGCCAACGCTCTTTCACGTTCATGTGAGAATCAGCGACGGAAAGAGCAGACGGCCGGAATGCACAAGCGAAAGGCAATTCTGGTACGTGCGGACGTGTCCGAGGCCTTTCTTGTGAAGTCCTCGTTGCATCCTCCGACGTCACGACGAATGAGGCACGACGAGAACCGGACTCTGTGCATGCATCGCAAGCGCGCGCGCCGTGCTGCCCAAGAGCAGAGAGCCCAGTCCGCCGGTGGTCGCTCCGCGTCCAACCACGAGCAGTGCGGGTGACGCCTCCCGGACGTATTCGAGGATGGTTTCGCGGGGCCTCCCTTCCAGAAGCTTGGCCTCGGCGCGCACGCCGTGCGCCAGCGAGAGTTCGGCTGTGTCGCGCTGAAGATGATCTGTTTTGATGCGGCATGCGTTTGCCACCAAAGTGGTGAGCTCGTGGTAAACGTCCTCGCTCGCAAAATAGTCGGGAGGAAGAGGCCGGTAGTCCTGCGTTTGGTAGGAATGCACCAGGGTCACGTGCGCGTTGAGGGCCTTGGCGAAGACACCCGCGGCTTGACTCGCGCGCCTATCAGGGGCCGCAAGGTCGGTGGCGAGCACCACGTGAGTCCCGAGCAAAGCGGCTTTGCCACCCTCCTCGGGAACCATGAGCACGGGAACCCCGGCCTCTTCCAGCAAATTCGTGGAGGTGGAGCCCATGAAGAAGCTCTGGATGGCCCCCCGCCGCTTGCGTCCCACCACGACGAGGTCCACCGGTGTTTCTTTGGTCCCGTGGATCCACTGGAGCAGCGAGAGGGAAGGATCGCCAGAGTCGGTAACGACTTCGAAGGCGACCCCCTCCGAGAGCGGCGTAAGGTGCGAGCGCAACTCCTGAGCATTCTTTTCGAGGTAGGCCTTCTGTTTGGCAGGATCGAACGACGGAGAGGTGAGGCCGCCGCTGCTCGCGAGGAGTTCGGCGTGATAAACGAAGGTCGGATCCACCGACAAGAACGTCAGACGCGCGCCAAAACGACTGGCCAAGGAGAACGCGGCGCGTTCGGCGTCGCGCGTGCCTTCGGCAAGGTCGGTCGCGCAGGCGATGTGCCGAGGTGGGAAGGTGAACTGCGGAACCGCTTTGTGTGTTGCGCTCATGGGCGTCTCCTTTGGCCTTGCGGACTGGCGTCTTCTGGCTCCAGCGACAGTTAAAGGGAAGTAAGGTTTCAGGCAGGCTTCACGCGGGAAACTTTTCTCGGTATGGAAGTGACCCGATCACAATTGCGCACCGTCGTTGTACACTTCTTTTCTACAACCCGCATTCTCGCCGAAGGCAAAGGGTGTCCCCATGCCGAGATTCCGCGTCTACGAAACGTCGCAGTCGCTTACGGTCGATCCCCGTACGCTCGCGCCAATGCCAAAGGCCCACCGCGTCCTCATGGTGCGCCCGACGCACTTCAACGTCGACACGCCCATCAACGCCCACATGCGCAGGCCCGATGGAAGCCTCCACGTTCTCAACAAGTCCAGGGCCCTCGCGCAGTGGGAAACGCTTCGCGCGGCATACCGTTCGCTCGGACTCGACGTGGTGACCATCGAGGGTGACGCCGACCTCCCCGATATGGTGTTTTGCGCCAACCAATCGCTGCCCATTCTGGGTCGCACCGGTGAGCGCCGCGCCCTCCTGTCGAACATGGCCAACGACTCGCGTCATAAGGAGGTTCCCCTGGTGCGGGCGGCCCTCCAGCGCCAAGGCTACGAGGCAAGCCTCCTTCCCGTGCGCCGCAAGGAAACACTTTTCGAAGGCATGGGCGATTGCCTGTGGCTCCCCGGCCGCCGTTTCCTTCTCGGCGGACACGGCTACCGCACGAGCAAAACCATCTACGAAAGGGTGGCCGCCTGCGCCGAGGCCGACGTGGCCGTCTTCGAGCTCGCCAACCCGCGATTTTACCATCTCGATACTTGCCTCGCCATCCTCGACGACCGCACGGCGCTCGCCTGCCCCGCCGCGTTCACCGAACAGGGGTGGGCGCTCGTGAAGGCCATCTTCCCGCGCGTCATCGAGGTGGACATCAGCGAGGCCGACTCGCCGCGTTTCGCTTGCAACGCGCACTGCCCGGACGAAAAACACGTGATTATTCATCCCGGCTCCACGCACACGGAGGCGGCATTGCGAGCGGCAGGCTACACGCCCGTGCCTGTGGACACCGAAGAGTTCATCAAGTCGGGCGGAAGCGTCTTTTGCATGAAATTGATGTTCTTCTGATGCGAGCGCGCACTGTCCCGCTCGCGCTCAGCGCCGCGATCCTTTGGGCCACGCAAAGCTGCGCCACCAGGCCGCCTCCCGCGTCGTGGACGCTCCTCGACGTCAAGGGGGCCGGCGTGGGAGCGTGCGTGGCCAGTGTCGAACCCCGTCACACCAACGTCGACTCTTGGGCGCGCGCCGAGGAGGCCCGCGGTTCCATTTGCGCCCGCATGAGCCCACTCACCCGCGCCACCATCGTATCGTGCGCCCACGACGACGGACGCGAGGCACGGATAACGGGTTTCGATTCCCTTCAGGATTGCGAACGCATGCGCGATCTCTATGCGCGCGGGCGTATCCTCTCCATCGACGCGCCACCCGCCCGGAGGCCGTGAGGCACTGGGGAACTCACTCCAAGCCTGTGCGAGGCTTCGACGGGCTTCGCCCGTGAAAGCTCACCACCGAGCCGGCAACGCGTAGTAGTTCTTTCCGAAGCCGCGGAACCAAATGAGCTCTTTGTTGAGCATTCGGAGCCAGATGTTCTTGCGGCGGTGCTCGATCCACGAGCACCCCGTCATGTAAGCCGGATTCTCTTCTCCAAGCTTCTGGGTCTGCGGCACGATGACTTCGGTGAAGAGATCCATGAGCAAGCCATCGGTGAGTCCAAGAACCTCGTGGGTGGGCTCCTCAAAGGCATGCCAAAACTTCAGGGCTTCATTTTGGTCGAATGTGAATGTCGGTGAGTCGTTGAGGGACCCCATCCACCACGTATGGTCGAACTTCAAGCTGATGCCAAGGTTGTCGAACTCGCTCTTGTTGGGGTCGTAGGCCTTTTGAATCCAGAGCTCGTCGATCATCTTGTGCTTCTTGGAGTGGTTCCGGAAACTGCACGACAAGGCGCGATTGAATATCAGAATA
>JBIKVI010000002.1:0-49624 GCA_044356935.1 Silvanigrellaceae bacterium | reverse complement strand
CAGGTCCGGGGGCGCGCCAATCCGAGGCAAAAAAATGCCCCACCGGCGCGGGATCCGGTGAGGCGTTTTGGGTCGTCGAGGATTCGGGCTTTGAATCGGAATCCGTCCCCACTTTGGACCGGAATACGCATCGAATGGCGGAGAGAGAGGGATTCCTTAGGGGACCGACGAACACCTTGCGCTGCAACAACAACTTAGCATTTACAAACCGATAGCCACCCTCGACGTCTTCCCACGTCCACCGTCATCCGTCGTTTTCGTTGGTCACTGTCCGCAGTGTCCGCAAACCTTGGGAACGCGCACCCGTCGATTGGCATCACAGTAGAGCAAACTGAGTTGCGGAGACGTCGGTTTGTTAGCGTGGCCATGGCGCTAGCCGGGACGGTTTTTGGTTGGGCTGCGCGACAACGTGCCGGTCGACCTCGTGCCACAGGCTTACATTCGCTATCAACATCCGTCGGCTGAGGTTTCAGCGTTCACATTCGCACGCTCGATTTCTGGATCCCACGTCGCGATTCCAAGACTGCCTACCGCTCCAACGACGTCATCGATGCAGTTAAGGTACCTTTTTATCTCGCCATCGGCAGAGTAGAGGGCCTTGTGTTCAACCTTGGAATTTTCGATCTGCAAATAGGTGAAGGGCGTTGTGCGATTCTTCTTGGGTGCCGACGCAGTCCCCGTGTTGAATATGTTGAAGGCCCTGTCACCGTAGGGGACGTGAAGGTCGGAGCTTACGCGGACCACGTCCGTCCGTCCCTCAGATGCGAACCTTTGAACGTTACCCTCGAAAACATCTCCCACGTTCCTAAGATCCTTCGGATGCGCTCCGAGGGTCGGAGAGAATTTCATTTGCTGCTCTCCCAACTGCCTTCGGATGGTAGGTGTCACATCATACGCGATATGAGAGATCGCGATGGGAGGGGAGTCTCGGACAGGCTGATAAAGTATCGGTTGCCTTGGATTCATGCCGATAAGCGTAATGGAGTGATTAAGGTCTATATCATCTAGCATTTGGGGGGAACGAAGCGATTTGCGGAACAGCGCGCCGAGTTTCAGGTCGAGCACATCGTCTGAATTCGGCATCCCCTTTTTGATCAGCTTTGGGAAATCGTGATCACCGGCATTCACGAACAGCGATACGGATCGCCCTTTGAAGTTGGCGAGAATCGATTTGTAGAAGTTCAAAAATGCTTCTGCGCGTTGCTCTTCCGTCAGGGCTTCAATCGCTTTTCGGTCGAAGACATCTCCGTTTATAGTAACGGCAGAGACATTCTCGTTCTGGTTAGAAACGTGGTTGAGAAATTTCGAGAAAACGAGATTACTCCCGATCGGGCTGGACAGACCCTGACGTCCGTTCAAGAAGTTGGCTGGATCGAGGTGCACGTCCCCGAAAATCACATGTTTTCCCGTTTCGCGGACAACCTTGGACAAGTTCAAGGGTCTCGCGTTGCCAAATTTGAAGAGCTTCGCTATTTGACGCGATGAATCATCCAACGCCTCAGTTCTGATACTCTTGTTCTTGCTGTTGGTCTCGACCTTCGGGACGCACGCAATGAGCAAACTCGAAAAAAGCAGCAAAGCAATCCGATAATTCATGATGGCCTCATCATTATTGTTCGGTATCGAAAGCAGAAATGATTTTTTAAAGGCACGACGCCCACGAGGGGTGGCGACCCCTGACAGTAATCGCATCACTGTTCAGACGTCGGCTGGCCGACTCGCGGCCCTCACGCCTGCGATGTCATCCCTAGTCCTTTATCTGCAACACATATTATCGTACGAGGGATTTTTCTCATACCCATTTGGCCCGTCATTTCTATGTCGCGTCCCAACCGTTCGACGGCAGGTGCAAGGGTCCTCGTCTCGCAGGCCCGCGTCTCTCTGAACCCATCGTGCGGAGGTCTGGCAATGGGTTCCTCGATTGTAACTTTAAGGAGAGACCACGAAACGCAGTTGGACGGCAGAGGGTGAGCATCCCCGCGGCCCACTGCCATTCGGCGCACTACTTCTGGGGCCGGAGCTCGTACCGAACCTGCAAACCTTCTCCGAACATGTTCCCGTAAATGGAGGGCACGCGGTAAAGCTTCTCCCGCTTCGCGGAGGCCTAGTCTCTCAGACGGAATCTACCCAAAAAAATCAGCGGACGGGTCCGACGTTCGTTATGCATGCCTCGTCACCCTGGCCTGGAAAATAGCCGTCAATGAATTGCCAAATGAGTCGATCCAGGACCTCGCTCTTGTTGCCGTCAAAGTCAGCCGCTTTGCTCGCAGCATCGTCCATCATGACGGCGAACGACCCTTCGAGCGTTGTGAAACATGCATAGAGGCGGTGAGCTGAAATCAGCGAGATTAGTTTTCTCGATCGCTCCAGAATTTCGGTTTTAGCTTCATCACAAGGTGTTTGATTGAGTCCGCAAGTTATCAATCTCAAGTTCTCGCTCAGAATGGCTGCCAGGGCGGAAACTTTCTCATTGAGTGCACCACTTGCGAAGGCCTGCCGCCCAACCTTCGCGTCGACGATATTCCCATCTCGGTCGACGAAGGGAACGTCGCATGACGAGAGACGAATGAATGCGCATCCGATCTCCCACAGGAGGACGTCTTGCTCGCGGCGCGTTCGGCTGGCCGCTTCTTCCGACTTCTTCAATCCACCTCGCGGATCCGGAAACAGCTTCAGCAGCGTCGCATGGAAATCATCGAAATCTCGCTCGCGTCGGCCCGGGTACTTCCCGCCCGATACTTCATCGACGAAATGCACGAACGCTTGGCACCAACCGGCAACTGTGGGTGGCTGCAAGCCACGCTGCGCAAGGCTTCGCACGACGTACTCTTCGACTCGGTTCTGGCCGGGGCGGCCATTTGCTGCCGCCTTTCGCTGAACTTCGAAAATGCGCTGCACCTTGGGGAAACGGCTCGTTTCGATTTTTCGCTGCTGCCATGACCTCAAAAGTTCTCGAAGCTGTGCGCTGACGCTGAAGTTCTCAAAGTCCTGCGGCGTGCGTGGTGCATGCTCGACGAAATCCTCAAGCCGTCCAAGCCCGTCGATGTCCTCAATGGGGTAAACAAGCCCAATATTGCTTTGCGTGAAATCAGCTGGCTTTTTCATGCGATTTCATTCCTCTGCCAAAAAACAAAGTCGTGCTGAGTTACAGCGATTCGGGGTGAAGGCTGAAGTGAGATCGTGTTGCCTCCAGCAGCGAAGAGCGGCTTCTTGCTGGACTTTGACACCTTTTCAAGGAGGAAGCGTGAAGGCGCAAGGTATAGCAATCCCTTTTTCAGAGTGCCTCGATGAACTTGCACTTTGGTTCGGCACAAGTTGTGAAGTTGCTGCGCAAATGGGCGTGGGGCGCGACCGCGTGTCCGCGTGGCTTTCAGGGCAGTGCGAGCCCTCGCTTGCAAACAAGGCCAAGGCAAGGGCCCTTCTAAGGAGGGCGCGAAGCGGCATGGAGCCCTTGGTCGAATCACCAGAGCGCACGGAGGTGACGAAATGAGGAACTCAAATGCGAGCTTCAACGTCCAGGCATTCGAGTTGAACGAAGGGCGCCTCTCAGGTTTTGTCTCCTCTGGCATTGTCTCGAGCGGCGGCCTCGATCGGCTGGCATGCAACCTTTGCGTTTCGTGTATGGAAATCATCCGTTGGTGGGAAGGCATCACCACGCTGAGCGATGTTCACCTCGCGCGCCTCCGTGAGCTTGCATGCGGAGAGGTGCCGTCGTGAAGAATCGCCCTGTGTTAATTCCGAAAGACGAGTTCGACGTTCTCGCAAAATCCCACTCGTTCTCTGTCTGGAAAAAGCCGATCATCGTTGAAAAGGCAGATGCGGGACTTGTCGTTGCGGGAAAAAATGAGCGCTACTTCCGACAAGCTGTGCATGCAAAAATTCGTGACATGGCAGAAATGATAGACGTGTTTCGTATCGGCGATCAGCTCGTCCACAAGGACGGGAGCGCTTTCCTCGAGCATGAGCTAGAGCGACTCGTACGTTTTGCAGTTGCGCGTGTTCCTCTTGCGATCAAGTCAAATTCAGGTTTCACGAACATCGAAGTAAACGCTCAAGTCCGTGCAAGCCTAATTCAGTTAGTCTCGCAACCGTCGCTCTTGAACGTTCTCACGCGGGACCACCCACTGCCTTGTCTGCGCTACGCGAACGACCCGCCGAGCAGTGGGACATGTTACGTATTGAGCCCGGCAGATTTTCCAAGCACGAACGATAGTGGAAAAGGAAAGGCCATTGTCGACAAGCTTTTTCGTTTCCTTGAACGAAGCCATTCGGAAGTCCTTCTCTCGTTCCTGCTGGTGGCCCTTGGCTTTGTTTTCGGTCGCCTAAATCCGAGAGTGACGCTGGCAATCCACGTTTGGTTCGGCCCGAATAGAGGTGGAAAGGGTTCGCTCATTCGCGTGCTCAGCTCGCCACCTAGGCTGCGCCCTCCGCATCATTTCAGCGCGGACCACGCCGGGAAAGAGTATACGAGCGACGAAGTTGCGAAGGCGGAAGGTTCGCTTGCAGTCTGCCAGGAGATAAACTTTGTTCGCGCGCCCGATGTTCCCCTTACTCAGCGTCTCAAGAGCATGGTTCGTCGCGAGATCGTGACCGTGCGTGGAGTTGGGCGGAGAGCATCCAAGGTCAAAGCACAGCATGGCGTTGTTTTTCACACGAACCCGCTCGGCGCAAACGATCCTGACGCAGCGCGTCACGAAGTGTGCAGCGCTCTCGCACAGTGGGTCGCGGACGATCGCTTCGACATCGCCTGCGTCAATTGGCGTGGATGCGAGGAGGGCGAGCGCATCGGCACGGCCCTGGATGAGCTGATGCTAACGGAAGAGGGGCGCTTGGAAGTGGCGCACGCGATTTGGGTGCGCATCGAATGCCTGAGAGACGCCGACTTGAAGCCCAACGGCCTGCCCGAGAAGTACCGGGAAGCGCGCACAGCCTCAGCGTTGCCGCCGCTCGAAGCCTTTCTGGAGGACCTGCTCGTCAGACTCGGTCAAGCTGCCGAGCGGATTGGCCGGCTCACGGAGACCGACGTGCCGAAGCGCGAAGACGTTCACGTCATTATCTCGTTGGTACTGCGACCGCTCCTGAAGGAGCACACCGACGCCACGGCGTTCACCCCGGAGTATTCTGGCGGGACGATAGTATCGTTCTGGGTCGCTCGCCCGCTCTTCAACTTGGTCCTTTGCCAACGCGCGATTGAGAGCCGAAAGTGGCTCGTGCCGCGTCGCTTCGTTGAGCTGATTGAAAAGACAAGCGACCGCAAAGTCCGTTTTCACATCGAGCGTGACACCGACGAGAGCACAGAATAACGAAACGGCTCACCTCCTCCACTCTCATTACGCAGCGTATACGCAAGCCTCAAAAACATTCTGCGATTTTGTCATTCTGTAGTTATGCAGGAATGGCAAGGAGATCGTCATGACAGAATCCTTGGACCACATGCCCGTTTTGTCTCCCCTCTCGGCGCGGGACGGGCGCGAACTTATCCTTTCCCATTGTGGTGATCTTTATATTTCGAGGCGCAAGGAGGTGGGGTCTCTCGCCTACCTTCCGACGCTTTCGTGTAGGGTCGAAAGCGGCCGGTTCTTGGTCCCAAATCACTATAATTTCAGGCATCGGCTTCGAGCAAACTGGCGAACATGCCAGGCGCTCGTTCTTGAGTTCGACGATGGCGCCCCGTTCACAAACGAAGATGGTCTCATCGAAAGAGCCGCGAAGGATGCTGAACGCGCGGCGCTCGTGATCCGGTCCTTGATGGGGAATGCGACAGGCGCCCACAACCCCAACCTCGTTGTTTTTTCTGGGCGAAAAAGCTTTCACTGCATGTACTTTCTTGAACCCTGGATCGAGAAGGCCGCCTTTCTCGCCGCTGTGCGAGATTTCGCCAGCCGTCTTCGCTTCAGTGCCTCGACTTTGCCGCCGGGCGTTCGTTCGACATCGGAAGCTGCACTCGCGACCTACGACGATAAGGTCTTCGCAACGCCCACAGCCCTCTGCCGCTTGCCTTCCGAGGTGAGTGAGCCAGGCCGCCTGCCTCAACGATGCTGGCGCGTCATCGGAAGCACACCGCTGAACTCAATGGCGCTCGTCGATGCAGCCCTCAACGGCCTTGCGAAGATAGAGGCACAGCGTCCAATGCCTCGTGCACCGAGAAGCACGCACACGAAGTCAGGCGGTGCTTACCAGACGTTCGACCTCAGCGAGCTGGCGCTGCTGCTTGGCGGCTCGTTTGCGTCCGACGGGCAGAAGCTCCGCATCCGCTGCCCGGCTCATGACGACCGTCACCCTTCGGCGATGGTGACCGAGCGCGGGTTCGTTTTTTGCTCGGCCTGTTGCCGGCCGGGAATGCCTTGGGTCGCCCGAGTGACTCGCAATGAGACAACGGGCGCGCTCGAGGTAAAAGCCCATGACTAAGCGCAACTCTATGCCGAAGGATCGCCATCGGTGCCGCAACGAGGTAAAGGTGCCCTCGGGGGAACCGACGAAGGTGAAGACCCTGCCCGTTTCACTCCCAGCGCTCTTTGACAATGAAAAACGACTTTTGACGGTAGAGGAACTCGCACACCGTCTCAATGTTTGTCGGGCGTCTGTCTACGTGCTCATTTCCGAGCAGGGGCTTCCGCGTGTCAAACTTGGGAGGGCGGTGAGGTTCCAGTGGGGGGAGGTCGAGATGTGGCTCTCGAAAAGGAGCCTCACATGAAAAAAGACCCCTTCAACCCGAAACACTTTCGGGGAAATGCCCGGATCGAACGCACAGTGGCGACGAACATCGTTCGCGAGTGGGCATGGAACGCGCGCCTTGGTCAGTACGTGCCCGGTGCGTTCTTGGCCCGACGTTGGGAGCCACGGCCTGAAGGAGGCAAGCAACGCGTCCGACAGGCGTTCGCGACTCTCGAGGATGCGCGACGATGGCAGGCGCACCTACCTGTCGAGGAGCAAGGTTTGGCCTCAAACGTATCCTCAGCGGTCGACTCACCGGAATCGTCGGATCTCGGTCCGACGCTTGCGGAAGTCCTCGTTGAATTCCGCAGGCGCCACTATCCGAAGCTCGCAAGGGGGTCTGTGGTGAACTACGAGCAGCAGTTCGGACTTCACTTTGGTCGCCTGACGCCGCTTCGCGTCCATGAGATCACGCCGACGGTGATCGACGACTGGCTCGACGCGCTCAAGGACGAGCGCGAACGAAGCTACCGCCCCACGTTGCGTCTCTCTTTCGAGAAGGAACTTTCGCTCTTGGCGACGGTGCTCCGTTTCTACGACGAATATTGGGACGACAAGGCGTTCAAGCTCCCGATCAAGAAGCGCCATCGTGAGAACGCTCAGGTCGTGCGGAGGGCCGGAAAGAAAGAGCGTGGGCTTTCGTATGCGGATTTCCTCAGAGTGCGCGATGCGATCCTCGACTCGAAATACGGCGAGGCGATCTACGTCTTGATGACGCTGCAGTTCCGACAGGCACTTCGGATCGGGGAGGCTGCGGCCCTTCATTGGGAAGACGTGACTATGGATTTCAAGGACCCGTCGAACTCGTCGATCCGGATCCGCCGCCATCTCGACTGGGCGCGGAAGCGCGATTGTACGTCCCACATCGCGGACGGTCTGAAGAACTCGGCGGCAGTAGGGCTTTCGAAAGAGTCGCCCATGTTTCCTGAGACCTTCGAGGCACTCAAGCGTATTTTCGTAGTCGGCGGAAAAGGGCTGGTGTTCAAGAACGATCGGGGCACGTTCTTCGAGTACCGCTCCCTCCAGCACGCTTACATGCTCGCGTTCAAGCGAGCGGGTATCGAGTATGGGGGAACTCACAACTTTCGGCACGGCGGTTGCCAGCTCGTCTACGACCGCACAGGCGGCGACCAAGCCCTCGCAGGCCAACTCCTTGGCAACGAGGACTCGGAAACCGTGAGGGTCTACGCAAGGCGCAGCAAGACGGCTTTGAAGGAGGCCGCGCAGCGGGAGTGGGCTGCCCTTTAACCAGCTCTCACGCTCCTGCTCCCTTGGCGACTTCAGAAAACTGGCCACCTGGGTGTCCGCAAATGTCCGCAGAAAGAACCTGCCCACGAAAAAACCCGCCGTTGAAGCGGGTTTTTAAGGAATGTGGCGGAGAGAGAGGGATTCGAACCCCCGGCAGGCTTGCGCCTACAACGGTTTTCAAGACCGCCGCCTTAAGCCACTCGGCCATCTCTCCATGTCAGCCCCACGAGGGCTAGACTATCGAACTCTAGCAGCGCCCCCTGGGCTGGGCAAGGCGCGCGGGCAAAGGAACCAAAAGGTGAGGCGACTCGCGACTCACCTAGGGAAGAACTTACTTCTTCTTGGTTTTTGCCGTTGTCTTAGTGCTTGCAGCGGCGGCTTTGCCTGCGGCGATGCGCTTGCCGATGGCGGCCTTCTTGCGCTTCTGCGCGCGGATGCGCTTCATTTTGGGGGAGCGGCGGTTGTCTTTCTTGCCCATGGTCGTCTCCAGAAAATTAGGACGGAGTCTTGAGGGGTCGCGATACGGCACGCGACCGGAAACGCAAAAAATTGCGCATTCTGTTGGCGTACCAAATTGGTCTGGAGACCGCAATGCCCGTTAGGTCAGGGTATCCATGCGGTCGCGCATCTCCTGGCGGCTCGCCGCCACCTGCTCCTGCTCAATGGAGTCGAACAATGCCTTGAAGTTGCCGTCGCCAAAGCCCTTGTCGCCCGCGCGCTGGATGATTTCATAGAAGAACGGCCCATCGGCTTTGACGCCCGTTTGGAGCGACTGCTCCTTCATGAAGAGCTGCAAGAGGTACTTGTCGTCGCGGCCGTCCACCAGGATGCCAAGGCGGCGGATGTCGGCCATGGGCTCCGTGATGGTACCGATTTTGTTGGACTGCATGCGCGCCGGAAGCTGGTCGTAGTACTTGCCAGGCGCGTCGAGGAACTTGGCGCCCGCCTCGCGCAGGCCTCCCACTGCCGGGATGATGGAGGGCGTCGATAGGGCAAGGTGCTGTATTCCCGAGCCGCCGTTGTCTTCCACGTAGATTTGGATTTGCGAGTTGTTAAAGTAGGGCGCCAGCGGTTGGTTGGTGGCGAATTTCACGCCGCTGTCGGGATCCCACATCACGATGGACTCTAGCCCTGAGCCCGTGCCGAGGTCGGGGGCATGGTGGGAGGTATGGAAATCGATGGCCCAGTACTGCTCGAAGCCCATGACCGACTTGTAGAACTCCGTGATGGCGTGCATCGAGCGGCCATTGCACGTGACGTGGTCGATGTCGGTGAAGTCGTATTTCGACTTGGGCGTGGTGGCCCAATCGGCGGTCCACTCCAGGCCAGGAGCCAGGCCTTCGAAGCCCTTGTCCTCGATGAAGCGGAATCCAGTTTCCGACATTGACGTGGCGATGGCTGTTTCGCGCCAGGTGCCCTTGGTTCCCTTGACCGTCTGGATTTCATAGAGGAACGGCGCCTTGCGTTCGGCGAGGAACGTGGCCGTGCGCTCGAGATCATGCACGCGGTAATTGAGGAAAGCGCACCCGTCGGGATGAATGCGCAGCCACTTGCCCGCGCTCGAGGCCTGCTCGAGGGGTGTGGTGAAGAGGAAGGAGAGCTCGTTGTTCACCTTGAGCGCCACGGTGCGCATCCCATGCTTGCGCTCGGCTTCGGCCGTGGACTTGGCGACCGGGTGGAAGTCCATGACGTCCGTATGCCATTTCACGGCGCGCTCGAGGTCGCGCACGTAGAATTGGACGGAGTGGTAGTTCTTCAGACCGATGGTCTTCGGGCTCGGAGTGGTCATGTCAGCGTCCTTTCGGGCCGGTGGAGAAGGCGAACGCCTCTAGCCATAGCGCGGACGCAAGGGTTTCTCAAACACTCGGTGGCGGACACAACCCTCGAAAACGGGGCCTTTAGGCGTCCTCGAGCGCCGGCGCCTTGAACTCAGGCAGCTCGCCAGCGAAATGGCAAGCCACCAAGTGCGGATCGGCCGGGGTGCCGAGGTTGCGCAGGGCGGGGGCTTCCCTGCGGCAGGCGTCTTGAGCGAAGGGGCATCGGGGGTTGAAGCGGCAGCCGGGCGGAGGATTCATGGGGCTCGGCACGTCTCCCTGCAGGAGCCTGCGTTCCTTTTTCACGCCGATGCGGGGCACGGGGATGCTCGAAATGAGCGCTTGGGTGTAGGGATGCAGCGGGCGCTTGTAGAGGTGCTCTGAGCTGGTGTGCTCCACTATTTTTCCCAGGTACATTACCGCCACGTCGTCGGAGATGTGCTCAATGACGGCCAGGTCGTGCGCGATAAAGAGGTAACTGAGGCCGTACTTGTCGCGCAGGTCCATCATGAGGTTGAGGATTTGGCTTTGGATGGACACGTCGAGCGCGGAAACGGGTTCGTCGGCCACGATGAGCTTGGGGTGCAGTGCCAGCGCCCGCGCGATGCCGATGCGCTGCCGCTGCCCGCCCGAGAACTCGTGGGGATAGCGTCCGGCCGCCTCGTGCGGCAGGCCCACTTCCGCGAGCAGTGCTTGAATTTGGGTTTCGCGCACCTTTGAGCCTTTGTAGAGCCCATGGATTTCATAGGGCTCCGAAAGAATCTCGCGGATGCTCATGCGTGGATTGAGGGAGGCGAACGGGTCTTGGAAAATGATCTGCATCTCGCGTCGCAGGCCGCGCATCTCGCGCGCGCCGACGTGGGTAATGTCCTGGCCCTCGAAGAAGAGGCTTCCTGACGTGGGCTCGGTGAGACGCAGAAGCGTTCGGCCCAGAGTCGACTTGCCGCAGCCTGACTCTCCCACGAGGCCCAGGGTGCGTCCCTTGCGTAACTGGAAAGAGACGTCGTCGACGGCGTGAACGCGCGCCACCTCGCGCCCGAGGACCCCGCCGGTGACGGGGAAGTGTTTCACGACGTTCTTGGCTTCGAACAGCACGCCGGCGTCGGCCATCGTTCTTGTTCCCTTCCGCAGTTGTGTTTCGTTCGTGTTTCATGGCGGGATGCCGTTGTCAGATAGCCTTGATGCATGCCACTTGGGTGCCGTTGGCGAGCGTGCGGAGCGCGGGCTCGGCGGCGCGGCATTCCTCGGAGGCCAGCGGGCAGCGATCCTGGAAGCGGCAGCCACGGGGGAAGTTGCCGAGCGACGGCACCAGGCCGGGAATGGTACGCAAGCGCTTCTGCCTACTGCCTAGGCGCGGGATCGATTCCATGAGCCCTTGCGTGTAGGGGTGCTTGGGATTGGAGAAGAGCTCCTTGGCCGTGGCGCGCTCTGCCACTCGGCCCGCATACATGACCACCACATCCTCGCAAGTTTCCGCCACCACGCCGAGATCGTGGGTGATGAGCATGGTGCTCATGCCCTGTCGTTCCTGCAGGTCATTCATGAGGGCGAGGATCTGCGCTTGGATGGTTACGTCGAGCGCCGTCGTGGGCTCGTCGGCGATGAGCACGGCTGGTTTGCAGGCCAGGGCCATCGCGATCATCACGCGCTGGCGCATGCCTCCGGAGAGTTGGTGAGGGTATTCGTCGACCCGCTTCTCGGGGGAGGGGATGCGAACCGACTGGAGCATTTCGATGCTTTGTTCGCGCGCTTCGCGGGAGGACGCGCCCTTATGGAGCTTGAAAACCTCTCCAATCTGGTTGCCCACCGTGAAGACAGGATTGAGCGAGGTCATGGGCTCCTGGAAGATCATAGAGATGCGGTTGCCACGGATTTTGCGCATCTCTTCCTCACGCAGGGCGAGGAGATCGCGATCTTCGAACGTGACACTTCCACCGGTGATGCGGCCGGGCGGCTGCGGGATGAGCCGCATGATGGAGAGCGATGTGACCGACTTTCCGCAACCCGACTCCCCCACGATGCCGAGGGTTTTACCCCTGCGGATTTGGAACGAGCAGTCGTCGACCGCGTTCACCCAACGTCCGCCCACGTGGAAGCTCGTCACGAGGTTGCGCACGGTGAGCACAGCGTCGGCCGCGGGCACGAAGGCTTCCGAGGGCGTGGCGTTGGGGGCTTTGGCGAGCGTGGAATCGGTGGTCTGCATGGATGTGTCCGTCCGTGTCGTCAGGCTTTCAGGCCGATTTCGCGCAGGCGCTGGTGCAGGAACTCGTCGGCGAGGATTGGCGGGTACTTGGGAGCGAGCGAGGGGCTCTTGCAGGTGGGGAGGATTTCGAGCTCGCAAGTGGAGAAAGGGTGCACGAAGAAGGGCATCGAGTAACGGGCCACGTTGCGTGCGCCCGGGGGGTTCACTACGCGGTGCGTTGTGGAAGGGATGACGTCGTTACAGATGCGCGAGAGCATGTCGCCGGAGTCGACCACCATTTGGCCCGGGCCAGACTCCACCGACAACCAACGGCCGTCGCGCGTGAGAAGTTCGAGTCCCGACTCAGTGGCCTCGCACAAGATGGTGATGAAGTTGATGTCCTCGTGGGCGGCCGCGCGCACCGCACCGCTCTTGAACTGATCACCGCTCACCGGCGGATAGTGGATGCAACGCAGGATGCTGTTGCCGTCGCGCACCATTTTGGGCAGCACGTAGCGGGGTAGGCCGAGGTAGAGCGAAGTCGTCTCGAGGAGGGTGGCGGCGAAGGCGTCGAGTTGCTCGTAGAGGCCACCGAGGGTCCGCTTGAAGTCGGGCACGTCGGCGTCGGGCCAAATGTTGGGCGGGTAAAGAGGGCGAGGTCCGGCGTAGGTTTCGCGACCTACGTGCCAGAACTCCTTGAGGTCGCCTTTAGCGTTGTTCTTCGCGTGCTCCTTGCCGAAACCCGTGTAGCCGCGCTGGCCGCCTCCATCGGCGACGTCATAGGAAGCCTTTTTTGCATCCGAGAGGTCGAAGAGCGCCTTGACCTTACCGTAGGCGTTCTTGATGAGCTCGGGTGCGATACCGTGGCCTTCGACCACAACGAAGCCGAACTCCTTGAGCCCCTGACCAAACACACGCGTGAACTCGGCCGCATCGCGGGGCGAGCCGAGTGTGAACTGACGGGTATCGACGCAAGGGACCGACTGCAGCTTCGCCATGGGGAACTCCGACAAGGAAAGGCGGGAGCGTGGAGCGCATCAGCCCGAGGCGAGACGCTCCATGAATTTTTCCACATCGTCGCGCTTTTTGCGAGCACGTGGGCCAATGAGGACCAGAGCGCGCTTGGGCGCGCCAATGACACGCTGAGCGGTGTCGAGGATCTCTTCGGCTGTAAGGGTTTCGACGATGGCTCGCTCCTCGTCAATCGTTAAGGAACGAGGAAGAAACCCGTTCCACACCTCGCGGCTCACCAAGCGGCCGTGCGATTCGGCCAGCGTCTCAAGGTCGAACTGGTAACGAAAGCGGATCCGATCCATCTCTTCGGGGGTCGGTTTGTCCTGCACGATCCTGTCCAGCTCCTCAAACAGGCGTGCGAGGAGCTTGTCGATGGAGTCTTTGGAAACCGTGGCATCCACCGAGAAAGCGCCCACGTCCGCAAACGCGGTCGAGTCGCACGAGATGTCGTAGACGAGGCCCTGGCGCTCGCGGATCTCAGCGGGCAAGCGCGAGGAAATGCCGTCGTCGAGGATGCGCTGCAGGAAGGTCTCGGCCACGACCTCGCGCGTCAGGCCACCCGCTCCGGGGAAGATGAGCTTCACGGCGTATTGGCTGTCGGAGTTATTGGTGAGCTTGAGGACGTGGCGGCGCGCCCGCCCCGGGGGAGGGGCGAAGAAATCGCGGGGCGAGGCGATGAACCGGCGCGCCTCGGCCAGCGCGTGCCTGTCGGCGAGGGAAGCACCCGCATTGGTGGCCGGCGGCGAAGCGGAGGGGGCGTGGTCCCACGTGTGACCGAAGGCCCTTTCGACCACGGGAATGAGTTTTTCCGGCGGGAGCGAAGAGACGACCGAAAGGGCACAGTGTGACGGCGTGTAGAAGCGCGCGCGCTTCGCCCGCAGATCGGCTTCGCCGAGGCGCTTTATGACCTCCTCGCGGCCAATGATCGGCATTCCCAGAGGGTGGTCGCCAAAGAGCCCTTCCATAGCGAGGCTCTCGGGATCCACGAGGTCGCCGTCTTCATTGTAATCGCCCTGGAGCTCCTGGAGGATAATGGAACGCTCCGTCTCGAGGTCGGCGAAATTCGGATGGAGGAAGAACTCCGCGAACGCATCGGTGGCCCGATCGTAGGCGCGCGCGGCGCCGCGCAGCCAGTAAACCGTGCTCTCGACGCTGGTCATGGCGTTGTTCTCGCCCCCGAAAGCCTCGAGCGCGTGAGCGAGCTTGATGGAGTCCGGATAGGATCGGCTGCCCCTGAACATCATGTGCTCGAGGAAGTGCGACTCGCCGTTGCGCTCGGGGGCCTCATCGCGAGAACCCGTGTCAATGTGCATGGTGATTTCGAAAGAGGCCGATTCGGGAGTCAGGCCCAGGTAGACGGGCAGGCCGTTGGCCAATCGCGTCTTCGTCAATGAGATGAGTTTCATAGTCTAGTTTTTACGCTCCACGACGAAGTCGAGCAGGGCGGTCAGAGATGCCGCGGCCGCGGCGCGGGTTTCGGCGTTATGTGTGGTGTCGGCACCGGAAGAGGGGGGGGAGAGGGAGGGTGCGTGGGTGCCGACTATTTCTAACGCAGCGTTGAGCGCCTCACGTCCATTTTGCGCGTAGCCGCGGGCGATGGCTTTGGCTTCGAGAAGCCCGCCCGAAGCGTGCACGCCTTCAACGAGTGCGCGCTTGTCTTCCGCGGTCGCCTCTCCCGTTTCGACGATGCGCGACACCAATGCGCGAAAGCCCGCGAATTGCGCTCCACCTTGCGCGGCGTTGCCAAGCGCGAGGATGAGCGGCAGCGTAAACTTTCCCTCGAGAAGGTCGGCGGTGACGCCCTTGCCAACGAGATTCTCTTGGCCTTCATAATCAAGGCAGTCGTCGGCGATTTGAAAGGCGAACCCCAAAGAGCGTCCATAGTCGCCTAGGGCCTCGGCGGCCTCCTTGGGCAGGCCCGCGAGGAAACAGGGCGTGCGGCAGCTCGCCTCGAAGAGGGCGGCGGTTTTCCCGGCCACCACGCGCTCGTATTGCGCTCGGGTCGTGTCGGTTTTCCAGAGGAGTTCGAGCTGGAAGAGTTCGCTCTCGCTCATGAAGCGGATGCACTCGGCGAAGGCGTCGATGAGCGGCAGGCTCCCGGTACGGACCATGAGCCGGCATGCTGCGGCGTAAATGAGGTCGCCCGCGAGCACGGCTGTTTCATCGCCCCACACGGAGTTGGCCGTGGGTTTTCCGCGCCGCAGTGTTGAGCTGTCGATGACGTCGTCGTGGAGGAGGCTTGCCGTGTGGATGTACTCGCACACCCCCGCGATGGGGAAGGTGTGCTCGCCTCCGTAGCCAATGGCTTTGCAAGAGAGGAGAAAGAGCGCCGGGCGCACGCGCTTTCCGCCCGAAGCGAAGATGTGCCTGATGACCTGGTTGGTGGGCTCGTTGGGCGTGAGCAAGTACTCCACGAGCTTGGGCTCGAGGGCTACGAGGTCGTCGGCGACGGGCTCGAGGATGCGAAGCATTCGTTACGTTCTTTCTGCGCGGAGGGCACCGATGGCGGCGGCGTAGTCGGGCGTGCCCATGACGGCCCCCCCGGCCACGAGGACAGTGGCACCGTGTGCAACCAGACGTGCGGCATTACCTGCGTTCACCCCCCCGTCGACCTGGATGTCGAAGCGGAGGCCCTGATTGCGCGCGTGAGTGGCGAGATCCCTCACCTTGTCGGCCATCTCCGGGATGTGCACTTGCCGCGAGTAGCCAGGATTGACCGCCATGACGGTGACTTGGTCGACGAACGGCAACAGCGCTTCCACCGCACGCCAGGAGGTGCCGGGGTTGAGCGCGAGCCCCGCGCGGCGGCCGCGTTGCCGAATGGCGCCGAGCATGCGGTGTGCGTGGAGGGCAACTTCGGGGTGGAAAGAGAGCGTGTCGGCGCCCGCCTCGAGGTAGGCCTCGAACACGGCGTCGGGATTGCTCACCATGATGTGAACGTCGAGATGCAGGGCGGTGGCTTTACGCGCTTGCTCGAGCACCGGTACGCCGATGGTCAGGAGCGGCACGTAGTGTCCATCCATGCAGTCAAAGTGGATGCCGTCGGCGCCAGCGCGCTCCAGGGCGCGGATTTCGTCTTCGAGGCGCAAGAGGTTGCCTGCTGCCAACGAGGGCTGAATGCGAACGTGGCCCTGAGGGCTGGAGGGACGTGCTGAAGCGGGGGTCATGGGCGCCAGGCTCCGTGAGGTGTCGGACACTTCCAGGACTAGCTCAGACGCCCCACTTTGTCATGCTCATGGGGCGAGCAGGGTTCCCACGATGGCTTTGAGAAAAGCCGCATGCGTGATGGGAGGGGAGCCCTTGTAGGTCAATACCGGCGAAACGTGATCGTGTTTTGCGAGGTCCACGAACCGAATGCCTGGCAAACGTGTGTCCTCCAGGGCAACCACTCCATCATTTCGCCAGGCTGTCAGGGGAGCTTTCACATCGGCGCTTGCGGGGTATTTTTTCTTGAGCTGCCCACGGGTGACGCCCTCGAGACCCTTGAGGATGCTCTTGACCTGCCCTGGCTCATCGCCCTTGTGGATGCGGTCATCGTCGACAAACCAGCTCCCCACAGTCAGGATTGGGACCCTAGCCGCGAGTTCGGCAAGGCGTTGTGTCCGCTCGCCAACCCGTTGGATGCTCGCATCTGGAGTGAGCTCCTTGTTCAGTTCGCCTACCCGACCGAAGAAATCGAACAGGCCGCCTGACAGCTTCCGGAGCGCCGCGGAGGTCACGATGCCGGCGTGGGGAGACTGGAGCGTAATCACGCCGCGAAGGTAGGCGCTTTCACCGGGTTCAATTGATGTAAGTGCGCGAATGGTGTCAACTCCCCCACGGCTGTGGGCTACGACGAAGTAAGGAAGCTTTTGGGCGATGAAGACCTCTCGAAGCGCGGACGCGTTGGCCTCCACCGTCGCGGCCGTGTCGGTGGGCACGATCCCGCAGTCCCACCCGACCTCCACTGACCGGCAGGCTTTGAGGGTGTCCTCGAAATAGGCGGAGTTCAGTGCCTTGTCCTGCTCTGTGCGGCGGAAGGTGAACTCGGAGACGTCCTCGATCTGTTTGCCCGACAGGCCCATCACCCACAGAACGCGCGCGCCTTTGGGAATTTCCGGAGCGGTAGAGGGATCTTCAAGCAAAGTCGAGAAGGTCGTTGAAACGTCAGCTCCCGGAGACCAAGGACGTTCTGGCCAGGACGCGCTGCGGCTCGAAGGGTCGGAATTGTAGGTGCGCGACTTGCATGCCGACGCCGCCAAAAAAACCGAGGCCAACGTGACAAGCACGCCCAGCGACTTCCCGTAAACCATCCTCGAACTCCTCCGGTGCGGTCGGGGGCAAACACATTCCACACCGGAAGCTTAACCGCTGACGTCTTTGACGGTCCGTCAACAATCCCTCGCGGCGTTCACATATCTTCCTCGGAGTGGGGTTCGCATTTTTCGGAGGAAACGGAATGAATTATCGGACACGTCGTGGATTCCTCGGCACGGGCGCCCTCGCGGGCCTCGCCGGACTAAGCACGCAAGGGCTTCTGGGCTGCGTTTCTCGCGGCTTCAACGTCGAATCGGACGCTAACCGCAGCCGGCGGAACGAAAGCAAGCGCTTCAAGGACACCTGGGGATTCGAGCGGGGCGAGGAGAGGGAATTCCAAGGCATCGACATCGCACCGAGTAACAAGCTTGCTCCCAAGAACCTCCCCCAAGGTGTGACCAAGACAGTGCTCATCGTGGGCGGCGGCATCGCCGGCCTGGCCGCCGGCATGGAACTCGCCGAGCGCGGTTACAAGGTCACAGTGCGCGAGGCAGCGCCTTACTTGGGTGGGCGCCTCCACACGCGCGTCGAGACGTTGCCCGTTGGTACGTTCCGCATTGAGCACGGGCTGCACATGTGGTTCTACCAGTATTACAACTTCTTCGACATCCTCAAGCGCGTGGGTACGCTCGACAAGTACTTCGTGGATTTCAACGAGGTGTTCTTCCTCTTTAAGGAAACAGAGGATGACGGTCGAAAGTACGTGCCTGAACTGCTCGAGAGCGTTGGGCCGTATCCTATCAACCTCCTTGGCATCGTCTTGAAGTCACCGAATCTCAATATTCTCTCCGCGCTCGGCACCGCGGGCGCACTGCCCGACATCATGTTCTACGATTTCACGGGCGTGTACAGGGATCATGATGACGAAACGTTGGTGAGTTACGCGAAAAGACTTAAGGTGAACAAAGATTTCTACAACGTCGTCATGGAGCCGGCCGCTTCGGTAACTCTCAATAACCCGGATCTCGTGAGCGCCGCCGAGATGCTCACTTTCATGCAACTTTACTTCCTTGGACACCCCAAAGCCTTCCATCGCAAAATAACGACGGTGGACCACGGAACCGCGGTCATCGAACCTATGGCCGATCACATCATTACCTACGGCGGCGAGGTGAAAGTCGGTGAGCCGGTCAATGGGTTGCGATTCAAAGATGGCTTGGCCAAGGGTTGCGTGGGGGAAAAAGAGGATTACGACTACGTCATCTTGGCCGCCGACATTCCGGGTGCGAAAAAGATCGTGAATGCGAGCACCGCCGACGACGCGGCGAGCCAGAAGGCCCTCAAGGGCCTCCAAGACGGCCTGGGAGGAATGAAAGTCGCGCCAGTTTATCATATCCTGCGCGTGTGGTTCGACAAGGCAACGGATCCCAATCGACCCTTCAACCAGGCCGTCATCGAAACCCCGCGCTCGCCCGTGCACCTCATCGGCCTGTTCCATATGCTTGAGCAGGAGTGCAAAGATTGGGTGAAGTCGCGTCCCAATGGAGAGGGCAGCGTCGTTGAGTTCCACCTCTACAACGCTCCCAAAACCCCTGGCCTCGCCAAAAAGGGCCTCACCGCCGAAGAGGCTTGGAAGGTCATCGAGGAGGAGTGCTGGCGTATCCTTCCCGAACTCAAGAGGCAGGGAGCCAAGCCACTCTCCATGACAATGGGCACGTTCGAAAACTTCACGAGTTACGAAGTGGGCCAGGCATCGGTCAGGCCCGACTCGCTCTGGCCGAGCGCAGAACTGGGTCTGAGAAATCTCACCTTGGCGGGCGACTGGATCGCCACCCCATACCCTTCGGCTCTCATGGAGCGTTCGGTGTGCTCGGCGCGCGAGGCGGCCAACAAAATCCTGGTCGACGACAACGTCCTTGAGGTGCCCCTGCGCGTGGCGCGAAGCAAGGGCCCTGGCGTGTTTCCAAGGTTCTGAGAGGCGGAGCATCGCTGAGTTGGGCGCGAAACTCACCACCCAAGGAAAAATCTGGCTCGCGGGGCGCTGCCCCGCGGACCTGCCTATTGAAGCCTGTCGTAACATCGGTCCCGTAACGGGTCGCGAGCTGCGTGCCGCAGGAATCGGTACGCTCGCGCGCCTGCAAGCGTTCGGCTGGGAGCGCGCGTGGGAGCTTTGGCGCAAGGGTTGCCCTGAGCGCATCCATCTCATCGCGCTCAAGGCATTGGCCGGCGCGGAAGCATGCGTGGACTGGCGTCTTCTCCCGGTCGAACTGGAGGAAGCGGTTATGGCGGCGCATGCGGCTGCAAAGGCGGACAAAAGAGTTAGCAAGGGAACCGCAAACCCCAGGATAACTTAAATTTATTGCTCTGTTTTCAGGAGCGCGGCCAGGTTGTCGATACCCTCATTTGGGTCTGAGGGGCCCGGAGGGGCGAGGCCATGGGATGCGGAAAGAAACGATCTGCGGTGCGCGCACTCGAACGCCCCCGCGCGGTGCCGGGGGTCTGCGCCATCGCGAGTGCGGCCTTGCTCGGGGCTTGCGGAACAAGCCAGCCACGAAACAAGTCGTGCACCCTAGGCGTCCCCACCCGCGACGCGCGCGGAGCTTCCGAGAGGCAGGGGCCACTCGTTCCCGCGTTGTCGCTTGTGAATGGTAAAGAAACGTCGGATCACCCCGCCGTGATCCTCATCGGGCGTGAAGCGAATGCCGACCAGGTTGCCTTCTGCACCGCGACGTTCGTGAGCGACACCACAGCACTCACCTCCAGCCACTGCCTCGACGATTCGGCCAACGGAGGCGCCATTTACCTTCCAGGAGCGGAGCCGGACAAACGCGCTCTTCTCATCCGAGGCGTGCGCGCCCTGAAGGCGTTCCACTTCGGCTTCACGTCGGTGAGTGCGGAAGGTGTCACGACCGGCGCCGACGCTCCGCGCCTCGACGACCTTGCCGTGCTCACATTCCCTCCGGGTACGGCTCCCGCGGTGGTGGCGCTTTCCGAGAGGCAGCCCACCGCAGGCGAAGTCGTCACGCTCGTGGGCTATGGCTCGACCCACTACGTGGATGTTTACCTCAAAGCTTCTGCTTCCCCGCCTGCCTTCGTCACGCGAAGGCGCGTGGGGACTTCTGTGGTCGTGGCTCCCCCGGCTCATCCCGCCTTCTCGCCCGAACAAATTTACTTCGGCTTCAATACGGCGAGCGAGAGTGAGGTGGCCGATGGAACGGCTGTTCTAACTTCCAAAGGCGACTCGGGTGGCCCACTTTTCCTTGGAGGAAAAATCGTTGGCATCGCGTCGAAGGCCGCCGCCACCGTGGAGAATCCGCCACGTTACTTTGGCTCGCACAACTCCCTGACGAGCGCCAAGGCGGGGGAGCTTCTGGAAATCGCGCGAGCGGGTGGCGCCGATATCCCGCCACCGGGCGTGCTGGTTTCGCTGCCGGAGAAGCGCAAGGAGCAAGCCGGAGGCGCAGCGGGAGCGGCGAGTGGAGGTGATGGTGAGCCGGTTTCGAACACGGGTACGAAGGACGTTGCGGAGGAAAAGTGCGAGTGACGCCGAGGCCGCGCGTGTTCGTTTCTTCCCTAAGGACGGTTATAGCGTGTCCTCGGCCTCGATGGGAGTCACATAGGTGTGCATGAGTTTCTTCACGCCCACGAGCGGGAAGCGGACTTCGAGCCTGTAGCCGTCGAGGCTTTTCTCCACGCCCTGCACCACGCCCTCGCCGAAGATGCGGTGGCGCACCTTCACGCCACGGCGGTAGGGCATCTTTTCGTTGGCGCCATTGTCGTCATCGTCATCAATCATGTCGGCCGCGGTGTCGAAAGCCTTAGGGGCGGCGGGTTTTTTAGGAGCCAGGCCAAAGGCCGGAGTTTTGCGCGGCTCGCCCGAAGTTCCACCTAGAGCGTCGGCGGGCTTGAGCAACGAGGCAAGGGAATCTCGCGAACCCGAGGAACCCGACGCGCCCCCCCCGCCAGAGGCGAGCATGCGCGCGCGGGCGGCCTGAGCGAACGCTTGTTTCGAGCTGTAGGCGTTCTTTGCGCCACTTCCCGAGCCCGGGGCGCCGCCACCCGAACCGCTGTCATAACTCGGGCCGAAGCCTTGGGAACCATAACGGACACGCTCAGGCGCCACGCGATGCACGCAGTCTTCGGGAAGCTCCTCGAGGAAGCGCGAGGCCTCCGCGGGGAAGTCGGGTCGGAAGCGGTTGCGGCGGATGTGGGTGATGGTGAGGTTCTTGCGCGCGCGCGTGATGGCCACGTACACCAGGCGCCTCTCCTCCTCCACCGCGGCCTCGCTCTCGAGTGAATTCTGGTGGGGCAGGGTGCCCTCCTCGAGCCCCGAAAGGAACACGCGATCGAACTCGAGGCCCTTGGAGGAGTGGATGGTCATGAGGCTCACGGCTTCCGACTCGCCCGACTGCACGTTGTGCACCGTGGGTTCGATGGTGAGCTGAGCTTGTTCGAGGAACGCGGCGAGCACGTTGTCGGTGGGCGTGAGAGTTTCCACCTCGCCGCGCGCAAAGCGGTCTTCAAAGTCCTGGAGAGCGTTTTTGAGTTCGAGGACGTTGAGCCAGCGTTCCTCGGCGTCCTCGGGGTAACTCGCCCGCACGTACTCCTCGTAGCCGATGGATGCCACCAGGTTGCCCAGCACGCTCGAGGGTTGGTTGGTGAGTTGGAGTTCGGAGTAAGCGCGCACGAACACCGTGGACACTGCCTTGAGGGCCGACACCCCGCGCGAAATATCGTGCGGGAGTTCGTTGTTGGCGATGCGATCGGCCGCGCGTGCGAGCGACAAGCCGTGCTCGGCGGCGACGGCCTTGAGCGTCAGGAGGGCCTTGTCACCGAAGCCCCGCTTGGGCGTGTTGACGACCTTCTGGAACGCCGCGTCGTCGTCGGGATTCACCAGGAGGCGCATGTAGGCCAGGAGCACCTTGATTTCGGCGCGCTCGTAGAATCGCACGGAGCCGTAAATGATGTACGGCAGGAGGCGGCGGCGCAGCTCGTCTTCCATGGCGCGCGACTGCGCATTGGTTCGGTAGAGGATGGCGAATTCGGAGAAACGCGCTCCCTCCTCAACGGCCTTGAGGATGCTCCCCGCTACGTATTGCGCTTCCTCGTAAGGGTCGGCGGCGCCCTTGACGACCACCTTCTCGCCGGCGGGCTCGGTGGTCCAAAGCTTCTTGGGCGCGCGCTTGGTGTTGTGCAGAATGACGTTGGTAGCCGCGCGCACGATGATGTCGGTGCTGCGGTAGTTCTGCTCGAGTTTCACCACCTCGGCCTCGGGGTAGTGCTTGTTGAAGTCGAGGATGAACGCCGGCTCAGCGCCGCGCCACGAGTAGATGCTCTGGTCGTCGTCGCCCACGATGCACAGGTTGTGGGTGTGTGAGCAGAGGGCCGACACGAGGCGGAACTGGATGGGGTTGGTGTCCTGGAACTCGTCGACCATGAAGTAACGGAAGCGTGACTGGAGTTGTCCCCGCACGCGCTCGTTGCCCTCGAGCAGGCGGACCATTTCGAGCAGGAGATCGTTGAAGTCCATGGCGTTTTGAGCACGTAAGCGCTTCTGGTAGAGCTCGTACACTTTGAGGATGATCTCGTCGTGCTGCTCCTCCCCGTAGCGACGGAAACGATCGCGCGCAGAGGCGTCGGGCGTGGAGGCGTCACGGCGCAGGCGCTCGGCGAATTCCGGTGGGGTCTCGCCAGCGTTCTTCACCCGATCGATGCGCGACTTGATTTGCGCGATGGAGAGGAATTTCTCGGGGACGTTGAGATCCTTCACGCAGTCCTTAAGGAGGGCGCGTTGATCGTCGTCGTCGTAGATGGAGAATGTTTCCGAGTAGCCAGCCTCTTTGGCATATATGCGCAAGAAGCGCGCGCAGGCCGCGTGGAAGGTGGACACCACCAGCGAACGCGCCACGGGGCCGATAAGGTGCTCCACGCGCTCGCGCATCTCGCGGGCGGCCTTGTTGGTGAAGGTGACGGCCATGATGCTCGAGGGAGGCACGCCCACATCGATCATGTGCGCGATGCGGTGGACGATTGTGCGGGTCTTGCCTGAGCCCGCGCCCGCATAAATGACGAGCGGCCCATCGATGCGCTCCGCCGCGGCCCTTTGGGCGTCGTTGAGCTTACTGAGGTCCACGCGAGCTAACATGCGATCTCCGATACCTGAGCGGGGGGCGGCGGCGGACCGGGGAGGCGCGCCGAGGGGGTAGGATCGGCGGAAAATAGCGCCTGCCCCGGTTTGAGGCAAGAGACCTTCGGGCGTGTATCGTTTGTCAATGGACAGACATCCAACGCCTCGGCGCGAAGGCTCACTCCGAGAAGCAGGTATGATCGAAACTTCGTGTCTCCCGGCGATCCCGAAAAAGAGACCTGTCGAAAGGACCACGCGTCGTATGCAATCGCATCTGAGACTTGTCGCCCTCCGCCCAATCTCGCTGCTGGTGCCTGCCGTTTTCGCGGCTCTCTGCGCAATGTCCGCTTGCAAGACAAGAACATTCGGCGAGGCAAAAGGACGATCTGACGTCGCCGGACGAGCGGTCCTAAATGACCTGAAAGACAATAGCGCATGTTTGAACGGGAGCGCGTTCGACATGGGGGCGTTTCCGTCCGATGTTCTCGACGCTCCCACCGCTCTCCGAATCCCGGTTCGAAGACTATGTTCGCGGTTGTTTTAAATGGCCGCGCGGTCCCCATTCGAGAGAGCGAGTACTCGATGATGACCGAGTCTTCGCCCTGAGAAGGTTCCTCCCTCGGGAGATCCCGCGCCGCATGGCCGGCGGGCGTCCGTCATCGCAGTTCAGCGCCGCTTTTTGCCGGTGGCGGCCTTCTTCTTGGCGACGACTTTGTTCTTCTTCTTTTTCTTCTTCTTTGGCGCCACAGCCGCAGGCGAGCCCACGCTGCCCGGGGCGTTCGGCCGCGAACTCTTGGACTTCTTCTTGGCGTTGGACAACCTCTTCTTTTCGAGGATGAGTTTGCGAAGCTTGCGACGGGCCTGCTCGGCGCCCGTGGAATTCTCGCGCCGGTACTCCTCGAGGAGATCGCAGTAGTAGGCGTTCTGTTCGAGGTTGGAGCTCATGTAGAGGTGGGGCTTCTGGTCGTCGAGGCCCTTCTTCGTGAAGAAGCGCACCGCGCGTTCATTGGCCGGATCGGTGTCGGCCATGATGATGCGGATGCCTTCGCTCTCCACCATGATTTCGACGAGCTTATCCATCAGCTTGCTCGCGACTCCCTCGCGACCCCAGCTCTCGTGGGAACACAGCCAAATGATGTAGCCGTAGCTCCACGCCGATCCCGACTTGCTCGTCACCGTACCGAGGATGAAGCCCACGATGCGCTCGCCCTTGGGTGGATCGTCCTCATCGCTCTCCGCGACGAGGCAGTATTCGCCGTCGGTGTTGAAGAGCGTTGTGACCTCATACTCGTCCCAGCTCCGGTAGAGCATTGGCCAGAGTTCGGCCTTGAAGTTGGCTTGACCGAGCGAGTACACCTCTCCGAGGTCACCTATTTCCATCTCGCGGATGGTGAACGTCCTTCGTTTCTCCGACGTTTCGTCTCGTCTCATGGCGGAAGGCGCCTTCGTTTGTTTGCTTGACTGTTGTGACGCAGACCCTCAGAAGAGGGTCTGGAGCCGGGGAGGAGCAAACAGCTCAGCCGGGACTCCTTTGCCTGCCATCCATTGAACCACCTGCGGGGCGCCCTCGCCATAGACGAGGACTTGCTGGGGTCTGACTTCCGACACGAGTCCATGGATTTCGGCTGGGTCGGGGGCATTCTGGATGCCGAATGCTTCTACGAAGGTCAGTCCAGCCATCCAGGGCTGGTGGAAGCCACGCGGTGGTTCGCTTCCAAGCCACACCCAGACTCCCTGGGGCAGGCTGCGCGGTCGGTGGGCAAGGAGCTGTTCTTTGGAAACCAAAACAACGGCGGGCAATTCGTGAGCTTGCGAATACTTGCGGACTGCCCTCAGCCACGCGGGAACCTCTGTAGGCGGCATGCTCGCCTCGAGGGTTTTCATAATGCGAAGGAGGCGTGCGTCGCAGGCAACGGCCAGTCCGGCCGCGTGGAAGCGATTGGCTAGGTGCTGGGCCTCGCCGAAGGAGTCGGTCGCGACGACGAGGTTCTCCTGGGCGCGCACGATTTTCTGCGCGAACTCCAAGAGGCGTTCGGTTTCTTTGCGCGCGCTGGGGCCGGGCACGAGGAACGGATTGGCATTGAGCTTGAGCAAGAGCGTGTGCGAAGCCTTGAACACCGCCTTACGAAACGCGCTGCTCGATTGCTTGCTCCAATAGGACGCGAAGAACACCGAATCCTGGTGCTTTTGAAGCCTCAGGAAGCTCGAGCCGGGCCCCTCGCCCGAGGGAAGGAGTTCGATGCTCAAATTCCCAAGCACGATCGGGCGGAAGTATTGGCACGGCAAGAAAGGCGTTTGCGGAAAACGAGCCACCAAGATGCGGAAGGCTTCGTCGGAGAGGAGGACCTGCTTTCCGGCCACTTTTCCGCGCAGGTAGGCGGGGCCAGGGCTCGAGAGGAAATTGACGAGGCTCGAAGCCTCGGCGTCGAGCGTGAGCACGGTATGCTCCACGGCAACAGTACCGTTTTCGCTCGAAAGCTGGATTTCCTCGCCCGAAGTCCGCACGGGATTTGGCCTCGTCAGATGCGCCGGCGCCTCTCGGCGGAGCGCGAGATGTTAAAGCACTTTGCCATAGGGTGAGCAGAAAACAAAGGTCGGGCCCGGCTCCATCAGAAGGCGCCCGTCGTCGCAGGTGAGGAGATCGCCATCGAGGCTGTAGGTGGCGCCTGGTGCGACATCGAGCTCGGCGCGTTCGAAGAGTGTGCCGTGGATGCGTTTGGAGGAGAATTCGCGGCCCAAGAGCAGGCGCGCGGCCTGCGTGAAGAGGGCAGGTCCCTGATCAGCGATGGCGATGAGTTCGCCGTGACGTTGCCCCGTTTGCAGGCGGCGGTACATGGACAGTCCAAAGGGCATTCGGGGCAGTGTCGAGGCAAAAACCATGGAATACTCCAGCGACTCAGTGGCTCCCACTGGGAGGGCCGTGGGTGTGGTTCGGATGCGCATGGCTTCGCTGGTTTCGAGGCGCTTGAAGTCGCCCGTCATGCGGCCCGCGGCCAAGGCATCTGTCAGCACCCGCGCGAAATAGAGACCAGCGCCGAGTGCGTTGGACTTGTTGCGGTAGAACTCCTTGAGGAAATTTGCCGCGAGACCGTTGGCAAAGAGGAAGCCCAGCCTGTCGTTCACCTTGAGGGTGGTGACAGGCATCTCGGAGAGCGCCTTTCCGGAGTGGTAAGCATCCAGGAAGTCGGCCATCACGTCTTTGGGCTTGCCATAGATGCCTAAATTGGCGGCAGCCACATTGACAGTGCCCCCGCGCAGTAACAAGATTCGCGGCAGTGCCGCGGACCCGTACGCGGCGTGGAGCGCGGAGAGGGTCAGGCTAACGGTCCCATCGCCGCCCACGATGCCCACGAGATCTACGCCGCGTTCCTGGAATTCCTGGCAGACGCGCGAGAGTTCGTAGAGGGATCTGGTGACTTCGAACTGCCCCTTGTTGCCGAGGACGTACCACATGAGCGTGTTGTGTTCGGGGTCCTTTTTGTTCACCCTGGCGAAGGGATTCGAGATGATTCCGATTCCTGGCATGGGACCCTCGAGATGGTGGCGCGAATGAGCAAGGATCGCGCGAGTGTGCCACCGGGTCACGAGAAAGACGAGACGAGGACCGTGACCCCCGAGGTGGTGGACGCGGAGCAGCCAGTGGGAGCCTCGGACATGGGCCGTAAGCCCAAGCCTTTCGTCCGTGTGGCCAGAAGGTCCCAATCGAACACGGCCCGCGCTGAGTCCTCGGCAAAAGACGCCAAACAGGCCAAAATTGAACATGGCGCCACCCGTACAAACCGAACGACCATCGTCGAGGCCGAGGTCGTCGACGACGATCGCGATGAGAGCGAGGACGCGGAGGACGGTGACGATCGCGCCTTCGCGCGCGTCGTTGAGGGCGAAGTCGAGTTTGACGACCGCCTGCCCGCCGTGGCGGGATCCCTTGGCGATGCGCCGTTCGCCGAGGTCGAGGTCGAGGTCGAGGGCGACGAGGAAACCGAGCCGGTTGAGGATACGGGCCTCGTCGTGGCGGGTTCGCCGCTGCAGCGTTATCTCGCCGAGTTGCGCAAGTACCCACTGATGACCATCGAAGAGGAGCGCGAAACCGCGCGGCGCGCCCACGAACAGGGCGACGTGGCAGCGCGCAACCGACTGGTCACCGCCAACCTGCGCTTGGTCGTGAAGATCGCCATGGAGTACCGCCGCGCCTACTCGCAGATCCTCGACCTCATCCAGGAGGGGAACGCGGGGCTGGTGCAGGCCGTCAATAGATTCAACCCTTATATGAACGTGAAGCTTTCAACCTACGGTGCCTGGTGGATCCGCGCCTACATCCTCAAATTCCTGATGGACAACAAAAGCCTCGTCCGGATGGGCACGACCGACGCGCAACGCAAGCTGTTCTTCAGGCTTCGAGGCGAGGCGGAGCGCATGTACGCACTCACTCAACGCTTCGACGCACGCCTACTCGCCGAGAACATCGGCGTGAAGGAGAGCGACGTGGTGGAGATGCAGCAGCGCCTTACCAAGAACGATGTGTCGCTCGACGCACCGGTGCGCGAGGACGCGGACACCCGGCACATCGACACACTCGTTTCTGAGACGTCCGATCCGGACGTCGCTTACGAGCGCAAGGAGCTGCTCGAAATCCTGCGCGCCAAGGTCGGTGAGATCGAAAAGGAACTAGGTGAACGCGACGCCTATATCTTTCGGTATCGGATCCTCGCGGAGGAGCCCGTCACTCTCCAAGACGTGGGCGACAAGTTTGGCATCACCCGCGAGCGAGCCCGCCAGCTCGAGGCCCGCGTCCTCAAGCGCGTCAAGGAGGCCCTCCTCGAGGCGGGCGTCGGAGAATGAGACGTTCATTCGCCCGCCGGGCTTTTCTTTCGTGGGCGTATTCAGCTTGCATCTCGGCCTTATTCTCGTCGTTCGCGCTGGCACAGGTGTCGTCGAGCCCGGCCGCGCGCGGCTTTGCAGCGGCACCCGCGCCCAAGGTGAGCGCCAAGCCGGCGCGTTACGTGAGTTTCGCTCCCCACGTCACCGAGCTGCTCTTCGCGCTCGGCGTGGGCGACTCCATCGTGGGCGTCACCGAGCAGTGCGACTATCCCCCTGCCGCGCGCGACAAACCACGTATCGGTACTTTCGTGCATCCCAACCTCGAGGCCGTGCTGCGCGCGGCGCCCACGGCCGCCTTCGCCACGGAAGGCAACGACCGCGGTGCGGTGGAGCGCGTGCGCGCTCAGGGCGTGAATGTCGTAGAGGTGAATCCCCTCCGTGCGGCGCAGCTCGCAACGGCCATCCGTCAGGTGGCGGAGCGTGTGGGCGCGTCCGGTCGTGGCGATGAGTTGGCACTCGCGGTGGAAGCGGGTCTCGCGCGGCTGCGCAAGGGCGCACCCTCGAAACCCCGTTACCTCATTGCTCTCCAGTTCGATCCCTTGGTGTCGGTGAGCGATGACACCTGGCTGGGCGACGTGTTCCGCGAGGCGGGCTTCCTAAACGTCGTGGCCGGTTCCAAGCTCCGCTATCCGGTGGTGAGCGAGGAGGTCCTGGTGGCCGCGCGGCCCGACGTCGTTTTCTTGGCGCACGAGGTTCCGCGCGCGCGCGCCGAGGCGCGATTGCGCTCCCTTTTGGGTGTTGCCGGAGCCACTAAGGTTGAGCTCGTGACGCTTCCCGCCGACGTCTTTGCGCGACCCGGGCCGCGAATCGTTGAGGCCTTCGCTTTCCTGGCGGACTTCAAAACCCATTCCGGCGCGACCAAGGGGCCGGGCGGGAAATGAGTGGACGCCTGTTACCGCTGTTTGCCGCAGGCCTGCTCGTGGTGGCCCTCGCAATTTCGCTGCGCGTGGGAGCCGTCGACTTGCCACTGGCGCAGTTGCTTGGCGTTTCCAACTCCCCCGGAGCCGATGGCCAGACGCCTGGAATCGGCACAGCGGTGCTGCAGCTGAGACTTGCGCGCGCGGCGAGTTGCGTTGTGGTGGGGGCATTGCTGGCGCTTTCTGGATCGGTCCTGCAGCGCCTGCTGCGCAACCCGCTGGCCGATCCTTTCGTACTAGGCATCTCCTCGGGTGGAACGGCTTTCGTCGTCGCGGCCACCGTGATTGGATTGCCGGCCGCCAGCCTGTCTGGTTTTCCCGTTCGCAGCGTTTACGCCTTCGCCGGGTGTTTCCTCGCCTTGGGCATTCTTCTCGCCACGCGCTCGCGATTGGAAAGGGCGTCCGACGCTGGGCTCGCGCTTATGGGTCTGGTGCTCAATGCTTTTTTCGGTGCCGCGCTCATGCTCTTCGTGGCTTTCGCCAGCGCGCAAGAGCTCGCCGAAGCGCAACGCTGGATGCTCGGCTCTCTCCAGCTTGTGACCTTCGCCGAGATAGCCGTCATCGTAGGCTTCGCCAGCGTTCCCGTGGCGTTCCTTTTGCGCTCTCGTGCGAGCATTGATGCGCTGCTTTTTGGCGACGCCTTCGCCCAAACCTTGGGATTTCCATCGCACTTGGTTCGCCGTCGCACGCTGGTGGCCACGGCCGTGCTCGTGGCGTTGGTGGTGAGCGTGGCTGGGAGCGTGGGCTTCGTGGGCCTCATCGTGCCCCACCTGTCGCGCGCGTTGGCGCGTGCACGCCCGCCTTCCGAATGGTGGCTTTCCATGACCCTTGGTGCGGCGCTTCTGCTGGTGGCGGACGCCCTAGCGCGCTCGGTGGCGTCACCCGCCGAGCTTCCCGTGGGGGTCTTTACCGCATGTTTGGGAGCACCGGTGCTCGGATTCATTCTGCTAAAGCGGATCTCGCGCGAATGAACGAGGGCTCTATACGTAAGGCAACACGTCGTTCCCGAGGCGATGGATTTCCTCCAACCCTGAATTGCCAGCACGGGCGGCGCCCGCTGGCAGGCCTGCTAGGAGGCGCCCTACCATTCGTGCCACGGCGTGCGCACCAGAGAGGCCGTGGCGCACCTCTACCGTCGGCGAATAGTTCGTGTTGCAATTTATGTCGTAAACGTAACGATGACCGGCTGCGTCCTCAATGAATTCGATTCCCACCACTCTCAGGCCCTGTGTAAAGACGAACGCCTCGAGCGCCGCAATCAGGTCGGCTGGCGGGTCCTGGCACAGGCGAAAGAGCGCCTGGTGGTCAGCGCCCTTCCCGCCCGATCCAATTGCACCAGCGGGATCTGGGGTCGACTGCACTTCGCAAACGGCTCCTTGAGCCGTCGCTCCGGTCACACTGGTGGTGGCACAGCCGTCGGCGGGGCAGAGTTCGAACCCGCGTGAGGTGTCGGCTTCAATGGCGTAAAGGAACTTGAAGTCGACAAATTCAGCGCGCGTGATGAACGGCCCCCGGCCCGGAGCCACGTAACGCTGGATGAGGTGGGTGCCGTCGGGCGAAGCTTCCGGTATGCCGGAATCGTTAACGAAGCGCTCGAATTCCAAACGGGTCCGCAGCAGCACAACGCCCGCACCTTTTCCGCCGCGGTTGTACTTGTAAACGCACGGGAACCGGAGTTCAGGCTCCTGAGCCGCCACGAGGAGCTCCTTGCGCCCCCCCACCACAACGCGCGTTTCCGGCACGGAAATCCCCGCGCGCGCGAGGGCAGAGTATTGCCTGACCTTGCTCACCTCCAATGAGAGTGCGTTCGACCCGTTCACTACGGGGAGCCCGTAGCCCTCCACCCATTGGAGGATGTGAGATGCCAGGACAAGACCTTCGCCGTGTCCGCGAGTGTCCGACGAGGCGCTCATTCGATTCACGTACACCGCCGGCTCCGGGGGCTCATGGAGGGCGAACGCGCCCTTGTGAACGAAGCGGGGCTCAAACGGAATGCCCTCGTCCCGGAGCGCGTTTGCGAAGGGGGGGAGCCAGTCTGGATTTTCGTAAAGGATGACGGCTTTCATAGGGCCTCCGTGCGGGAGCCTCACAATTACGGCACATGCGGCTGCACCACAACGGTGCATGGGCGGCGCTTTGGTGCAACGCGTGTATCCAGCCTGGAAACCTCGCGCGACGTCTCTTCAAGGTCGCGAGGCGCGTCTCGAGATACTCAAGGGCCGCCTTGTATTTTCTTGCATATGGCGCCGGCCCCGTGCCAAGCATTCGCGAGAATGCGAAGCAATGCCGCTTGGCTAATGCCTTGGTGGCCCTCGCAGTCCGCCTCCCCCGATCATGAGGTTCACTTCGATTGAGTTCGTCCGCTGACGCTCCCAGCTCCCCATCGCTTGTCGCCCGCGGAATAACGTTCGCTCCCCGCGGGACGTACGTCCTCGAGGGCGTCGATCTCACGCTGGAAGGGGGCTGGCGTGTGGCCCTTTTGGGAAACAATGGAGCCGGCAAATCGACTCTGCTCGCCGCACTGGCCGGAGTTTTGGCGGGTGCCGGAGGCGAGGTGATCTACGGCAGCCGCGCGCTTACGGACATGACTCTCGACGAACGCGTGCGGGCGTTCTCGTGGCTACCGCAGGCGCTTTGGCGCGATGAACATTTCACCGTGCGGGGGTTTCTCGCTCTCGGGGCCGATGAGGCGCGAGCGACGCCTCAATCCCAGCACTTGTCTGCCTTCGGCGTCGAAGGGCTCCTCGACGCAAGCCTCGAGAGGCTCTCTGGCGGGCAGTGGCGGCGTGTCCAGCTCGCAAAGGCGTTCGCTCCCGGAGCCAGCGTGCTGCTGCTCGATGAGCCCAGTGCTGGTCTCGATCTCCGCCACATGGCTGCGCTTCGGGTCGCGCTTGAGGGAGCTACCGAGGACGGCTGTGCCAGTGTCTTGTTCTCTACGCACGACCTCGCGTTCGCCGCCGCCGCGGCCACTCACGTGCTCGTGCTCGACGAAGGCCGGGGCGTCTTCTTTGACACCCTTGAACGCTTCTGCGCCTCGGGAGCGGCCCAGAGGTTGTTCGGCTTGCCGGTCGAATGGCAGTCGTGGGGCAAACGATTCATACCTAAAGTACATTTCTGAGGCCCGCGTCGACGTGTCATTTTGTCACCGCTTCCCCCAAGGAGGAGCCTTCCCATGGCTGTGCACGCACCCAAAATCCCCGCCGATCTCGCCTGGCTCAACGTCCACGCGCCGATCTCGCTCGAGGCGCGCCGGGGGCGTCCGGTGCTCATGGAATTCTTCACACCGGGATGCATCAACTGCCTTCACGCGTTCGATGAAACAGCGGTCCTCGAGAAACGCTTCGCCCACCGCGGGCTCCTCACCGTGAGGGTGCTCTCGCCCAAGTTCGATCACGAGAAAGGCGCCGAGGCCGCGCGTGCGTTCGTTGAGCGTCATCGCCTCAGTTCGCCGGTGCTGCTCGATCCCGACAGACGCGTGTGGGATCTCTTCGCCGTGAAAGCCTGGCCCACCTTCGTCCTCATCGACGAAAAAGGGAACGTCGCCATGACCTGCTCGGGCGAAGGCAAAGGCGAGGTGCTCGCGCGCGCTGTCGAAGAGGTCCTCAAACGCGCGGCGGGGAGCGCATTGGGCGATGGCGGTGACATCCGGACGCGCCTGCAGTTCCACTATCCTTCCCGCGCCACAGCCGGACGCGTGGACGGTCGGCCGCGCGTGTTCGTGTCCGACGCGGGCAATCACCGCGTGGTGGCCCTCGACGGGGAAGGCCGTTACCTTGGAAGCCATGGGGAGGGCGATCTCCGTTCGCCACAGGGCCTCGCCTTGGTGGGTGACACCCTCTATGTGTGCGATGCGGGACACCATCGTGTTGTGGCGTTCGATGTGGGGCCCGGCCAGAGGATGGCCACTCGTGATGTCGTCGTCGTGGCGGGTTCGGGCAGGCACAGCTTCCTCGCCGCGGATGGTGAGGGCGTGCGCGCCCTCGACGCGCCGCTCAACAGTCCCTGGTCCCTGTGCCCTTGGAAGGGCGGATTTATGGTGGCCCTGGCGGGGAGTCATCAGCTCGCCTTCCTCGATATCGCGGCGGGTGTCGTGCGGCTCGTGGCCGGCAGTGGCGTCGAGAATTTGGTCGACGGGAGCGGGTTCGTGGCTGCGCTCGCCCAGCCCTCGGGCGCGTGCGCGGCGGGGGAAGCATCGATTGCCTTCGTAGATGCGGAATCCAGCGCCCTGCGCGTGGTGCGACCCGACGAGGGCGGACGCGTGGAGACCCTCGTGGGAGCGGGTTTGTTCACGTTCGGGCATGCCGACGGTCCCTTGGGGTCAGCGCTTTTTCAGCATTGCAACGATGTCGCAGCCTCCAGGGCGCTTCAGGGATTCTGGGTTTGCGATTCCTACAACGGCGCGGTGCGTTTCGTTTCCACGGCGCGCGGCGCGGTTTGGACGGCGCCTTTGGGGCTCGAAGTCCCCCTCTCGGAACCGGGAGGCTTGTGTGTTGACGAAGAGGGAGACGTTTGGATCGTCGACACCAATAACCACCGAGTGGTGCGTTTTTCGGAACCGCCAACCCACGCCTTTGACGCCCCTGGCGGTGCCTTCGATCCTGACCGCCCCTGGTCCTGTCGCATCGTTACGGGCCCCTTTGGGAAGTTGGCTGATTTCATCAAAATCCCAGACGGTTCAATGCCAGCCTAAGGACGCTGGAAATCGAGATGGTAACGGGCTTTAGGTCTAGGGCGGAGCGGCCGATAACCCTACCCAGAGGGATACGACGCATGCCCTTTCCGCGCATCCATGTTCGCACGCACATTCAGCCAGCCCTGGAGATTTTCCTCCTCGCGCTGGGGCTTGTCGCGGGCGCGTTCCTCGGAGCATGCTCGGAAGCCCCTAAGAAACAGACAAATGTCATTCCCGTAGTGCGTCCTGTGGGCGCTGCCATCCGCTTCGAGGACGCTAGCGTTGTTCTTGAGAAGAGCTGCATCTCGGGGTGCCACTCTCCCGGGGGCGTACGCGCAGGCGTGCCCCTGACCGACCTGCGCGCCGTGCGCACGGTTCGCAAGGACGTTTATGAGAGACTGACTTCAACCGACCCAGCCAAGGTCATGCCCCCAAGCGACATGAAGTTTCGCAACACGCCCGATGGGAAGTTCCTCCTCGAATGGATTCGCCTTGGAACCGACGTGATGACCGAGCACAAGCTCGGCGGCCCGTCGGGCACGAGCCCCGGTCCTGGGGGCGGGGGAGGCGCATCTCCCGGGCTAGGTGTGCCGAAGGTCAATCCGGAGGACTTCACTTACACCGCTTTTTTAGACGTGCAGCCGGATCTCCAGGAGTCCTGCGGCGGATGCCATGGCGAGGGAGGAGAGGCTTACAGTAACTTTCCCCTCGTCAACGAATCTGACTGGCTGGACTTGCGCAACCGCTCCATCGCTTCGCTCACAGGAGGAACGATGCCCAAGGGAACGGCTGGCTCCAAGGACAACCTCACCTGGCTCAACACGCCTGTAGGCAAAAAGATATTCGGTTGGTTGAAGCACGGCTCCGAGTTTCAGGGCGGCGAGACGGGGAACTGAGGGTCCAACTCCTTCCCGTTGGTTCCGGCACACTCTTGCCTTCCGCCAATTCGGACCCCTCCGCCTAGAAGGGCATCCGTGGCACTCTCGTGGGTATCGGCGCCGCATGGGCGCGTCGCATCCCCCGGAGGCAGCGTCATGAAGCTCTCGCAGATCCCGCTCGCGTGCATTTGCGCACTGACCCTCACCACCTTGGTCGTGGCCTGTGGTGACGACAAGGACGACAAAAAGGAAGAGGCAACGCCGACTCCAACGGCCACGGCGACCACGGGGGGAGGAACCGGGGACGAAGCGAAAGTGTTGCCTGCCGTCTATGCGAATGCGTGCGCGGGGTGCCATGGAGCCGATGGGTCCGTGAAACTCAAGGACACGACTCTGACCGAAGCCGCCTTCGTGGCCGTCGTGAAGGATGGGAACTCCGCCATGCAGCCAGGCTTGGCGACGGAAGCTGAGTCTAAGCAAATCTATAACTACTTTAAGAAATGACCTTGCTTTTAAAATAGGGCCAGATGAGCCTTGACTGCCGTTTGCCACCAAGGTAGGTATCGGCCCATCGAAAAACAGGTTTCGGCCTGTGTTTCGTAGACGCGCGGTTAGCTCAGCTGGATAGAGCACCAGACTACGAATCTGGCGGTCAGGCGTTCGAATCGCTTACCGCGCGCCACCTTCCTTCTGACTCCTTACGGAGTTGGTGTACACTGTCCTTGGTCCCACGCTACGGTTTGGAGCGATGGGTGAGTGGCTAAAACCACGTCCTTGCTAAGGACGCGTAGGGGTAACTCTACCGCGAGTTCGAATCTCGCTCGCTCCGCCACCACTTTGATGTTGAAACCCGCCTTAGGGCGGGTTTTTTCGTTGTGCGCCCGGCAGGGTGCACTTCTAACATGTTGACGACGCCTTTAAGGCCCCATTAGAGCCTCGTCGTCGACTCCGATGCCGCGTCGAACACATGCACCCGCGAGGCGGGCAGGGCGACCTCCACGACGTCACCCACGCGCACGTCTTCCCGCAACACGCATCGGTGGACCAATGAGTCCTGAGCAGAATCCACTACGCGACCGGCAGAGGTCGCCATTCGGGGCGAATCGAGAGTCACCAGCATTTCAGTACCCAACGGTTCCACTAAAGAAACATGCGCCCCACATCGCAAAGCGAAAGGTTCGGCGTTCGGCTCACCGGCTCCGAATCCGCCACCGGTCACTACGAGTTCCTCGGGTCGCAAGCCAACCACGACTTCTTGCCCCGCGCGCACGTTCCAGCCGGAAAGCGGCAAACACGCCTCGGCTCCGAAGCCTTCAATATCAAGGCGGGCGGTCGGCCCCTCGATGGACGCCACGCGCGCCCGCAAGAGGTTCATGGCTGGCGAACCGAGGAACCCTGCCACGAAAAGGTTGCGCGGGCGGCGGAATACCTCGAGGGGCGTTCCTACCTGTTGGACGTCGCCGCCGCGCAGGACGACCACGCGATCGGCGAGCGTGAGCGCTTCCATCTGATCGTGCGTTACGTAGAGTGTGGTGCGTCGCAGGCGCTGATGGAGTTTTTTGATTTCGGTGCGCATCTTGAGACGCAATTCGGCATCGAGGTTAGAGAGAGGTTCGTCGAAGAGGAAAGCCACCGGGTCGCGTACGATGGCGCGCCCCATGGCCACGCGTTGGCGTTGGCCTCCGGAGAGTTCGCGCGGCTTGCGAGCGAGCAAAGTGGTGAGGCCTAGCATCTCCGCCGCGGCGGTCACGCGGGCATCGCGCTCGGCGCGTGGCACGCCCTTGAGCTTCAGTGCCAATCCCATGTTCTCGGCCACATCCATATGCGGGTAAAGGGCGTAGGACTGGAACACCATGGCCACGTCGCGATCGCGGGGCGATGCGTACGTGACATCCTTTCCGCTAAAGAGGATGCGGCCGGAGGTAGGGTCCTCTAGGCCTGCTATCATGCGCAACAACGTGCTCTTGCCGCACCCCGAAGGCCCGAGCAATACGACGAACTCGCCCTCGGCGACTTCCAGCGAAAGCTCGTGCAGAACGGCGGTGCGGCCGAAGCTCTTTCCGACGCGCTCAAGGGAGATGGATGCCATTGTCACCTCCCAGAATCGCGCTAGCCCGGTCGAAACACTCCCGGAAGGCCGAATCGACGCGCGCGAACGCGGGGGCGTGGGGTTGCGCATTGGCGTCGAGTGCCAGCCATCGACCACCTTCGTGGAGTGTGCCCGTGCGAAGGTCGCGCCAGCGGCCCACGGGCAGGTACGCGCTGCGCGTTGCGGCCGCGTCGAGGTACGGAGCGACGAGGAGATCGTCGCCGAGGAAGAAGGCGTCGTCGATGTGCGCCGTAGTCGGATCGAATGGATGCGTCATCCAGAGCGGGAGCACGCCGCTTTCGGCGCGCTGAGCGGAGGCGCGCATGACATGCTCGAGATAGGGAAGCAACGCCAGTCGCGCGCGCAATGCCGTGCGGCAGAGGCGTTCCACCTCGGGGCCAAAGCGCCAAGGTTCGCGCTCGGTAATGCCGTGGGTCCGCGCGTGGGTGAAGTACATGCCCATTTGGAATGCGCGCAGAAAAAAGCGCGGGTCCGGGTGTTCCCCGTAGAAGCCGCCGATGTCGTAGCTCCAGAACATGGCCCCACCAGCGGCTTGGCTGAGGGCCGCGCGCAGGGAACCGCGCAACGCGCGGAAGTGGGTTTGGCTGTCACCTCCCCATTTCACGGGATAACGGAACGTGTGGAGCCAGCCCGAGCGCGCCCACACGATAGCGTCGTCGCCATGCTCCTCGCGTAGGACCTCGGTGACGCAGTCGTTGTATAGATCGGAGTAAGCGTTGCGCAGCTCCCACCCGTTGGAACCGTCGGAGAAGACCGCGTCGAAGGGGATCTCCTCCCCGAAATCGGTCTTGAAGCACTTCACACCCGCTCGCAGGAACGGACGATGCTTGTCTTTCCACCATTCACGCGCGGCCGGGTTGGTGAAGTCGACGAGCCCCGCATCGGGTGGCTTTGGGAAGCCCGGCAGACCCTCGGGAACCCATTGGAGCGCATAGGTTTCGCCTTCGGGAGTTTTGGCGAAGAAGCCTTCGTGCACGCCTTCGGCGTGCAGTGTTTCGGTGGCGCACGAGACGTAGGGATTTTCCCACAGGCACACCTCGTACCCGCGGTCGCGCAGGGAAGGCAGGTAGCTCTCGAAGGGTTCGAAGCGCGAGGTGTCCCAAACGAAGTCGGTGCGCGTAGTTGCTCGCATCCAGCAGCGCGCGTCGAGGTTCACCACGCCCGGCGGGAAATCGTGTTCCTTGGCCGCCGCGATGACCCCGTCGACCTCTGCCTGGTCCTTATAGAAACAACGGGACAGCCACAGGCCCAAGGTCCAGGATGGGACACCGCGCACGCCTGCGATGCCCGCGAGCAAGGCTCGTAGCTGGCTCGCGCGCTCGCGCGCGCCCGGGAGGAACTGCAGGAGCAAGCGCAGGCGAGGACCGCCTGATGTGATGGTCATGATGTCGGCCCGCGAGCGACCAACGTCGACCCGACAGGGTTCGCGCGACAGCACCGTGATCGACCAGCCGCGGCTCGAGCAGAACGTCGGAGTGCTCTGGTAGCGCGTTTCGCCGTTGACGCCCAAGGCGTCGGCGTTAATGAAGTCGAAGACGCGGCCGTTTTTGGCGAGCGATCCGAAGTCCTCCCCAGCGCCGTAGATGACGTCCCCGTGCGAGAGGCCTAGCGACACACCGTAACCCTCGACGTGCGCGTCGCGATAACGGAACAAGGGAAATCGCATGGGCACGTTGCCCACGTTGTAATCCTCCCCCACGCTTGCGAGCAGAGGCGTATCGTCGAGTGCGTGAGTCAGAGCCTCGAGGGCGCGCAGGAAGGAGAATTGAGCGGGAACACCGCCGCGGCCGGGAGCCACGTCGTCGGGGCCGAGCCGGAATCGCGTTGCGCCGCAAGCGAATGTGCGCGCGTCCTCCGCTCGCCAACGCAGGGCTTCGGGCGGCGTGGGGCGCGGGAGCGCATCGGTGAGGGGCCATGGCCCTGCGCCGATTTCGAGGAGGAAGGCTTCTCCGTCGAGGGCGGTGAGCGAGACGTCGACTCCTGCGCCCGATGGGAAACGGGCGCGCAAGGGAATCGCAGCCGAGGCTGTGAGCGTGGCGAGTCCGCCGCGCACCAAGAGCGATGACGCGCCCTCAGCTTCCTCGGGTGCACCCGCACGCGAGGTGAGGGATTCGATGCGGGGAAAGAACGTCATCCCTTGATGCCTCCGGATTGAATGCCGCCGACGAGCGAGCGTTGAAGAAAAAGCGAGAGCACGAACACCGGCACCAGGACGACCACGCTCGCGGCGGTCATGGGGCCCCATTCGGGTCCAAAACCAGTCATGTAGCCGTTGACCGCCAGGGGTGCGGTTTTGGTCGCCGATCCGGCGAGGATGAGCGAGAACAGGAAATCGTTCCAGCTCAAAAGGAAACAGAAGAGGGAGGCCACCAGGACCCCCGGCAATGCCAGGGGGAAGTAGACGATGCGGAAAATCTGGAAGCGCGTGAACCCATCCACGGTGGCGGCCTCCTCGAGTTCCTTGGGGATGCCCGCGAAGAAGGGCGTGAGGAGCCATATGGCGAATGGCAAGTTGAACGCCGAATGCGCCAGCGCGAGGCCCATGCGCGTGTCGGCGAGCCCGAGGCGTGTGACGAGCAGGAAAAGCGGCACGGCGAGGGCTACGGGAGGCAACAGGCGCGCGGCGAGGATAGCGCCCTTGAAAGCCGCCTTGAAACGGAACTCGATGCGCGCCAGGGCGAAGGCCGCCATGGCCCCCGCGCCAACCGACAGCGCCGTGGATCCGATGGCCACCGCGAGCGAGTTGCGCAGCGTGGCGGGAAGGCCGTCCTCCAGGAGAACGCGACGGTAGTTGGCGAAATCAAAGGTCGCCGCTTCGAAGGCGAAGAGCTTGCTTTCGAGCAGGGCGACGGGTGTCTTGAGGCTCGTGAGGACGATGACGACGACGGGGAAGATCTGGATGCAGGCCAAGAGGAGGATGGGCGCGAGCAGGAGCAGACGGGGCACTCTCGTGGCATTCTTGCCGCTCATGGCGCTGCCCCCGCGAGCTGCGAGGCGCGCCGTTCCCGTCGGCGTTGTGCGAGACCCACTCCCACAGCGAGCGAAACGCCCACCGCGAGCAGCAAAATGCTAACCGCGGAACCATAGCCTACCTTGAAGAACGTGAACGCCTGCTTGACCACGTACATGGACAGCAGGCTCGTGGCTTCGCCCGGGCCGCCGCCGGTCATCACGTAGATTTCGGTGAAAGCCTTGAGGCTCTCCACCACTTTGAGCAGCACGGCCACCAGGAGCGTGGGGCGCAGCATGGGAAGGATGACGTGGAAGAAGGCCTGCCACGCGTTGGCGCCGTCTAGGCGAACCGCCTCGAGGGGTTCGCGCGGCAAGCTCTTGAAGCCTGCGTAAATGATAAGGAAAACAAAAGGCCACATGCGCCAAACGTCCTGCAGCACGATGGCCCAGAAGGCGAGATCCGCGTCGCCAAGGAAACCCGGCGCCTCCGCTCCGAACCATCCCCACACCAGTCCGGACACGCCTTCGCTCGGATCAAGGAGATAACGAAACGTCAATCCGCTCACCACGGGGATGACGAACATGGGGACGATGAGAAGGGTTTCGATGATGCGCCAAGGCCGAACGACCTGGTCGAGCCACCAGGCCACCGCGGTGGCGAGAAGCACCTCGAGGGCGGTTGTCACGGCGATGAACTTGAGCAGGAGCCAGACGCTCGCGCGGAATTCGGCGTCGCCAAGCAGCGTTACGTAGTTGTCCAATCCCACAAACGCGTCGCCGCCTTGGGCGAGCGTCGCGGCAGTGGTGTCACGAAAGCTCATGAAGAAGGCGTAGCCCACGGGCGCGGCCAGGAGCACGCCCAGGAGCGCGAGCGTCGGCCAAAGGAACGCCCACGCCGGAGCGGTAGCCGGAGCGGTAGCCGGAGCTCGACGCCTCACTTCTTTGCCGAGGCCAGCAAGGGCGTGATGCCTTCGCGCATGCCCTTCACTGCGGCGGCGGGCGTGATTTGCCGCGAGACCATCTTGGTGAAGTTCTGCGAAACCACGTCGCTCACTTTGTTGTAGTCGGGGAAGCGCGGGCGGACCACAGCCACTTCGAAGGTCTTGAGGATGCCCGGGAACCACGGGTTGGCCTTGGCCAAGGCCGCGTCTTCGAGAAGATCGCGCCGTGCGGGGTTCATGCCTGCTTCGACGATCGACTTCCCGAATGAGTGGGATCCCCACCACGCGGCGAATTCTGCGGCGAGTTCCTTTTGCTTCGACGATTTCGGAATCGCCAGGGCCCAAGTGCCGGCCACTGCCGCAGGCTTGCCGTCGGGGCCGGCGGGAGGGAGGGCGTAGTCGTTCTTTCCAGCAACGAGGCTCTTTCCGGGGTTTTCGAGATCCTTGACGAACGAGGGCCACGTCATCATCTGCGCGACGCGTCCCCTAGAGTAGGCGGCCATGCGTTCGGCGTGGTGCCACGCGGTGGCGCCCGGCGGCGCGAACTTCATCATCTCAAGGTACCAGGCGAAGGCGTTGGTGGCCTTTGCGTCGTCCATCACCAGGTTCAGGTCGTCGTCAATGAGCCGCACGCCGAAGGTGGCGAGCACCCAAATCGCTTCCACCGTCGTGCCCTCGCTCATCTTGGTGAAGGGCGCGAATCCGTAGCTTTTTGGAGGGCGCGTGAAGAACTCGGCCACATCGCGCATTTGCGCGGTGGTGGAGGGAGCGGCGAGGTCGTATTTGTACTTCGCCTTGAACGCCGCACGCTCCTTGGCGTCGCCAAAGAGATCCTTGCGGTAGACGAACATATAGACGTTGCCATTGATAGGCAGACCGAAGGGTTGCCCCTTGTACGATCCGCCGGCGAGCGCTGCCGGAAGGTACTTCGATGTATCGAGTTCCGACTTGGCGACTGTTTTGGGAGCGGGCCATTGGGCGAGCGGCAGGAAGAAGGGCGAGAGCTGGGGCATGAACGGTTCGTCGACCGCATAGACGTCGTAGGTCCCACCGGCGGCCTGATCAGAAGACGTCTTGGCCGCTACGGTGTTGGAGGCGATGGCGTCGAAGACGACCTTGGCGCCCGTGAGCTTTTCGAACTCGGGCAGTCGTTTCCCGACGGCGGCTGCATGGGAGTCGTTGAACGACAGGACGCGCAGAGTGCGTCCTGCGTAGGGGGCTGCCGCGAAGGCGCTGGCGGAGAAGGCGCACGTCGCGAGCGCCAGCGTGAGCGATTTCATGGTACCTCCCTTCCTTCCGCGGCCTCGAGGATTTCGAACCATTCGTCTTGCGCGAGGACCACTTCACGTGCGCGGGAGAGCGACTCGATGCGCTCCACGCGTTGCGTACCGATGACGGGTGCAACGCCCGAAGGGTGCGCGAGGAGCCAAGCGAGAGCCACCTGTTCGACTCCGGTATCGTGCTCTTGCGCGATGCGCGCGAGTGCGGTGCGCGTGCGCGCCACACGGGGGTCGGAATGCGCCGGGTCTACGAGAGCCCCTCCGGCAAGAGGGCTCCACGCCATGGGCAGCATGCGCAACCGTGCGCATTGATCGAGCGTGCCGTCGCTAAGAGGCGCGGTTCGCAGGCAGTGGAATTCAACCTGATTTGCGGCAATGGGAACGGGTGAGAAGGCGCGGAGTGTTTCCACCTGGTGCGGGAGGAAGTTGGACACGCCGAAGGCCTTCACCTTGCCCTCCTTGTGGAGCTTGGAGAAGGCCGTGGCCACCTCATGAGGGTCTAGGAGGGGGTCAGGCCGGTGGAGCAGGAGCATGTCGACGCATTCCACACCCAAAAGCGCGAGCGAGTTTTCGAGCGAGCACACGATGTGCTCCGCGCGCGTGTCGTAGGTTTTGAGGCGATGCGCGGGACGCGCCGGGTGCACCAGCTTGATGCCGCACTTGGTCACGATTTCCATGCGCTTCTTGAGCTCCGGTACCGCGCGCAGGGCGTTGCCGAAAACCCGTTCGACCTCGTAGCCGCCATAGATGTCGGCGTGGTCGAACGTCGTGATGCCACGCTCGAGGCAAGCCTCGATGCGGCTGACGATGGTCTGCGGGCGCGTGTCCTGGCCGTGATCTGCCATGCGCCAACAGCCGTAAATGAGGCGCGAGAACGACAGTTCGCCAGCGTCGAGAGAAACGCGATGGGCATGCGCGCGTGTCGGCGAGGTGCCGCCCGCGGAGAGGGTGTGCTTGGGTGAGGAGAGGGTCATTTTCGACTCCCGGCTGCCAGGGGCGTAAGGGGATCCCGTTCGGGGATGCGTTTCTGGATGCGTGCGAGGGAGGCGCGCGGAAGACGGGGCAAGACATGGCGCGCGAACAGTCCGCATTCCTCGCGGTGGGGGTATCCCGAAAAGATGAACGCGCGGATGCCCATGTCCATGTAACGGCCCAGTTGGGCGACGATCTGGTCGGGATCGCCCACGAGCGCGCAACTGCAACCCGAGCGGGCGCGGCCGATGCCCGTCCACAGGTGCGGCTCGATGTAGCCATCGTCATCGGAGAGGTCGCGCATCTGTGCCTGACGCGCGACTCCGTAACTTTTGGAGTCGAGGGCGCGCGCGCGGATGGCCTCGCCCACGGCATCGTCGAGCCGCGAGACGAGTTTGTGGGCCTGGGCGCGAGCCTCAGCCTCCGTTTCGCGCACGATGACATGGACGCGCAGTCCAAAATCGATGGCGCGGCCGTGGGCAGCGGCTTTCTCGCTCATCACTCTCATGTGGCTCGCGAGCCTATCTTCGGTTTCAGGCCACATGAGGAACACGTCGCAGTGTTGCGCGCAGAGATCCATGGCGTCGGGCGACATGCCGCCGAAGTAGAGCAGCGGGCCGCCGTTTTGTTGGTAGGGTTTCACCGGATCGGTGGGCACGTCCTTGTACCGGTAGAACTCGCCTTCGTAGTCCACCGTCTCACGCGTCCAGCACTGTTTGAGGACCTCGATGACTTCCCGCGAGCGTCGGTAACGCAAAGCGGAGTCGGCGGATTCGCCCGGCATGTCGCTTGAAATGATGTTGACCGTGAGCCTGCCGCTCAGCATGTGATCGAGCGTGGCAAGGCTGCGCCCGAGCATGAGCGGGTGGAGCTCGCCGCAACGCACGGCCGTGAGGAGGCTGATGGCACGCGTGCGTGGCGCGACTCCTGCGGCGAAAAGGAGCGTGTCTTGCCCGACCTGGTAGCTCGAGGGGCAAAGGATATTGTTGTAGCCGAGGCGATCGGCTGCGAGCAGGATATCGGCGGTGTGGTCGAACGTGCTCTTGAAGGCGGGATCGGGCACGCCGAGGTGCTCGTAATCGTCGTTGCAGAGGGGCGCGAACCAGGACACCTCGGCGAGGCGTTCGCGTGTGCGCACGACGGGTGCGGGGGCCGGCGGGGAGGCAAGAAGGCTCACGCGTGACCCCCTCAGGAATGAGTGTAGAGTTCACACGAATGTAATGAAACACGGCCGTCGTTGCAAACGCGGGACTCGAGGAGCGGGCAAGTCACCTCAGGAAGTAACGCGTCCCAGGACCCTTGCCGCGACGAATGAGCTTGCTTGACTCTTCCAACGAATCGAGGTCGGCTGTTTTTGGTCAGTTGGATGGGAATTTTAAGACGATGAGGAACGTCGAAACCGCCGCGATCACCCAGAGCCCGACGCCCAGCGCCAAGGCCCTTCCCCCGGCCTTGGCGAACACCAGTCGGTTGACCCCAAGTCCCACGCAAGTCAGTGCGAGCCCGAAGCCGATCTTCGAAGCGACACCAAGCGCACCCACGAGCGCGATCGGCAGGAAGTCGCGCGTTGCCGACGTCACGAGAAAGCCGGGAATAAACCACGGTATCCACGCGAAAATCCCTCGCGCGCGCGTGCTTTTGCGCATCAAAAGGGCCGCCGCCAGGCATACGGGAGCTATCCAGAGCGCGCGCGCGAGCTTGACGGTGGTTGCCACGGGCAGACTCTCGGGCGAATAGGCGAGCGCCGCGCCCACGACGCTGCTGGTGTCGTGGATGGCAAGAGCCGCCCACTGACCGAAGGCCTCCGGCGTAAGCGAGAAGGAGTGACCAAGGACAGGAAAAAGGAACAGGGCGATGGCATTGAGCAAGAATACCGTCGCCAGGGATGCGGCCACCTCATCGGACTTGGCGTTCACGACGGGAGCCAGAGCTGCGATGGCGCTGCCTCCGCAAATAGCTGTGCCCACCGAAACTAACGCTGCCAAGCGCCAGGGCGTGCCGAGGAGACGCGCGCCCAGCATGCCCAGCGCGATGATGCCGGCAATGGTCGCGAGAGCGAGCCGAAACCCATCGGCGCCCGCCTGCCCGATGTCTGCCAGAGGGATGGTGAAGCCGATGAGGACCACCGATGCTTGGAGAATGTATTTGCCCACCTGGGAGATGCGCGCTTTATGCGGGGCGAGGGCCGCGGGAGCGAACAGGCCCACGGCGAGTCCTATGGCGAGGCAGGCGGGAGGCAGGAGGCTCCAATTCATGCGCGCTTTTCCTTTTCCTAGGGCGGTGCGCGACAGTAGCATCCCATGGAGTCGGGCGCACGATTCTCGCCCTTGGCCTCGATTCCGCGCATTTGCACAGCGATTCGTGCGGTCGACCGGTTCGAGACCTTAACTTAGAACGCCCAGCCTAGGTGGAACTTGGCGAAGTGGACCGACGTGGAGTTTGCCTGGAACTTCATGTCGTCTTCAAATTCCCGTCTTCGATTTTCCGCGGTGTCCGGGTTTCCTTCTTGTTGGATGTTTTTCGAGCGAACGCTCAAGGTCTGGTGGCCCTCGGACAGACCGAACCACGTGGCTCCGATGAGGAATCCCGAGTCGAACTGCCAACGATTGCCCAGCGAAAATTCAGCCTCGAGTTGGGAAAGCTTCCCCTCCTATCGGATCCTCGCTTGAGAGGTGCTATCCGCGGGGAGCGCGAGACGATCAGACTTTCTGTTCACGTATTCATCGTAGGCCAAGCCGAAACCGATGAAGAGGGAATCGGTCGGGAAACCCAGGAAGCGAATCCCCGCCCGTGTGCGGATCGATTCATCGAACTCCGTCATCTGAAGCGACTTCCCCGTCTCGCCGAAAAGTTCCAGGGCGCTCCTTGGTCCTATGTGGACTCCGAGCGCAATACCGGCTGCGCCTCTGGGAATAAAGCCAAGAGGCATTGCCGATACAAAAAAGGGATGAGCGTCCCGATTCGAAGAGCTGTCGCCGCGGGCGAGGGTGGGCCAAGGCGACAGCAGGAGAAAGGCCGTGGCGAAAGCGCAATTCGCGAAGGTCTGGTTTGGTTTAGCGCAGAAACGCATGGTGTACTCCTAGGCGAGCACCATTCTACAAACCACACCACTCAGTGACAATTCAGCGCCGGCCGATTGGCGTTTTGCCCCGTCGAAAACTTTAGAGGCCTCCGCCACGGGGTCGTGAATCCGAATGGCCTCGAGGATCGCTTCGATCGCGCTGGAATGGAGTCTCACAATCATCCTTTTCGAGCGGGGTCTTTTGCCAGGAGCGCTCCACTTGATACCATGACGGGCATGACGAAGAACTCAGCCGGCGAGGAATCGCCGCACTCCGACGACGACCTCCGCTGGATGGATGAAGCCCTGGAGCACGCGCGCGCCGCCGAGCGCGCTGGCGACGTGCCCGTGGGCTGCGTGCTCGTGGATGCGACGGGAACCCTGGTCGCCTCGGGCCACAATACGCGCGAGGCGGCCCACGATCCCACCGGCCATGCGGAGATGATCGCACTGCGCGAGGCTTCTCGCGTGCTCGGGCGCTGGCGACTTTCGGATCTCACAGCCTACGTGACTTTGGAACCCTGCTTCATGTGCGCGGGAGCGCTCGTCCACGCGCGGGTAGGGCGCGTGGTGTTCGCCACGAGGGATCCCAAAACCGGGGCGGCGGGGAGCCTCGCCAACGTCCTGCAGGATCCGCGGCTCAACCACCGCTGCGAAATCAGCGTGGGTGCGCGCGAGGCCGAGGCGTCCACGATGCTCAAGGCGTTCTTCCGGTCGCGTCGGAGCCTAACGTAACTGTGACCCCGGTTTCGGCGTAACCCGCGGGGAGCAGGGTTCCCCCCGCCTCGACGATGGCGCGCTCCACGCGGCCGCGAGCTCCGGGATCGTCGACGAACATGACGAGCACGCCGCCTCCTCCGGCGCCGCAGACCTTCCCTCCCGCGGCTCCGGCTTTCAAGGCGGCCGCGTGGAGCGTGTCCAGGATGGGTGTCGTCACGCCTTCGGCCAGCACGCGTCGGTACTCCCATTCCTTTGAGACGAGCTTCGCCACGCGCGCGAAATCGCCCGCCTCGAGGGGCTCGACGACCTCGTGGGCGATGCGCGCGATGCTCGCGAGCTTGCCGAGGGTGCCGGCGTGTCCAGTGAGGACGCGCTCGAGGATGAGCCAGTTGTTGAACGCGCTGAAATGCTGCTGACCGCTGTGAGCGAGGACCACGTGAGAAAGAAGCGCGCGGCCATCGCACGCCAGGCGACGGGTCGAGCTGCCCTCGGCAGAGTGCTGCACGGCCTGGACGCCTCCGAACGCCGCGCCGAAGTGGTCCTGATTGCCGGCAAGGCCGCCAAGGAGCCCCGCTTCGAGGTTCTTGGCCACTTCGCACAGGGCCGTCGTGCGCGGATCCTTGCGCTCGAGGAGTGTCTGGAAGGCCGCGAGGATGGCCACGACCACGCTGCTGGAGCCACCGAGTCCGCTCCCTTTCGGCGCGAGTGCGTCGGTGGAGAGATGGACACGTGCGAAGCCCGCCTCCAGCAGGCGCCGCTGGTAGTGACGCACTACGGCGCGGTGCAAGGGGTAGTCCGTAGCCACATCGCCCGACAGGCTCATTCCCTCCTCGCGCGAGGGGCGGGTTCTATCCTCGAACGACCAGGCCAACGCGATTCCAGGGGAGGGGACAAGGTCCAGTCGCGCACTCGCGCGCAGGTCGATGGCGACGTTCACTGTCTGCACGGGCGCGTTCCACAAGTCGAACTTTTCTTGTAGGATGGGAGCGAGCGGCCAAATGTCGAGCGTTCCTCCGGCCAGGTCGACGCGAGTGGGCGCGCTCGCCTCGCAGGCGAGGGCGGTTGCGTTGTGTGTTGCCATGGCTCCGTTTCCTTTGTGCCGAGGGGCGCGGGGACGCCGACGTTCCCGTTCCTTCCTCACGTTCGTTTTTAGACCTGCGTTTACTTTCGAGGCGCGTCGCTCGCCTCGTCCTCGCCACCCCGGGAATCCTCGATGACTCTCCACCGAACAGGTTCCGTCGCGCGCGCCGCGCTTCCAGTCTCTCCCAAGGGCCCCATCCTCGAAAACACCTTGGGGATCATTTTGGCGGCCGGCTTGGGCAAACGCATGAAGACCAGCTTGCCGAAGGTCGCCCATACGCTCCTGGGTAAGCCGCTGGTCCTTTGGGCCATCGATGCGTTGCGCGACGCTGGTGTTCCCGAAATGACGGTGGTGCTCTCGCCGGCGCAGACCGTGGTGGCCGACATGGTGCGCTCGCACGTCGAGGCCACCGGCGCGCGCGTGGGTGTGGCGTGGCAGGATGAGGCGAAAGGAACGGGCCATGCGGCCCTCTGCGGATTGCGTGGAGCGCTGGAAGCCGACCCTGGGCTCGCCGCGCGCTTGGGTACGTGCGACGTGCTCGTTGGATTCGGCGATACGCCCGCGGTGACCGGAGAGACCTTCGCGCGTTACCTCGGTTCCCACCGCGAGAACGGGAACGCCGCCACCGTCTTTGCGTTCGAGCCTATGGACCCCGCGGGTTACGGCAGGGTCCTTACCGATGCTCATGGAGCCTACACGGCCATCCGCGAGGAGAAGGACTGCACGGAAGCGCAGCGCGCCGTGCGCCTGGCAAATTCGGGATTTTTGTGCGCGCGCGGCGACCTGCTAGCCGGCGTCCTGCCTCGCCTAGGGAATTCCAATGCGGCGGGAGAGTATTACCTTACCGACGTGCCGACGCTCGTGCGTGCGGGTGGAGGTCGCGTGGGGATCTTCGTGGGCGCCGACGAAAATGAGCTCGCGGGAGTCAACTCGCAGGAGCAGTTGGCGGCCATGGCGGCATATGTGCAGGCGCGTGTTTTGAAGGCGTGGATGGCGCGCGGTGTGCAATTCCTCGACCCACGCGCCACTTACGTGGAGTCCACCGTGACTTTCGAGTCCGATGTCATCGTGGAGCCGTTCACCTACCTCGCAGGAGCCACCCATTTGCCCAAAGGCACGCGCGTGTGCGCGGGGGCTCGGATTGTTGACGGACACGCCTCGGTTTGACACAGGCTTCGCCCGCGTGCCACCATGCGCCCCAGAGTGATGAGATAGCGCCAGGCCTCAGACGACGCGCGGGTGCGCGGAGTTCGAGGTGACGAGGGGCGGGGGTGGACCCCACAGCGGATAGCCGCGTGAGGTCCAATATCGAAAGTCTCGGCGGATACCCCCGGAGGCCGGCCCGGCCTCGAAGAGAACGCTCAAATTCCGGCAGCAATGCCGGCGACAAAAGCGACTCATGGCAGCGCGCCCCTTCCGCTCGAGAGCGGGGAGTCTGCGCAGGTTCTGCATCCGGAAATCTTCCACTCGCCCAAACCTCTCCCGCTGCCGCTTCCGCGCGCCCCATTCCCGTCGAGGAAAATGGCGCAGGACAGAGGCGTGGGACATCGCGGGCGATACCGTGCGACGGGTCGCCCGGAAAGGAATCCTCCCATGTGTGGAGTCATCGGTTACGTCGGCCCCGGCGCGCGTCCAGAGTTCTTCTTCAATGGACTCAAGCGTCTTGAATACCGCGGCTACGATTCGGCGGGCATCGCCATGCTCACCCCCCAGGGAGGCGTGGCCATCGAGCGTGCGGAAGGCAAGCTCGTGAACCTAGAAGGCAAGCTTTCTCGCCTTCCCGCGACGTCCACCGTGGGCATAGGCCACACGCGCTGGGCCACGCAC